>JBCCFN010000077.1:0-18674 GCA_039029715.1 Actinomycetota bacterium | reverse complement strand
GCGCCGGCCGCCGACCAGTCGAGCACAGCCTGGATCTGGTCCGGGCGGAGGCTCCGATCCTGATGGAACGCCGGGCTGTCCCCGGCGGCCGGCCACGGCGGCATGTACCCGGTCCCGATGACCTGGGCCAGGCCGGTGTGGTCGGCGGCCAGCTCGGCTGCGGTGCCGAGCTGCCAATGCGGGCTCCCCGGCCCACCGGGGCTGTGGCAGGCCCCGCACCGGTTGGCGAAGATCGGCTGGATCGAGGTCCCGAAGTCATCGGCGAAGACGACCGGATCGACCGGTGACGGCTCGGTCGCCGTGGTCTCGGCGGCTTCCGACCCGGCCGCTTCGGTGGTGTCGGTCGCCCCGTCGGCGTCCTCCGTGCCTTCGATGTCGCCGGTGTCGGTGGCTGCGGACGGCGCCGCAGTGGTCGAGGGGGCACCGCCCGCCTCGCCCGAGTCGACCGCTCCCCCGCCGCAGGCCACGATCAGACCGGCGAGCGCCAGCGGGCCGGCGAGGACCAGGATGCCCCGCCGGACGCCTCGTCCGAGCCGGCGTTCCGGTGAGGAGGTGCGGTCCGAGCCCATGGCCAGAGCGTAGTGCCGGAGCCGGTCCCAGGCCCGGCGGGGACCTCGGCGGGCCGATCTACCCGGCCGCCGGATCACCCGGCCCCTGGACCAGCACGTTGTCGCCGACCCCGCCGTCCAGATCGTCCGTTCCCGTGCCACCGAACAGTTGGTCGTTGCCGCCCGAACCGAACAGCCGGTCGTCCCCAGCTTGGCCGAACAGCCAGTCACTACCGCCGAGACCGTCGAGCAGGTCGCCGCCCGGACCGCCGAACAGCCGGTCGCCCTGGGCACCGCCATCGAGACGGTCGACATCGTCCTCGCCGTAGAGCAGGTCCGGCCCGGTTCCACCGTCCAGCCGATCCTCCCCGTCCCCGCCGTAGAGCCGATCCTCCCCGTCGCCGCCGAACAGGAGATCGCCGCCGACGGCCCCGAAGAGATGGTCGTTCCCTGGCCCACCGCGGAGGTCATCGATGCCCTCGTGACCGACGAGGAAATCGTTGCCCTCCGCCCCGTCCAGCACGTCGTCACCGGCGCCGCCACACAGGATGTCGTCACCGCCACCCCCGTCGATCCGGTCGTCCCCGTCGCCGCCGAAGATGATGTCGTTGCCAGCCGTACCGGTCAGTACATCATCACCTGGGGTCCCGACGATCGTCGGCGTCCGTCCGGCGCAGAGGTCCTGGTCGGCATGCCAGACACTGATCAATAGGACGGTCCGCTGGGTACACGAGCCATCGATCGAGCAGACCTCGAACCGGGCCGAACCCTGCCCGGAACCGGTCGGATAGAACCGCAGCTCCGGCCGCCGGTTGCTCGGCACCACCAGGTGGAGCACCCCGAAGGTCGGTTCCTCCAGGACGGTGAAGGCTGCCGGATCGAGGTAGCGGTCCGGGTCTCCCGCCACATCGAAGACACCCAGATCGATGTACGGTGGGCCGTCGCTGTCTGACGGGACGGTGATCCCCGGACCGCCCTCGGGCGTCGATGTGGTCGGGACGGTCGAGGTCGAGGCCGCAGTCATCGTCGGCGGGGGCGGAACGGTCGTGGTCGACGCCACCGGGGCCGACGTCGTCGTCGAGCCCGCGGTGGCCGGCGGGAGCGCAGTCCCGGTCGCCGACGGCCTCTGCCCCACGTCGGTGTCTCCGTCGAGGCCCGGATCGACGACCGAGAGGGTCGGCCGGTCGGCCGGGATCGTCGTCACCGTCGGCCCGGCCTCGGCGGGCGCTGGCGTCGCCCCGCCCTCGGTGTCCAGTCCGTCCCGGTCGGCGCCGCCCTCCGTGACGAGCCCGTCCCCGTTGGTCCCCTGGCCGTCCTCGACGGTCTGGTCCGGAGGGTCGACCGGCGTCACCGGGTCAACCGACCGGATGTTCTGGGACGACCGGGAGAGCAGGACCAGGGAACCGACGACGATCAGCACGGCCGCCGCGACCGCAGCGGCAGCGAGGGCCCGCATCGCTCGGTGCTGGAGCCCCTTGACCGCATTGACCGACCGGCCGGTCCGGTTTGCGGTCTCCTCCAGGGTCAGGTCCTCCAGGAAGCGGAGTTCGATCACCTCTCGTTGCTCGTCTGTCAGGCCGTCGAGCAGGTCGTCGATCCAGATCTGGCGGACCACGCCGTCGTCGAACGAGGTGGCGTCTTCGTCTGCCGGGTCCATGTTGTCGATCGGCAACACATCCGGACGGCGACGGCGCTGCTCGTCGATCAACCGGCTCCGGGCGGCGGAGTGGAGGTAGTGCCACATCTGCTCGGGGGTCTCGAACGTCAGCCGATCGATGCCGCTGACGAACTCGCTCAGGACCTGGTTGGCCAAGGCCTCCGGGTGCTCGGCGCCCCGGCGGCGGAGGTAGGCGCCGATCGGTGGCAGGCATCGCTGCACCAGCTCGTTGGTTGCGTGCTCGTCGCCGACGCTGGCGCCATCGACCACGGCCAGTATCCCCTGCTCCCGTGTCCTCGCCTTCACTGGAGTGGCCATGTCGTCTCCTCGCACCCCGAACGGGGGCTCAGAAGGCCATCGGGACAGACGACCCCTGGTTACTCAAGCGAACGACCAGGCGGTTTGGTTACGCAGCCGCCAGAAAAACCTTCGAATTCCTCGTACCCAGGCACATACCTAGGCAAGCGGACACCGGTTTTGCAAGGCCGGTGGCCAGATTGGGGGAATCATCCCCGGCCTTGATCCACGCCGGACCGAAACAACCGATCAGTCGACCCCGGCCGGTACGGTCGCTACCGGTTCCGTTGTGGTCGGCAGTCGCCTGGTCAGGAGCCAGGCGACCGCAAGGAACGCCGTCGAACCCCACAGCGCCCCCTCCAAGCCGCCAACCAGCGCGAGCACCCCGGACAGCAGGGTCCCCACCAGCCGGCCGGCGGCGTTGGCCGAGTAGTAGAAGCCGACATCGGTGGCCACCGCATCACCTTGGCTGTAGGCCAGGATCAGGAACGAGTGGAGCGACGAGTTCAGGGCGAAGACGATGCCGAACAGGAGCAGCCCCCCGACGATGGCGATGGTTGCAACCGGTCCCGCCCCGCCGTCGGGGTCGAGACTGACCGCAGCGGCGATTGCGGCGGCAACCACCCCGAGGGCGAGGGCCCAGGTCCGGGCCGCCCCGACCTCGGCCCCGAGATCCCGGCCGCTGGCACGGACCAGGCGGGGGGCCACCGTCTGGACCATGCCATACCCGATCACCCAAGCGGCAAGGAACCCACCGATCCCCTCGAACGACCAACCGAGGACGTCGTCGAGGAAGACCGGCAAGGCGACGACGAACCAGATGTCCCGAGCGCCGAACAGGAAGAACCGGGCCGCCGACAGGCGATTGATGGCGGTCGACGGCGACAGGGCGGCCCGAAGCGTCCGCTTCTTCGACGCTCGACCGATGTCCTCGTCGAGCAGCACCAGCACGGCGACCAGGGCTGCGGCGACCAGTCCGGCAAGGACGGAGAGGGCCGGTCGGTAGCCGATCCAGGCCAGCAGGGCGGCGCCGATGAAGAACCCGACACCCTTGAGGGCGTTCTTGGATCCGGTCAGCACCGCCACCAGCCGGAACAGCCGGCCGTCACCATCACCGGCAACGAACTTGACCGCCGATTTGGAACTCATCTTCGTCAGGTCCTTCGCCACCCCGGACAGCGCCTGGATCCCCATCACGAACGGGACCGAGACCGCAGCCGACCAGTCGTCCCGGAGGAGTGTGAGCGCCAGCAGGGCCCCGACCTGGATGGCCAGCCCCGTCACCAGCGTCCGGGCCAGCCCGGTCCGAGACCCGACCCACCCGCCGATCAGGTTGGTCAGGATCCCCATGAACTCATAGAGCAGGAACAGGAAGGCGATGGTCACCGGCGAGTAGCCGAGCTGGTTGAAGTGCAGCAGCACCAGCATCCGGAGGGCGCCGTCGGTCACGGTGAACGCCCAGTAGCCGGCGGTCACGACCGCATAGCTGCGGAGCCTCACCCCGGACCACGCCCCGCCGCCACCAGGGCGGCCAGATCGGCCATCCGGTTGGCGTAGCCGTACTCATTGTCGTACCACACCAGGAGCTTGACCATGCGACCATCGACCACCATGGTCGACGGCCCGTCGACGATCCCGGACCGAGGGTCATTGGTGTAGTCGGCGGAGACCAGGGGGCGGTCCTCGAATCCCAGGATTCCGGCCAGCGGTCCGTCGGCTGCGGCCCGGAGCGCATCGTTGACCTCGGCCACGGTGACGTCTCGAGCCACGGAGAAGACCGCATCGGTGAGGGACGCATTGAGCAGTGGGACCCGGACCGCCACGCCGTCCAGCTTCCCTGCGAGTTCGGGGTAGATCATGGTGATGGCCGTCGCCGAGCCGGTCGACGTCGGGATCAGCGAGTTCAACGCCGAACGAGCCCGCCGGAGATCCCGATGGGGGGCGTCGACGACGACCTGGGTGTTCGTCACGTCATGGATGGTCGTGATCACGCCCCGCTCGATCCCGAACGACTCGTGGACGACCTTGACCACCGGCGCAAGGCAGTTGGTGGTGCAGGAGGCCGCGGTCAGCAGGCGGTCGGTTGCGGGATCGTAGTGGTCCTGATTGCAGCCGACCACGATGTTCGGCACCCCTGGCACCGGTGCGGCGACGATGACCGAGTCGACGCCAGCGGCCAGGTACGGGGCCAGTGCCTCCGTGCTCCGGAACACCCCCGAGCACTCGAGTACCACGTCGACCCCGGCACCGATCCAGTCGACAGACCCCGGTGCGTGGTGGGAGCTGTGGGTGATCTGGCGGCCGTCGACCGTGATCGCTGCTTCTTCTGCGGCGACCCCGCCGTGGAAACGACCGTGGACGGTGTCGAACTGGAGTAGATGGGCCGAGGTCGCAGCGTCGGCATTCGGCTCGTTGACGTGGGCAAGCTCCAGATCGGGACGGTCGGTCAGAGCTCGGACCACCAGCCGTCCGATCCGCCCGAATCCGTTGATACCGATCCGGGTCGTCATGGGTCGAGCTCCTGGCGATCGGTGATCGGGTGGGTGATGCGGATGAGCAGCACCGACACCGGGACCGCGACCAGCTGCGCTGCCACGAAGCCGGCGGCGGAGGCCGGCTCGATACCGGTGAAGGTGTCTGAGGCGGTGCGAGCCACGGTCACCGCCGGGTTGGCAAAACTGGTCGATGAGGTGAAGTAGTAGGCGCCGGCGATGTAGCCACCGACGGCGAAGGCGACACCGGACGCGGTCCGGGACCGGACGACACCGAAGATCACGATCAGCAGGCCGACCGTGGCCACGCCCTCGGCGAAGGCCAGATTGCCGGTCGAACGCTCGGTCGTCGACCACTGGACGGCCGGCAGGTCGAACATCAGGTTGGCCAGGACCGTACCGCCGAAGCCGCCGACCAGCTGGGCCGGTATGTAAACGGCGGCGGTCCGGCTGTCTGTCCCACCAAGCAGCAGATCCGCCAGCGTCACGGCCGGGTTGAAGTGGGCACCAGACACGTCCCCAAAGGCCAGGATCAGGGCGATGAGCACCCCGGCGGTGGCAAGCGCATTCTGCAGCAGTTGCAACCCCTGGTCATCGGTCAGTCTGGCCGCCATGATTCCCGAGCCGACGACGCCGGCCAGCAGGAACGCGGTGCCGATCAGCTCGGCCGTGGCCCGTCGGAAGAGCGAGGTCATCGCTGGAACGCCCGGCCGGCAACGGTCCTCACACGGTCACCGCCGATGCGTTCCCGCCCGCCAGGCCGCGCCTGGGACCCGCGGCTCGGCGCGATATCGACCCCGACCGTCCTTCACCATCGGCCGGACGATATTCGCACCACGACTATCGGGTCAACGAACGTCGTATGAACGGGAGGTGACGGTCAGGAGGCGCCGGCCTGGCTGCCGACGGGTGGGGCGTCCTGGGACACCGTCGGGATCGGGGCCCCGTTCTCAGTGCCGAGCTGGCGACGCCGGTGGCCGATCGGCGAGTAGCTCTGCCGGCGGAACCGGCGGCGCGGCACCCGATTGACCACGACACCAAGCAGGGTCCCGCCGGCATCGTTGATCCGCTGGACCGCTTCCTGGAGCCCGGCGAAGTCGTTTCCGGAGTTGCTCATCACCAGGATGACCCACTTGGCCTCGGTCACGATGATGGCGCTCTCCGACGCCCCGATCAGGGGCGGGCTGTCGATGAACACCGACTGGCCGGCGTCCGAAAGGCGCTGGAGGGCGAACGGGAGCGTCGAGGTGATGATGTCGGCCGGCCTGGCCACCGGGATACCGGCGGGGAGCAGACGGAGGTTCGGCTGTGCCGTCGGCTGGAGGAACAGGTCTTCATAGCCGAAGGTCGCCATGTCCCCGAGGCCGAGGGCGAGACGAACGCCGAGGTGCTCGCCGAGGGCGGGGCGGCGGAGGTCGGCCTCGATGGCGACCACCGGGGCGACGTTCGACATCGAGTAGGCCAACCCGGCGGTGACAACGGACTTCCCGGCACCCCGGTTCAGCGACACGATCGCCACCCGGTCGGCCCCGACCTGGGTCATCCGGAACTCGACGTTGGTGCGGATGTTGTCGAATGCGGTGACCAGATCGGACGACGAGTTCTCTCCGGCCAGCAGCGAGATCATCGGCCGGCGCCGTTCCCTGGTCAACCGCCGCATGGCCGGAACCTCGCCAAGCAGGGTGGTGTCCAGGCGTTCCCGAACCGTTTGAGCGGTGTCGAACGCCCGCTTGATCCGGTCTGCGGCCAGCGCGGCGAATAGGCCGGCGATCAGGCCGACCACCACCGAGGCCAAGATGATTGGCTCGGCCTGTGGGGCGATCGGATTGGACCGGAGCGGGGCCGGATCCAACACGCCGAGGACGACCGCGCTGTCCCGAGGCTGCTCCTCGACCAGCCGGTTCGCCACCGCGTTGACCCAGGCCTCGGCCGCCAACGGTGAGGTGCTCTCGCCCCGGATCTTGAGGATGCTCGACTGTCCGGAAGCGGTGATGTCGACCCGGGTGTTGCGGTACGCCTCCGGCACGTCGGCCCTGGCCCGCTCCTTGAGCGTTCGGGTCCGGGCCTTCTCCTGCAGGGTGGTCTGCAGGAAGCTGGCCTGCTGCACTGCGCCACCGGCGGTCTCGGACTGGGAACTGATCTCGAGCACCATGGTGGCGGTGGTGGCATAGACCTTTGCCGGCACGAACGCCGCCAGCACACCGAGAGTCACACACAGGTAGAAGGCCGCGGCGGCGACCAGGATGTATCTGCTGAGGATGACTCGGAGTTCTCGTAGGTCCATATCAGCGCCACGTTGTCTTTCGTAGGAGGCGGGAGCGTCGGATCGACGGCTATCCGGGGCTCACCCGCAGCTGTCAAGTGTAGGAGAGGAACCGCCGAGGAACTCTTCAACGACGGACAAGGTGCACGGGTCGAACAGGTCCGGACTGGCGTCATCGACCAGGACCACCGAGTCGGCCTCGGGCCATGCCCGGGTCAGCTCCCCCGCTGCGGACCGGGGGGCCAGGTAGTCGAAGGCACTGTTGACGATCAGGGTCGACGACTGGGGCGGGCCGTCCGGGAGAGACCGGGCCTGGCGTCGGCACACGCCGGGGTCGAGACTCGGATCATCGAGGAGCCCGAGCCACGGCCGCCGTTCCTCGTCGGCCAGATCGAGGCCGGAGGTGGTCAGCTTCGGGGTCTGGCACCGCTGGGCCAACAGCACCGACACACCGCCGTACTCATGGGTCGGGTACCGGCGGCCCCGCAACAGGGCGACCTCCCGCCACTGGGACTCGGCCATCCGGGCCACGATGCTCGGCAGCGCAACCCGGGTCTCCGGATCGTTCACGACCAGGGACAGCGAGGAGAACAGGCTGCCACGGTTGACCGCAACCCGTTCCTGACGATCCTCGACCGGCACGGTGAAGACGACCGAACGTTGGCCGAGCGATTCCTGGGCCTCGTCGACCACGGTCGGCTCGATGGGGGTGCAATCCGGCCCGGCACAGGTCAGGGCAGCAGCCAGGGCCTCCTCGGCATAGGAGATCCGCTGCCCGAACGGGTCGGTGGTGAGCGGGGCCGCCCGAAGCAGCACCAGGCCCGCCACCGTGTCCGGCGCCGCCTGCTCCAGAGACAGGGCGAGCGGGACCGTCTCGCCGCTGCCGACCACCACCCAGCGATCGATACCGAGGACCGATCGGAGCGACTGGAGATCGGCGATCATGGCGTCCTGGGAGAAGTCCGGACGACCGGGGAGGCCGCTCAGCCGCTGGGCGCAGGTGTTGATGGCCTCCCGACGTTCGTCCCGCCTGAGGTCGACGGCGGCATCGTTCCACAGATCGACCTCCAGCCACCGGACCTTGCCGAGGTCGTTGCAGTTGACCTGGGGGTCGGACAGACCGGTGCCCCGATGGTCGACCAGGACGATGTCCCGCTCGAGCTGCCGGTTGGCGACCCGCCAGTCGGCGAAGTCACGGGCTGCGCCCGGGCCGAGCTGATCGCCGAGTACCAGCAGCGGCGGGCCGGTCGCCTCCAGCGGTGCGCTGACGGTTGCGGCGAAGATCCTGGCCGTCGGCCCGTCTGGGTCGTCATAGTCCGCCGGCACCGTCAGGTAGCCGCACTCGACCCCGCCGACGCTGGCCCCGGGGCAGGCCCAGGCCTCCAGCCCGGAGGCCGGCTCGGCGATGGTTGCCCCGGCGACGAGCGGATCCTCGTCGCCGGAGACGACGAACGCCACCGCAAGCACGCCCAGTACGCCAGCCAGGAGGATGGCGATACGGGCCGCGACCGAGTCCATCATCCGACAACTCTCGACGGCAAGCGGACGCGATTGGTCACGGCACGGATGATAGGGGGACCGGTGAGCGGCGGGACCTACAGGTCACCGAAGAGGTAGTTCTCCTGGACCTCGGCCGGCGTCAGCGCCCGATCGAAGATCGCCACCATGTAATAGGTGCCGAGCCACGGCCGGCTCCCGTTCCGCTCCGCACCCAGGTGGAGCCGGTGATTCAACGACCAGTTACCGGTCCCGCCCGCCACGAGGCCCTGGGCGACCTGGACCCCATCGACATAGACGGTGGTGGTGCCGTTCGTCTCCCTGGTGAACACGACATGGGTCATCTGCCCGGTCAGCGCACCGGTGGCGGTGGTCGGCGTGCCAGCGGTCGGGGTCTGCCCGGTCCGGACGTAGGAGCTGAAGTCGTCCGCGTTCTGGATCATGCCCAGATTCCTGGCGTTCCCGTTGGCAGACAGACCGAAGAACATCGCATTGGTCTGGGACAGATCCTGCGGGTCGATCCACAGCTCGACCGTCATCTCCGAGGACGACCGTAGTGCGGTGTTGATCTTGCTCGACGCACTATTGGTCTGGAGGCGGGTCGCCGAATCGATCCGCAGGCCGCTTGGCACCCGCGTGATCCGATCCAGGTTCTGGATCACCAGATCCTGCGGACTGGCGGTCGTGTCGACGACCTTGTTGCCGCTGGTCTCGTTGAACGGATACAGGGCCACCAGGCCATCTTCGGCCCGACCGATCGGATCGATGGTGTAGACCGCGGTGGTGATCGGTGAATCGGTGAGGCCGGCCTTGACCGTCAACGCCTTGACCGTGGTGGTCGTTGTCAGGTCGAACGGACCGGTGTAGGGGGTGGAAGCGGTGGTCGGATCGCTCCCATCGGTCGTGTAGTAGGTGTCGCTCCCGGACAGCGACGAGCTGATCGTGACCGTCACCCCACCGAGATAGGTGCCCTCGGCCGGATCCAGTGACGGCGCCGGAGCCTGGGTCCCGGAACTCAAGACCTCGACCCCGACCGTGTCGTTCGTTGTCTTCTCGCCATCGAAGACCGACCACTGCAGGACGTAGGTGCCGGTCGATGGGAAGGTGACCCCGGTGTTGGCCGCCGACGGATCGGCGAAGACCACGCCGGCCGGTCCGCCGGTCTGGGTCCACGACGTCGTCAGGGATCCCGGCGGGTTGGGGAGCCCGTCATCGGAGGCGGTGGCATCCATGGTGGCGCCGGCGCCATCGACGACGATCTGATCCGGCCCGGCATCTGCGCTCGGGGCGAAGTTGGCCGGGGTGGCGTAGGGGCCGGCCTGGAAGTTCTGGGTCACCTCTGCACCGGTCAGGTCGTCGCTGTAGACGGCGACCATGTAGAGGTCACCCTCCCACGGCGAGTCGCCCTGCGAGCTGTTGGCCAGACTCAGGCCGTAGCCGTTGGCCCACGTGGCAACCGAGCCGAGCTTGAGCCCGGAATAGGCCTGGATGCCGTCGACGTAGACCAGGACGGTGCCGTTCGGACGCCGGACGTAGACCACGTGGTGGAGCTGTTCCGGTATGACCGCACCGGACAGGAGCGTCGGGCGACCCTCGAGATCGGTGTTGCCGGTTCGCAACGCCATCTCCAGGTTCCGGCCCTCCTGCAACAGCTCGAGGTTCTGGTTGCCCGGGGTCTCCGGGCCGATGCTGAAGATCGAGGCGCCGCCGGTGTCGAGCGTCGCCGGATCGATCCACATCTCGACCGTGATCGACTTCGAGGCCTTCACCCCGGTGTTGATCTGGTTCACGCCGGCCGCCGTCTTGATGACGCTCGGGCCGTTGATCCGTAGCGCATCGACATCTGGCAGCCAGGTGTAGTCACCGGACTCGATGGTGAGGTCCATCGCCGTGCCGACCCCGGAGGTGTCGTTGACGGTGGTCCCGGCGTCCTCGTCGAAGATGTACAGCGCCTCCAGATCGTTGGTCACCCGATCCGGCGGCGGGAGGATGTTGTAGGTCTTGGAGGTCTCCGGGCTGGAATCGAACCCGCTCCGGAACGTCTTGGCCCGGACCGTGGTCGGCTGGTTCACGAAGAACGGTGCCTCGTACAGCGGGGAGTTCTCGTCCGGCTCGGACCCATCGGTGGTGAAGCGGATCTCACCGGCTCGGGTGGTGGTGGACATCGAGACCTTGGCCAGGCCGGTGATGTTCCCGGAGTCGGGGGTGATCGTCGGAGCGGCAGCGGTGATCCGCCGGACCTCGAGGTTGCCGAAGTTGGCGTCCACGTGGTGGGCCACCAGGACCAGCGAACCGCTGTCCGGTGAGCCGGGCGGGAGCGAGGTGACGATGTCCCACGCCGAGGGCTCGGACGTGCCCTGCTCCCAGACCTTGAGCCGGTACAGCGGGCCCTGCCCACCACCGGTCTCGGCCTGGAGCTTGAAGATGTAGGTGGTGTTGAGATCCAGGGTCTTGCCACTGAAGTCCTCGGCCACCGGGCTGGAGGTCGAGTCCCGGATCTCGAGCCGCTCACCGTTGAGGTCGTTCAGGTAGCGGTACCAGACCAGGGCACCGAGCTGACCGGAGAAGCCGAACTTCGGCTGGGTGACCCCGACCTGACCATGGCCACGCCAGTGGGGGATGAAGCCGACGGCCGGACCGCCGGATGGGGCCTCGTAGCCAGCGGGGTCGAAGCTGCGGATCGTGATCGGGACCTCGGCCTCGAACGACGACCAGGTCTCGTCACCGACCGAGATGATCCGGTCGTAGCCGATCTCGTCGATGTCGAGCGTGGCGCCGCGGCTGCTCCAGCGGCCGTCGATCGACTGCGCCACATCGCTCAGATCGGTGACGGTCGACCAGTCGACGCTGTAGGGGAACTGCCAGGTGACCCCGTCGGTGAAGTCGACCGGGATTTCGAGCACGGTCTCGTCGTTGTCGTTGTCGACCGCTCGGAGGGTGATCGTGTTGAGTCCGGGGTTCAACAGGGACCGGTCGACGTCGACGTTGAAGTCACCGTCGAGAGCGAGGCGGCGGGTGCAGCTGATCCCGATGGGGCAACTGGTGGTTCCGATGCCCATCGTGACCGTCTGCCCACCGTTGACCGCATAGGTCAGGGACTGGATGCCGCTCGGGTCGGTGACCCGGCCCCGGACGTTGATGTCCGGCTGGCCCATACCCAGCGAACCGAAGCTCAGCGGGTCGTCGCCGACCAGCCACGGATCACCGCCACCGTTGAACACCACGAACTCCGGCCCGGCGGCGGTCCCGGTGTCCGTGATCTCGATCGGGTCGTCCGTCGTCCAGAAGTAGTCGATCAGGGCGGTGTGCGCTGGCACGTTGGCCACCTGCGGGTTGGCGTTGCCGGCGAACGGCCCGATCCGGGCGACCGGGAACACGATCGTCCCGCTGTACACCGTGTTCCAGGTGGAGCCGCCGTTCGTCGAGTGCTCGAAGGTCCAGGTCGTCCCGACCCGCACCACCCGCAGACGACTCGGCGTGACGCCGCTGACCGGCGTGTTGGCCAGGGCCGTGAGGCCGGAGGAGGTAAGGATGCCGACGAAGGCCCTGGTCTCGGTCCCGTCGCTGAACAGGTCGAATCGGATCAGGCTCTCGTTGTCCCGCTCGAACACCAGGCCCTGGATCTGGGACTGGAAGTTCACCGCAGACTCGAAACCGACGTGGACCTCGAAGTCGCCGTCGGTCACCGGCTGCATCAGGCGGTAGGCCCCGTTGTTGTTCGGGGTCAGGTCGTGACGAACGCCAGCCGGCAGGTCGACGGCGTAGACGTTGCCGTTCAGGGTGGCCTGGGAGTCCTCACGGGGGTCCTTGATGAACCAACGGGAGTCGAGCGTCTGGCTTGAGAAGTTGTCCGAGAAGATGGCGGTCGGACAGGCGGGAAGCGTGAACGTGGCGGTCGGGGACGTCCCGACGTTGCCGGCCGCGTCGTTCGAGGACACCGCGAAGTTGTACGTGGTGCCGCAGTTGAGCGGCTCGAGGACCATCGAATGGGAGGTCGTTGCGTCGATCTCGGTCAGCGTGCCGTCCGACAGTGACAGCGTGGTTCCCCACTCGATCCGGCTGGTGGCCGGCTCGTTGGTGTCCCAGGTCACGGTTGCGGAGTGGATGCCGGGTGTGCCGGCGGTTGCGACGACGTTGGAGATCGTCGGCGGCGTCAGGTCGGGACCGCCACCGCCGTCCTCAGGATCGATCGGCATGGCCGTGTTGAAGAAGTAGTCGATCGACCCCAGGAACGCCGGGGGCGTGCCGGTCCCGGTGACCGTGTTGCCGGCGTATGGCCCGACGTAGTTCGAGGACAGATCGACGACCATGGAGGTCAGCTGGTTGAACGTGACCCCGTCGGTGGAGTGCCACATCGTCCAGGTGTTCCCGGACCGGCCCACCCGGACGTAGTGCTCCGTCGCCGTCGGCAGCGAGCCACTGGCGGTGTTGCTCGCCACGTTGTTCAGGATGGAGGTGGCGAAGAACCGGGTCTGCGAGCCGTTGTGGTTGACCTCGAACCGCAGGTACGAGTCTGCGTCCTCCTCGATAACGACGCCCTGGATCTGGAAGCCCTTCGAGAGGACCGACTCGAACTTGGCCTCCACCTCGAAGTCACCGACCGGGCCGGGCTGGCGGAGCCGGGGGGCCTGGTTCTCGTCGACGAAGAGGTTGTGCTCGGATCCCACCGGCACCGAGATGATGGCGTTCTGGCCGTCGAGGCTGAGGTTGCTGTCCCCGACCGGGTCGAAGAAGGTCCAGAACGGCGACAGCGCCTGGGAGCTGAAATCGTCCGACTGGACGGTCGGGCAGGCTGCGGTGGAGAACGAGACGACCGACCCGACGGTCCCCAACCCCTCTGCGGTGGTCGACTGGGGTCGAACGAAGTACGGGGTGTCGCATTCGAGGAAGTCGATCACGAGCGAGTGCTGGTTCGAGATCGTGAGGTCGACCACCCGCTCGGTCAGCTCGACGGTCGGGCCGTAGTCGACCCGGCTGTCTGCCGCCATGTCGGTATCCCAGGTGACGGTGGCCCGATGACTCTCGGGGGTGACCACCACGTTGGTGATCGCAGGGCCGACGACGATCGGATCGGCGAGGAGGTTCTCGAACCGGACGAGCTCGGCCTGGTAGGCCGGCGCCGGATCGACGCCGTTCGGCGACAGCGTGGTGACCAGCACGCCGAGTTGGGCCAGCGTGAACGGGATCTCGAGATCCGGGCTCTTCAGCCACCGGGTCCCGTTGTACGACCGCTGGAAGCTCCAGGTGTCGTCGTCCCGGATGACCCGCATGAACCGCGGTCCGGAACCATTGAAGACCTTCCGCTGGAGCTCCGTCACCGTGCCGGCCAGGCTCTGGGTGATGACGGCCCGAACGTTGCTGCCGTGGTTCTCGACCGTGAACCGGATCCAGTTGTCGTCGTCCTGGCGCATCAGGAAGCCCTGGCCCTGGAACTGCTGGGTCGGTAGACCGCTGAACTCGATGACGATGTCGAGGTCCTCGTCGCCGACGTCCTGGAGGATCCGGGGCGCGAAGTCATCCGTCTCGGACAGATCGTGGCTGAGTCCCTGCGGGATCTCGAAGCGGAGGGAGGTCCCGGTCAGGGTCAGCGTGGTGTCGCCCTGAGGGTCCTGATACGACCAGATCGGGTCCAGGGAGGTAGCGGTGAAGTCGTCGCTGGTGGCCTGGATGCCGATGTCCGGCGGCTCACCGAGGTAGACCGGCGTCCCGACCGCGACCTGGAGGTCCTTGTACTCGCTCCGGGTCTCGGCCGAGGCCTGGACCGGGTCCGAGGTGTCGGTGAAGCCGAAGGTGAACCGCTGGGCCTCACCGTTCAGCTTGGGGCTGAGATAGGGGAAGTTGAGTCCGTTGCCGCCGCGGCCGATGCCCATGATGGCCATCTCACCGTCGAGCAGGCGGTAGGACTCCACCGCTCCGTCGTCCTGGTTGTGGGCGATGTAGAAGCCACGGTTGCGATCGCTGTCGACCGCGATGAGGAACTCCTCGCCTGGCATGTCGGCCTCGAACTCACCGTCGATCGGCATCACCTCGCCGTCGGAGCGGACGATCTGGTCCTGGGCATCGATGTCGCCACCGGGGGCGCCCTCGTACAGGACCCAGAAGTCCTTTGCCGCCTTGGTCATCGTCATCTCGACCGAGGTCGGGTACACGGCCCAGGTGGCGGTCCAGGTGTTGTTGATGGCCGTCGTCTCGAACGAGATCCGCAGCGGGCCGTCCTTCAGCAGGACGGTGGTGGCGTCCGAGCGACCGGGGTGGAACAGGTTCAGGGGTGGCTTGGTGCTGTTCGGGACACCCCGGAAGTCTCCGGCGGCGCCGGCGGCCGGGCTCCAACCGACCCACTCGAACCCGCCGTCGTCCAGGATCTTGGCGAACCCGCCGCCGGCCTTGTGATAGATCCAGGTGCTGCCATCGGCCAGGGTGAACTGGTAGCTGTCGTAGGTCTGGTCGACCACGTCGGTCCTGGTCACCTGGGTCGGGAAGGTCACCGCCGGAATCGCGGCGTCGACCGTCTCGTAGTAGACGTGGTAGTAGCGGGGCTGGATGGCGGCAGTGGCGCCGGTCAACTGCCAAACCAGGACGCCTCGGGCGTTGTCACCGGCGTCGTAGGAGGGGCTCTCGTCGAACTGGAAGGGCACGTTCTCGTCGATGACGGTGGTGCCGGTGGGGTCGATCTCGATCACCCGAATCGAGTTCGGGTCGAAGTCCGAGCCGCCGCCCCCCGGACCCTCGGTGAGGGTGGTGAAGTTGAGGATGTCGGTCACGATCCGATCGGTGTGATCGGTACCGTCCGGCTGGACCACCAGCGGGACGCGGTACTCCCATGCCGTGTGGTTCGGCGACCACGGCGCGTTCTCCGGCACGTTCTGGGCCACGTTGACCGTCGCCTCGGTGCTGGTGGCCGATCCCTCGCCGTTGGTCACCACGACCCGATAGGTGGCGCCGTCATCGACCGGCAGCAGGGCCGGCGTGGTGTAGGTCGGCGAGATCGCACCGACGATCGGCGAGCCGTTCCGCTCCCACTGGTACGACAGCGGGCCGGCACCGGTTGCTCCGGCGCTGAACGTGGTCGACAGACCTTCGGTAACCAGACGATCTGTCGGGTTGAGGGTGATCACCGGCGGGCCGGTCGGGGCATCCCGATGGATGACGATCAGCGGACCGGGGTTCTCGATCATGGCGCCGAACCCCGGCGGGTTGTAGTTGTAACGGATCGTGTTCGTCCCCGGCAGCAGCAGGGCGGGGTCGATCTCGCGGAACGAGGTGTCCCAGTCGTCTTCCTGGCCGACGTAGGCCGGGAACGGCGGCGAGCCGTTGAGCGAGATGTCCGGGCTGTTCCAGTAGTTCCCGATCAGGTAGGCCCGGTCGACCGAATCCAGGTCGCTCGGCAGCTCGATCTCACGGGTCACACCCTGGGGGAAGGATCCGTCGAAATGGAGCGGGGCGTCCTGGAAGTTCGGGATCATGTACGCCTCGACCTCATAGGAGCGCTCGAGGGTGAACTTCTCGGAGATGCCACCGGCCGCCTCGACCGCATTGCCTGCGTCGTCGACGACCCGGATCTTGAACTGCACATCAGATTGATCGACAACTTCGGGCAGGGTCCAGGTGACCTGGTACGGCGCGGTCGTATCGGTGCCGATATGGCCGATCGTTGCACCGAAACCGGTGTCTTCGAGGCCGCCGGGGCCGTAGTTGTTTCGAAGGAAGTTGTGCCAGTCCGTCGATTCGCCGTCGTTGTCTTCGTCGTAGCCGTCGTAGAGGGCGTGGAACTCGACGTAGGCCGCACCCTCGGCCTCAGCCGACAGCTGCACCCGGTTGCCGTCCACCTGCAGCAGGCCGCCGTCCTCGGCGAGCAGTTCCGGACCGTCCTGGGCGATCACCGTGGTGAGGGCGCCGCTCGGCGGTGTGACGTCGCTGTTCGGGCCGGGAACGATCGGGTTGGTCGCGTCGTAGTAGACCCGGATCATGACGTCGTGGACGTGGTATGGCCCGTTCTCGGCCTGGAACTTCAGCGAGTTGGAGCCCTGCTGGAGCTGGACCAGCGGGACGGTTGCGGTGTACGGCGTCCGGCTGAAGTTGTCACCGATGTTGGGAATGATGTTCGGCGAGTCGTTGATGGTGAACTGGGCGCTCTTGTTCTTCCGGTTTCGCCAGAGATCGACGTAGATGATGGCGGCAAGGGCATTCGAGACATCATCCGGGATGTCGAGGAAGATCTCTTTCAGGCAGCCGGGCTCGGGCTCGATGTAGAACGTGTTCCC
Source organism: Actinomycetota bacterium (assembly GCA_039029715.1). GTDB lineage: Bacteria > Actinomycetota > Acidimicrobiia > Acidimicrobiales > SZUA-35 > JAHELU01. Next base: position 1,659 of record JBCCFN010000077.1, on the reverse strand, counting down.
GGTGGTTTCGGCCTCGTCACAGCCACCGGTGTACGACGAGTGGTCTGCCCAGTACTCCTTGTAGGTGAACTCCGTGCTGTTGAAGAACACGCCGGCGTCGGCCGGCGGCGCAGTGGCGGTCACGCCGGCCAGCGTCGAGGCCAGAAGCACGAGCGCCAAGAAAATCGAGCGGTGGCGCCCCAAGCGGCGTTGGTTCGTCATGCCCCGAGTCCCTCCTCGGCCAGGGTGGTGATGTCCGTTCGCCCGTGCACTGATCCAACTTTCCCGCTGCATATCCGCACCGGTACGTGGTGCCTTCCGCCGAAAAATCCGCCGTGCATCAGCCGTCGAGGCTCCGCGAACCCACCGTAGAGCAGCGCGATACGGCACCCAATAGGTATCCATTCCTCGCCGTTGGCAGGCCGTCAGCCTGGTTTCCGCACAGCGAGATCGTAGCGCCTTGCCCACCGGTTGTGGTCCCGATGGCGGCAGAACCGGAACGAACACTCATGGCTCGACGTGGAGGGCGCTGATATTGACGGTCCAGCCGTGGGCGTCGCCATCCCAGGCCTTGACGAACGTGCCTGCAGTGGTCGGACCGGTGGTGCCGGTGAACCGGAGCACGTCGTTGTCGTCACCGGTCACGCCGCCGACATCGTGGTTGCCGAGCGTGTTGAGGTAGATGTTGCCGTTGGCCAGGATGCTCGCCCCTCGCAGATCCTCTGCCGAGACCGTGAGGCCGACATCCGACCCGTCGAACAGGGTGCTCCACACCGAGTTCGTCCCGTCGAGGACGATCAGGTCATCGTCGGCACCGGACAGGTTGCCGCCGGCCCCCGGAACCAGGGCGGTCCCGATGGTCGAGATCGCATAGTCGGTCCCGACCTTGGACAGCGCCTTGATGTCCTCGGCCGCACTGTTCAGGCCGACGGCCGAACCGGTCAGCGCCAGCGAGAAGGTCCCCGAGGTGTTCGGGCCCGTCGTGCCGGTGAAGGTGACGACATCGGAGTCGGTCACCAGCCCGAGGCCGTCGACCGTGGCGTCGGCCAGGAACGACATGTCGATCGACCCGTCGTCGTTGATGTGAATCGCGTCGACGTCGACGTCCGGCAGGACGTCCGACCCATCGAAGAACATGCTCCACGTGTCGGTCACGCTGTCGTAGCGGAGGATGTCCTCGTCGGTAAAGCTGATGCCGGCAACCGTTCCGCTGGTGTTCGAGCTGACATAGAAGCTCTCGACCCCTTCGTCCGCGCCGTTGATGGTCACGTTCACGGTGGCGGTCGCCGTCTCGCCATTGCCGTCGTCGATGGTGTAGGTGAACGAGTCGGTTGCGGACTGACCGGCAGCCAACGCCTCGAACTGGCCGGCCGGATCGTAGGTCACCACCCCGCCGGACAACCCGGATGTCCCCGTCGCCGCCGCACCGACCGACGTTACGGTCAGCACGTCACCAGTATCCGGATCCGAATCGTTGTCCAACACCGCGACCACGGTCGGGCCGGCATCCTCGTCGACCACCAGGACGTCGTCGACGGCGACAGGCGGCATGTTCGGCAGTTCGTCTGCGCCGTTGATGGTCACGTTCACCGTGGCCGTTGCGAACCCGCCACGGCCGTCGGTCATCGTGTAGGTGAACGAATCGGTTGCGGTCTGGCCGGCAGCCAACGCCTCGAACTG
>JBCCFN010000076.1:0-18691 GCA_039029715.1 Actinomycetota bacterium | reverse complement strand
GATGTCGAAGAAGGAGACCGCCTCCTCCCACTCCTGGGTCTGCCGGTTCTGCCACCGTCGGTTGACGGCGATGCCGAAGCTGGCGACGGCCTGCCCGGATGGGGTGAACCGGAGCTCCGGTTCACGGGTTGCATTGCCGGTGATGGCGACGTTGTTGTCGATTGCCATGGGTGAGACCCCCTCAGGCCGTTGCGCCGGCCAGGCCTCGACGATGGGCCTCGTCGAGGGGGAGCCGGATGAACTTGTGGCGGATCACTTCGTCCGCGAGCCGCATGACACGGTCCAGTTCGTTCAGGGCGTTCGGCGAGAGGAACTCAAGCACGACGTAGAAGCCACGCTGGTTCTTCTGGATCTCGTAGGCGAAATCCCGAACGCCCCACTTGTCGGTCTTCTCGAGCGTGGCGCCGGCGTCAGCCGCCATGGCACCGAGCCGGTTGACGAAGGTTTGGATGGTCGACTCATCAGTTTCAGCCCTGAAGATGACCATGAGTTCGTAAGCCCTCACGGGGTATGACCTCCCTGTGGACCCGGCACTGACCGGGGCCCCCGACGGTCGGGGGCAGGGTGTGCCCTGTGGCTCCGGCCGTCGAGGCCGATGACCTCTCCGGAGCAGGTGGCCACGGGAACGCCCGGGCCGGGGCACGGAGATCCACGCTATCAAGACATCGGGGACAATCAGCCAGAACAGCCAGAACAGCAGGACCGGTCAGACCCGCAGGATGGACGGGGTGGACAGGCGTTACCAGACCCCCGGGTCCCATGAATCCAGCCAGCAGCACCACAGCGTCGACCGTACCGACGGGGTGTGACAGCCAAGGCCAGCGGACCTCGGTCGGTGAGGCTCAGCCGGCGGCGTCGACCAGGGTGGTCGGGACGCAGTCGCATCCGATCGGCGGAACCGAGTCCCGGTGCCCCGGTCCGGGACCGGCGCCCTCCGGGATGGCTGCAGCACCACGACCGATCCCGTCGAGCGCCCACACCGCGCCGTCGGCCCGACCGTCGATCACTCCCAGCAGGGTCTCGACCACCTGGGGATCCCACTGGGATCCGGCATGCTCCCGAAGGATCGATCGGACCTTGTCCGGGTCCATGCCTGACCGGTAGTGCCTGGTGAAGGACATGGCGTCGTAGGAGTCGCAGACCGCAACGATCCTGGCCGTCAGCGGAATGGCCGCCCCGGCCAGGCGGTCCGGGTAGCCGGTGCCGTCCAACCGCTCGTGGTGGGCTCGGACCGCAGGCGCCAGGTCGGCGAGCGGTGGTGCCGCCGCCACCAGCTCCGCGCCGACGACGGTGTGGGTCTTGATGATCTCGAACTCCTCGTCGGTGAGCCGACCCGGCTTGGTCAGGACCTCGTCCGGGATCTCGAGCTTGCCGACATCGTGGAGCAGTCCGACCAGACCGCAGCGGCGGACCTCATCCGGCGGCAACCCGAGGGCAGTGGCCACGTCGATGGCAAGCGCACCGGTCCTGACGACATGATCCCTGGTGATCCGGTCCTTGCGCTCGAGGTCTGCGACGAAGCGATGGACGACCGGGGTCAGCCCGTACTCGAACGCCCCTCGGGGTTCGAGGGCCGTGATCGGCGACAGCACGGCGAAGACGCTGCCCTGACGCCAGTAGACGACGATCGCCCCGATCGTGGCCAGGAAGACCCCGGTCACGTCCGCCAGGTGGGCGAGCCAGAAGTAGGTCGACCAGACCGAGGCGCCGAGGAACACCAGCGCCGATGCCCCGACCAGCAGGTAGCCGATGGCGACCACCGCCGGTGCCGGACGCCCGGCGATCTCGGCCAGCTGCACGTGGCGAGACCCCAAGCCGACCGCCCCGGCGAACGCCGCGGCGGCGAAGACGACGGCGGCAGGACCGCCGGGCGTCGGGTAGAGCCGAAGGTCCGGCATGGCCAGCAGTACGCCGGCGAGCACGGTGACGACGGCGAACGTGGCGACAAGCCAACGGCGCCAGCGGTAGCCCGGACCGGCGGCGGCCCGGGCCACGATCAGGGCGGCGAGCCCGCTGACCGGCAGCGTCAGGAACACCGAGGTCATCGTGACCTCGTTCGGGCCGTACAGCACCCCCGGGGTCGTCAACCCATGGACCAGCGGCAGCACCGAGGTCGGGAAGAAGAAGGCGGCCACGATCCCGAGCTCGGCCTGGCCGAGGCGGTCGGCCAGCCTGGCGACCCCGAGGGCCGTGATCGCACACCCGGAGGCGGCGAGCACGACCAGCCAGAACAGCAGCGTGGGAGCCTCCCACCGGTGGTCGTCGAGCAGCGAGACCGCGCCGATGGCGACGGCGGCCGTGACGGCGACTGACCACGCGTAGAACGTGCGCATGATCGAGGTATCGGTTCGCTCCCCGGGGACCCTGAGCGGATCCCGGATCCCACCGTTCAGTCCTCGCTGCGCTCCGGGTCCGGACGGCGGCGATCCCCGACCGCCTCCCGATAGTCGGCGATGGCGGCGGACACGACCGAGCGGGCGTGGTCTGCGCCGTAGGTACCGACCACCTCGATGGCGTTCGGGACCTCGCCGGTGATGTCCATCTTGTAGGTGGCGAAGTAGTGGACGATCCGGTTGACCACCGACACCGGGAGATGACCGAGCTCCTTGGCGTAGTCGAACACGGTGTCACTGGCCAGGACGGCGACGATCTTGTCGTCCGCCTCACCGCCGTCGAGGACCTGGACCCCGCCGACGACTCGGGCCGGCACCACGATCTCGGCCCGGTCGATCCGCTGCTGGCTCAGCACGCAGATGTCGAGCGGGTCCCGGTCACCCTCGGCCGCGCCGGGTGTGAGCGCGGCCACCTGGTCGTGGCAGTAGGTCTGGGGGATGAACCCGTAGAGGGTCGGCGGCAGGGCGGAGGAGCCCTGGGGGCGATCGACCCGGAGGTAGCCGGTCCGCTTGTCGATCTCGTACTTCACCGCATCGAACGGCGTGATCTCGATGTAGGCGTCGACCACCGACGGCGGATCGGTCCCGATCGGCAGCCCGTGCCAGGGGTGGGCCCGATAGGAATCGAATCGGTTGAGCATGGCATCCGATCCTAGGAGGGGTCGGCGATCCGGGATCTCCATTTCTTCTCCAAGAGCCCTTCAAGATCCGGACGGTCGATCGGTCGCATGCTGCAGACATGGCAGCAACACTCCCCACCGAACCCAATCGGACCGACCGACTCAGCCGGGCAGACCAATCCGCCCGGACCGACCGGAACGTCGCAGCGGCACCCCCGGAGGCCGGGCCCGGGCCGATCCAGCTCGGTGTCCGGGACATGGTGCCGTTCGCCCTGTCCCTCATCCCGTTCGCCCTGGCGATCGGCTCGGCGGCGGCCGCTGATGGCCTGCCGCTCGGCGTGACCCTGTTCGGGGCCGGCGTGTTGTTGGCCGGTGCCTCCCAGTTGGCGGCGATCGAGCTGATCGGCGCCGGGGCCGGACTCGGCATCGTGCTGGCAACCGTTTCGCTGGTCAACGCCCGGCTCCTGCTCTACGGCGAGGGTCTCAACCGCTGGTTTCCGGACCTGGCCCGTTGGCAGCGGCTGGTGCTGGCCACCGGGATCGTCGACGCCAACTACCTGAACTGCGAGCGGCGGTTCACGACGATCCGGGACGAGGCGGAACGCCGTCGCTACTACCTCGCCGGTACCGCTTGCCTGGTCGGCACCTACGTCGGGTTCCAGGCCATCGGTCACGCCGCCGGGGCGACCGTGCCGGACGGACTCGGCCTGCACCTCGCGGCACCGCTGTGCTTCGCCGGGATGCTGGCCCAGACCCTGACGAGCAGGGTCCACCTTGCGACCGCCGGAACCTCGGCCGTCGTCTTGGTCGGGACCACCGCAGTCCTCGGCGGGGTGGCGCTGCCGCTGGCCGCCGTGGCCGCACTCACCGTCGGTGCGCTGACGATGCGCTCGACCGAACGAATGGAGCACCGATGACCACCGTCGTCCTCACCTTCGCCCTCGCCGGCCTCCTGACCTACTTTCTGCGGGTCACCATGGTCCTGGCCGGTGAACGTCCCGGCCTCACCGACCTGGTGTCGACCAGGGCCACCCTGATCCCACCGGCGGTACTGGCCGCCATCGTGGCCGGGGCGCTCCTGGTCCAGGCCGGGCGGCCGGTGCCGCCGGCCCTGATCGAGTTGCTTGCGGTCGCAGCCGCCGTGGCCGCGGTTCGCCGGACCGGCAACGTCGGCGCCGCGATCCTGGTCGGCCTGCCGGTCTACTGGATCGGTGTTGCGGTCGGGCTTGGCTGATCAGCCGTCGCCGTTCTGGCCACCTTGCTGGCCCCCCTGCTGACCCCCCTGGCCGCCGGCGTCCGGCTGGCCGGGGACCGGGATGGTGGTCTCGATCGGGTTGCCGTCGAGGTCGACGTCGATGCAGGGCTCGGTGGTCGTCGGGGCCGGGGGCGGCGTGTCCGGCGGCTGCTCCGGCTGGGGCTGTTCCGGCTGCTGCTGGTTGAGCGCCGGGCGTCGGAACGACACCCCGACGATCCCGTTGCCCAGGGCGTTCTCGTCCCCGCCGTCCTCGGCCGGGGGCTGGCCGTCTGCCGGCGCCTGCGGATCCTCCGCCGGTGGTTGATCCGCCGGTGGTTGATCGGCGGGTGGTTGGTCGGCCGGGGGCTGGTCCGCCGGCTGTTCACCGTCGCCGGCCGGCTGCTCACCCTGGCCCTCGCCGCCTTCGCCCTGACCCTCGCCACCGTCTCCTTGGCCTTCGCCGCCCTCGCCCTCGGGCATCGGCAGGGTCGCCAGCCAGGCCGGGTCTGGCTCGGTGCAGTGGAGCAGGGTGGTCAGCAGCTCCTGGCCGACGATGCGTTGACCGTCGCTTGGGCGCTCGGTCGGCAACTCCTCGCACGACGGCAGGGTCTTCGACGCTTCGATCATGAAGTCGTGCCACATCTCGGCCGGGATCTCGCTGCCGGTGATGTCGCCGTTGCCGTTGGTCCGGCTGTTGTACTCGTCTGTCCCGAACAGCTCTTCGATCGTCGGGAAGTCCTCCAGCCCGTTCTCGGCATTCCGGGCGTCGTTCATGTAGCGCGGCGTCTCGCCGTCGACGCCGGGGTAGCCCATCCACACCGAGGTGGTCATGCCGCAGGTGAACCCGCTGAACCAGGCGTCCCGGTTGAACTGGCTGGTCCCGGTCTTACCGGCGGACGGCCGGGTGGTCTCGGTCTCCTCGTCGATCAGCCGGGCCGCCCGACCCGAGCCGCCGGTCACCACGCCCTGCAGCGCCCCGTTGACCTGCCGGGCCACCGACGGATCGACGACCTGCTCGCCCCGCCGGATCCGGCTGGTGCCGCTCTCGCAGGAGTCCACCGGGTACCAGCACAGGACGTTGCCGTCCGCGTCCTCGATCCGCTCGATCATCACCGGGTCGAGCCGCAGGCCCTCCCGGGCCAGGTTGGCGTAGGCCCCCGCCATCTCGAGCGGCGACACCGCATTGGGGCCGAGCACCAGGGCCGGGCAGTCGAGCATCTCGGACTCGATGCCGAGCCGCTGGGCCATGTCGGCCAGCTGGGTGGCACCGATGTCGACCGCGACCTGGGCGAAGACGGTGTTGAGCGACGAGGCAAGCGCCTGGTATACGCTCCGGTGGGTCGACCGGGTCGGGTTGTTGCTGACCCCGCCGGACAGCTTCCACTTGGCGCACTTGCCCTCGGCGTCCTGCGGGTACTCCAGCGTGAACGGGGACTCGTACAGCGACTCCGGCGAGAACCCCTGCTCGATGAACTCGGCGACCGCGAACGTCTTCATCTGGGACCCGGCCTGGAACCCGGACCCGCCGCCATCACGGCCGGTCGCCAGGTTGACCTGGGACGTCGACCAGTCGGCCCCGCCCATCATGGCCCGGACCGCCCCGTTGTCGTCGACCGCGACCAGCGACCCCAGCGGCATGAACGGGTTGGTCGGATCGAGCCGGCCGGTGACGGTGCGGTAGGCCAGCTCCTGCAGCTCGGGATCGAGGGTGGTGTAGACCCGGAGGCTCTGGGTGAAGTACTCGCCGTTCGGGTAGATGTCGTCCAGCTGGCCCCGGACCGCGGCGATGAAGTACTCGCTTCCGTATTCGCTTCCGGCGACGTCGCCGAGGCCGGTCCGGTTCCGGCTATCCGGGATGAGCCCGGTCCACGGGTCGGCGTTCGCCTCGGCCTCCTCGGCCGGGGTGATGAAGCCCTGCTCGACCATCAGGCCGAGCGAGATGCTCCGCCGACGATCCGCCTCGATGATGTCGTCTGACGCGTCCGCCGTGTTCGGGCTCCGGAGCAGGCCGGCCAGGTAGGCGGCCTGGGGCAGGGTCAGGTTCTCGACGTCGGTGTCGAAGTAGGCCCGGGATGCGGCCTGGATCCCGTAGGCCCGCCCGAAGTTGGCCCGGTTGAGGTACCGGGTGAGGATCTGCTCCTTGGCCGCCTGGCGGGAGCCGAGGCTGTCGGTCAGGTCCTGTTCAAGCTTGACGGCCCGAACGATCTCCCTGGCCTTCCGGGTCAGGGCGTCCGCATCATCCTCGGTCACCAGCTTGATGTACTGCTGGGTGATGGTCGAGCCACCCTGGAGGCTGCCGCCGGCATCGGTGAGCTGCTGTCGACCGATCTGGTACGCCGCTCGCATCAGACCGCCGGGATCGGCACCCCGGTGATCGAAGAACGACTTGTCCTCGGTTGCGATGACCGCCTGGAGCAGGACCTCGGGGATGTCCTCGTAGTCGACGACGACCCGGTCCTCGCCCTCGAGCGCCAGCTCGTTGGCGGCGTTGCCCGGTCCGCAGTTCCGGAGGACGTCAGCGGTACAGATATAGGTGGTCTCGATCAGGTCGTCGAAGTCGTCCTCGACCAGCTCGACCTGACTGACGAACGCCCACGCCGCCCCGATGGCGACCGTTGCGCAGACGAACAGCACGAACAGGAACCGACGGAACCGCCAGAACGGGTTCCGGCGACGGTTTCGCTGCTTTGACGGGCCGGAGAGGGGCCCCGGAGGTCGTTGGAGGGCCATGACGGTCGAGAAGGTCCTTGCGTCGCGGTCGAGGCCGACGGGTGGTCACCCTACCCGGAGAGGCCGTACGACTCCCTCAGATGGTTCCACCAGCACTGCCTACATACTTCTATCAGGTAGCAGGTGGAAGGTTTACCGCGGGTCCGCAGATTCCTGGCCTCGCTGATGTTGCCGATCACCCGGCCCGATTTGGGGAGTCCGGGGCCGAACGCGAAGGACACGGTGACCAGGTCTCCGCCGTCGCAGATCGGGCACGGCTCGGCCAGCGGGGTCCCCATCGAGTGGGCGACCCGCCGGAGCTCCGGCTGAGCGTCGCAGACCTCTTCCACCGTCCGATGGCCGCGGGCGTAGGCGTCGATGAGCCGCTGCCGAGCCAGCCGGTAGCTGACAACCCCGGCCTCCTCCGCAGCCTTGGCGCCCCGTTCGGCGCTGCTCGGCGTGAAGCTCATCGGACTCCGTTCACAGGACTCCAGGGTAGCCAACGATGCCCATTCGTTTCCTGTCGTCTCAGCGCTCCCGCCAGGATCGAAGCAGCCGCAGCGCCTCGCCGCGGTCGATCGGCCCGTGGTCGAGGCGATGGTCTCGGAGCAACCGGACCAGTCGGCCGATCTCTGGGCCGGGCTCGATCCCGAGCTCGGCGATGATCTCCGCCCCGGTCAACGGCGCCCCGAGGTCCGCCAGGTCCTCGCCGGACCGGAGCCGGTCGACGGTGGCGGCCAGCATGGCCGGGGCGGCGGCATCGACGTCCGGGGCTTCGGTCGCCAGGGCCCAGACCAGGGACGCCAGGGCGTCCAGCCGGTCCGTCCCGATCCGGTCTGCGATGCGGCGGACCACGCCGGACCGGGCCTCGTCACCGGTCCGGTCACCGAGGGCGACGGCGTCGGCTGCGGCGTCGAGCAGCCAGACGGTGCTGTTGATCGCGGCCCGGGAGTGGCGCAGCCGTCGGAGCTCATCGCCGGCGTCCTGCCGGATCGGCCACAGCAGACCGGCCCGCCTGACCAGGACCCGATCCTCGTCCCTGGCGGTCGACACCGCAGCGAGTGCGGCGGCGAGACCGATGCCGGCCGGGTCGTCCCGGTAGGCCGGCAGGATCCGGCCGAGCAGGCTGGTGTCGACCAGGAACCGGATCCCGGGACCGGGGTCGGCAACCGCCAGCAGCCGCTCCAGCTCGTCGGTGATCCGCTCGGCGGACACGATGTCCAACCGATCGGCCAGTCCGACCGCTGCGTCGACCAGCTCCCGGTCCGGGGTCAGATCGAACCGGGTCAGGAACCGGGCCGCCCGCAACATCCGGAGCGGGTCGTCGGTGAAGGAGACCTCCGGCGACAGCGGGGTCCGGAGCCGGCGGGCCACCAGGTCGACCAGCCCGTCGTAGGGGTCGTGGAGGACGAGGCCCGGCACCTCGACCGCCACCGCATTGATGGTGAAGTCCCGCCGGGACAGGTCCTCGCCAAGGTCGGTCCCGAACCGGACCATCGGCTTGCGGGACGCCTCGTCGTAGGCCTCGGCCCGGTGGGTCGTGATCTCCATCGCCTGGCCGTCGACCTGGGCCCCGATCGTCCCGAACCGCTCCCCCTGCGACCAGACGGCCTCGGCCATGGGCGCGATCAGCCGCTTGATGGCGGACGGCTCGGCATCGGTGGTCAGGTCGATGTCGTTGGCGCCCGGGTCGAACGGGGCGTCGCCGGCCAGCGCCAGGTCCCGGACGACCCCACCGACCAGGTACAGCCGGTAGCCGGCCGCCGCGAATCGCTCGGCGACCGGTCCGATCAGGGCCGCCAGGCCCGTGGCACCCGGAGGTACGGTCACCCCATCGGTGTACCGCCCCGGGCCGACTTCCGCTACCGCGACCCGCCGGGGTAGCCGATCTCCGGACCGCGCTCGACGTGGATGGCCCGGGCCAACTCGACGTGATCGACGCCCGGGCCACCACTGCTCGGCCGCTCCGGACGGTGCTCGGCCCCGACGATGGTCGCCGCAACCGCGCCGGCGCAGTCACGGAGGGCCTGGAGGTCGTAGCCACCCTCAAGGAACAGCAGCCGACGGCCGGGCGGGGCGAATCGGAGGATCTCACCGACCAGGTCCGCCAGGTCGGCGGAGGTCAGGCCGAGCTCGGTCAACGGGTCGGCTCGATGGCCGTCGAAGCCGGCCGAGATCAGCACCCAGGTCGGATCGAACCGGGCGACCACCGGATGGACCACCGTGTCGAGCGCCTCTCGATACACATCCCCGGTCGTCCCCGGCGGCATGGCCAGGTTGACCGTGGTCCCAAGCCCGTCGCCGGTCCCGCACTCGTCCGGCCGGCCGGTTCCGGGGTAGAGAGGGAACTGGTGGAAGCTGATGAACCGCACGTTCGGATCGTCATAGAAGACGTCCTGGGTGCCGTTGCCGTGGTGGGCGTCGACGTCGACGATCACCACCCGCTCCCCCCGGTCCGCAAGGGCCCGGGCCGAGACCGCCACGTTGTTGAGCAGACAGAACCCCATCTGGGTGTCCCGGGTTGCGTGATGGCCTGGCGGGCGGACCACCGACCAGCCGACCGTGGACTCGCCCCGCTCCAACCGGTCGATCAGGTCGAGTCCGGCGCCCGCCGCCCGTGCCGCCGCCGCTGCGGAATCGGCGGAGACGGTGGTGTCCGGGTCGACCGCACCGCCACCGGCCGCAGCCAGTCGGTCCAGCCGGTCGATCAACGACGCCGGGTGGACCCGCTCCACCAGGTCCCGGGAGGCCTCCGGCGCCTCGATCCAGCCGATGGCCCCGTCGAGGGCCGGGATCTCGAGGCCGTCCTTGATGGCGGTCAGACGGAACGACGACTCCGGGTGCCCGGGCCCCGGGTCGTGGAGCCAACACAGGTCGTGGGTCGCAACCAGCAGCTCCGACGTGGCGCTCTCGGACATGACAACCTCCCTCGTCAACCGTATCGCCCGGCTCTCGGACCGGGCGAACGAACCCACGTGGGGAACCCGACCGCTTCGTTGCGGTAGGCTTTTGTCCGTGGTGGACCACGCACCAGCGTTGCGGCACCCCGACGGGGGCCGGATGAACCGTGGCCCGGGACTGGCCACCAGCCGGTGGTCGTTCGGGGCCAAGGTCAACCATCGACGCCTCCGTGTCGTCCCGTGGCAGGGCGACCGCTATGTCGCCCTGGTCGGACCGATCAAGGCCGGCCGCCCGCCGACCTCGGACGAGATCCGCCACTGCCTGCGGACCATCGATCGGCGGGGCGTCGAGCAGGCCGTCACCCCGGCGATGAGCCCATTCGAGGCCGAGCCGTTCTTCCAGGCCGGGTTCCGGCTGTTCGAGCGGCTCCACCTGCTGTCCTGCCCGGTCGTGGTCGCGGCCGGGCACCAGGTCGACTCCCCGGCCAAGCTGGTTCCCGGCCGGGCCTGGCACGACCGGGCGGTGCTCGGGGTCGACGGCCGGGCGTTCCAGGGGTTCTGGCAGTTCGACAAGCTGGCCCTGAACGAGGCCAAGACCGCAACCCCGGCCAGACGGTTCCGGGTGGCCAAGCTGAACGGCCGGGTCGTCGGCTATGCGGTCACCGGGCGGGCCGGCAAGCGCGGGTATCTCCAGCGGCTCGCCGTCGACCCGGACGCCCAGGGAAACAACATCGGGCGGCAACTGGTCCACGACAGCTTCGACTGGCTGGCCAGGCGAGGGTGCGACCTCTGCCTGGTCAACACCCAGGAGACCAACCAGCGGGCCCTCGGCCTGTACGAGAGCATCGGATATCGGCGGCAACAGGAAGGCCTCGTCGTGCTCCGATGGGATAAGGCGACGTGACGGTCGGGTCCCGGCGGACCCGATGGACGACACGACGAACATCCGATGCACTGCTCGACCAGCGACTGGTCGTCACTCCCCAACGGATCGGGGGTGCGATCTATGCGTTCAGCTGGGCGCGGCTCCTGGCCGGGCTTGCGCTGGCGTTGGCGTTGGCGATCGGTGGGGATGAGGAGCCGTCGCTCGACCTGACCGCCCAGCACACCTTCGTGGCCCCGGACGGTGAGCTGAGCTTCGACCTGGCGCTGCGGACCGCCGGTGTGGCCGGGAGCGACGGGTCTGATCCGTTCATCTCGGTCACGGTCTATGGCCTGCTGACCGAGGAGGACGAGCTCGACGAGCCACTCCCGCCGGCGATCAACCGGCGGCCGCCGCTGTCCCTCGACGACCTCCCGATCGTTGCCGACGGAGTGGTCCGGGTCACGATCCCGGTCCGGGGTGGGCCGGCGTTCGACGACCGGGACCGCCTCCTGCTCCCGGCCGCAGGCGTCTACCCGGTGACGATCGAACTCCGGACGATCGACGGGCCGGTGGCGGGGACGACGACCACCGTGGTTCGAACCGAGGCCGAGCCGACCCCGCTCCTCGACCGGGAGGTGGCGGTGGTGGTCCGGATCGGACCGGACGGGCCAATCGATCCGACGGCCGCCACCCGACTGCTGAACGAGCATCCGACCGTGCCGCTGACCGTGGTGCTCGAGGCCGGTGCGCTCGATGCGCTCGAGGCAGACGCGGCGCTGGCGTCCGCGCTGGCCACCGCGGTCGGGGGGCGACCGGTCACGGCGGTGACCGCCCCCGTCCTCGACCCGTCCGCCCTGGCCGAGATCGGCCAGGCCGGCCTCTACGCCGATGCCGTCGCCGGCACCCGGGCCCGGCTGACCGCCCTCGGCCTCGGCGGATCGGACGACCTGGCCCCGCTCGAGACCCTGCCGACCGCCGAGGGGGTTGTGGCCCTTGCCGACGCCGGGGTCGGGACGATCCTGGATCTGGACGGCCGCCGGACCGAGGCCGGCACGGTCACCGTCGGCGGCACCACCGTCCGGGTCCTACCGATCGACCGGGTGGCAACCGCCGCCCTCGACGGCGACGAGGGCCTGCACCGGGCCACCAGGGTGGTGACCGCCCTGGTGCTCGGGGACGAGCCGGAACCGACCGTGCTCAGCGGTCCGGCCGCAGACGGCTCGGCCCCGGCGATCGAACCCGACGGCGAGGAGGCCGAGCCGTTCGGACCGGACGGGACCCTGGCTGCGCTCCACGGGCTACTCCGCGCCCTGGACGAACCGGGCGCCCCGACCGCGACCACCGTTGCCGACCTGCCGCTCCGCCGACGGTTGGCCCCGGCCGAACGCCCGGACCAGAACCTGGCCCCGATCGCCGACACCCTGGACCGGATCCAGGCCAAGCTGACCACCTATCAGGGGTTCCACCCCGGCGGGGCGACCGGCTCGACCGACCGCTACCACCCGCTGATCACCGCCGCCCTCGGACGGGACCGGCGGCCAGACGATCGGCTCGGTACGCTCCGGGAGTTGGAGGCGGCGATCGATGCCGACCTGGCCGTGGTCGCGCTCCACGACGGTCAGCCGGTCACCCTGGCCGCCCGATCGGCCCCGATCCCGGTCGTGGTCGAGAGTCGGGCCGACAGCCCTCGCCAGGTCATGCTGCGGGTCCGCAGCGACACATTCCGGTCAGACGACGACCAGCGGGTGGTCGAGATCGAGCCGGGGGTGTCTTCGATCGACCTCCGGCTGGAGGCCCGGTCACTCGGGATGTCCCCGCTCGAGGTCGAGCTCTGGACCCCGGACGGGACGACCCGGTTGGCAGCCACCGTGTTCGAGGTCCGCTCGACCGCGATCCCCGGGCTGGGGCTGGCCCTGTCCGGCGGTGCGGTGGGGCTGCTCGGCGCCTGGTGGGTGATCGACGCCCGCCGCCGACGAGCCGATCCCATCGCCGGCTGAACCAGACCGAAGGGAACCGAGCGGCGGGGAGCGATAGCGTGGTGCTCGTGGATGATCGGCTGCGGCGGATGTCGCGCGGGCTGCTGCGGGCAGCGGACGGCGGAGCGGGGACCGGCGGTGGGTTCCCTTCGGCCGGTGGTGGCATCCCGTCGGTCGCCGAGGCCGGCATGCTGCTCGGCGGCCGGTACCGGTTGCTCAGTCCGATCGCCTCCGGCGGCATGGCCCAGGTCTGGCGGGCCCAGGACACCTCGCTGGTCCGCCAGGTCGCGGTCAAGATCCTCCACCCCCACCTGGCCACCGACGAGGCGTTCGTTTCGCGGTTCCGGCGGGAGGCGGTGGCCTCGGCCCGCCTGTCCCACCCGTCGATCGTGGCGGTCTACGACACCCTGAGCGAAGGCGGGGTCGAGGCGATCGTGATGGAGCTGATCGAGGGCCGAACCCTCCGAGCGGTCCTGGACGAGGCCGGCGTGCTCCCACCGGCAGACGTGGTCGACGTGGGGATGCAGATCTCGGACGCCCTCGACGAGGCCCACCGGGCCGGCATCGTCCACCGGGACATCAAGCCGGCCAACATCATGGTCGGGGCCGACCGGCGGGTCATGGTCACCGACTTCGGCATCGCCAAGGCCAACCGGGACGCAGACCTGACCCACACCGGCACCCTGCTCGGGACCGCCAAATACCTGGCCCCGGAGCAGGTGACGGGGGAGCCGGTCGACCCCCGGGCCGACCTCTACGCCCTCGGCGTCGTCCTGTTCGAAGCGGCCACCGGTCACCCACCGTTCCTGGCCGAGACCGACGCCGGGACCGCACTGGCCAGACTCCAGGGCGACGTGCCAAGGGCTCGGCTTCGCAACCACGCCGTACCGGTCGGGCTGGATCAGGTGATCGCAACCGCCATGGCCCGGAACGCCGCGGACCGTTATCCACGAGCCTCCAGCCTGAAGGCGGCCCTCGGCGCCGTCGATCTCGGGTTCGTCCGGACCGACACGACCGACCTCACCAGGGCCGGCACGCCGGACGGGCCGATCGCCGGACCGGCAACCGCCGGCAATCCGGTCGTCCCCGGCAATCCGGTCGTCCCCGGCCAACCGGCCGGTGCCGGTCCGGTCACCGGGCCGAACGACCTGTCGTCGCTGCCCCCGCCCGGCGCGCCACCGATGGGGACGCCCACCGGTCCACCGGCTGCGCCGGTCGCCGCCTCGCCATCCGGAACTGCCATCCTCACCCAGCCACCACTGCCGACCGACACCCCGGCCGCCCAGGGCCGCAAGCCGAACCGACGGGAGCGACGCAAGGCAAAGCGGAACCCACCCGGCCCGCCGGTCCCACCGCCATCCCCTCGGTCCGGGCCGGCCGGTCGGCCAGGACGGCAACGGCCGACGAAGGCGATCATCGCCGGACTGCTGGTCGGCGGCTTCATCCTGGCCGGGTTGTTGATCGCCTCAACCGGAGGTGGCGACGATGGCGACGGCGGGGACGCCGCCACCGGGACTCCGGTCGTGGCCGAGGCGGTGCCGTTCGATCCCTACGGTGAGGGCACGGAGCGCAACTCGCTCGCCCCGCTTGCCCTCGACGGGGACATCGAGACCTCGTGGCAGACCGAGGGCTACTTCCGGCCCCGGCTCGGTGGGCTCAAGGACGGCGTCGGGCTTGTGCTGACGCTGCAGGAACCGGCTGCGGTTGATCGAATCTCGTTCCTGGCCGGAACCGAGGGTTGGCGGATCGAGATCTTCGTGACCGACCAGGTCGGACCGAACGACGGCTCGTTCGAGCTGGAAGACCTCGGTGACCCGGCGGCCGTTGTCGAGGACGGCGGGTTCGACACCACTGCGGAGGTTGGGGGTGCGACCGGGTCGGAGATCCTGCTGTGGATCACCGAGACCGGCCAGTTCGAAGACCGCTACCGCTACGTCCTCTACGAGGTCGAGGTCAGCTAGGCCACCGGCACCGGCCGCTCGCATCGCAGCAACAACGCACCCCCGCCGTTCGCATCACAGCGACAACACCCGCGCCCAGCGGCACTCCCCGCCGACCCCAAGCCGCTCGCCTAACAGCGACAACATCAAACAGCCCCAACCGCGGCGATGGCCAGCCCAACAACAATTGTCGCTCCAACGCGAACCCCCGGCCCCAGCAACGGCCAGCCCAACAACAATTGTCGCTCCAACGCGAACCCCCGGCCCCAGCAACGGCCAGCCCCGCCGCCCACCATGCGCTGGTGGGCGATGGTTCTCGATCTATGCTGCGGCCATCGAAACCACCGACGAGGAGCTCGTGCGCCGGGCGCAGCACGGTGACAGAGGGGCGGTCGACCAGCTCCTCGGACGCCATTACGACCGGCTGTATGCCGTGTGTCGTCGCGTCGCCGGTAACGATGCCGATGCGGCGGACGGGTGCCAGGAGGCGCTGCTGGCGATCGTCCGCGGGCTCCCCCGCTTCGACGGTCGATCCTCGTTCTCGACCTGGAGCTATCGGGTGGCGACCAATGCCTGTCTGGATGAGATCCGCCGCCGGAACCGCCGACCGGTCGCCGTGATGGAGACGCCGGAGCCGACCTCGGATCAGCCGGCAATGGATCAGCGGCTGACCGACCGCTTGGCCATCGACGAGGCCGTTGGGCAGCTCCCCGAGGAGTTCCGCCTCCCGGTCGTGCTCAGAGACCTGGCCGGCCTTGACTACGCCAAGATCGCCGAAACCCTTCAGATTCCGCCGGGAACGGTCCGATCTCGGATCGCTCGCGGTCGCCGCCAACTGTCAGAGATTCTCGGGAACCAGACCGGGCCCGACGGACGTCATACCCCATGAATCAACAAAACTTCGACTCCCAAAACGTGATCAGACCCGAATGACCGACGACGAACTCGACGCGCTCGCGTCCGCCTACCTGGACGGCGAGGCCACCCCGGAAGAGGTGGCCCTGGTCGAGCGCGACCCGGCGCTGCTGGCCCGGGTCGAGGAGCTCCGAGCCGTCGGCGACCTGGTGGCCCAGCCCCCGGCCGGTCCCGGAGATGCGGTCCGGGCCGCCCAGCTGGCGGCGGCGATGGCGGCGTTCGACGATCTCGGCCTCGATGGCACCGCCGACCCGGCGACGGCCGAGCTCCCGGCCACCCCCGTTGCCGATGCGGTTTCTGATGACCCCGACCCCGGCGGCGCCCCGGTTGTCGACCTGGCGTCACGCTCCAGGAAGCGGGCACAGACCAACGGCGCCGTACCGGCCCGGACCAGGCGGATGCCGGCATGGCTCCCGGCCGCTGCGGTCTTCGTCCTGATCGGTGGCGGCCTCCTGTTCATCGCCGGGCAGAGCAACCTCGGCGGCAGCGACGACAGCGGCGACGAGACCGCCACAGCAGACTTCGCAACCGAGGAGGCGGCCGAGAACGACGCCGTCGACAGCGGCGATGCCGCCGGTCAGGCGGCCCGGGCCGAGTCGCTTGCCGAGAGTGCGCCGGCTGCCGCCGAGGAGGAGGTGCTGGAGGAGGCCGAAGCGGCCATCGCCACCGACGACGCCATGGAAGACGACGCCATGGAGGAAGAGGCCATGGCAGACGAGGCGGCCGAGGACGCAGACGCCGAGGCGCAGGAGCTGGCCGGCGACGGCGGCGACTTCGTCCCGGAGAACCCCATCCTGCTGTTCACAGAGTTCCCGGACCTCGACCGGGTGCTTGACGATATTCCCGCCCCCCGGAACGCCGAGACCTCCAACTGCCTGGCCGACCTGGAGATCGATGAGCCGCTGGATCCTGTCGGCTACCTGCCGGTGGAGGTGACCGGGATTCCGGCCGAGCTGTTCGTCATCGCAAACCCGGAGGACGGGGTCGAGATCGCCCTGCTGCTCGACGTCCGGACCTGCGCCCCGCTCGAGCCCTGATCAGGACCCGCCGTACAGTGCGGGCCGAGGCGGCAGCGTGACCGGCTCCTCGGCCCCGGAGTCGACGGCGACCAGCGCGGCATCGGCCACCGCCTGGGCCGCATACCCGTCCCAGACCGACGGGCCGGTGGCCACCCCGGCCGACAGGTCGGCGGCCCAGGCCTCGACCTCCAACCGGTAGGCATCCTCGAACCGGCCGAACCAGTCCGCCCCGACCGTCAACGTCTCGACCTCGGCCGAGCGACGGACCGCCCGGGGATGAGGCAGGGTCGCTGCCATCCCACCTTCGGCCGTGACCTCGACCTGGACCTCGTAGCCGAAGGCCTGGTCTTCGAACGCCAGGGTCGCCACCGCGCCGGAGGCGATGGTGCACACCAGCAGGACGTCCCGGAACCCATCACTGCGACCGACGACGTGGGCCCGGACCGAGTCGATCTCCGATCCGGTCAACCACCGGACCGTGTGGATGTCATGGATCAGGGACTGGGTGATCAGCATCTCGACCGGCCGGAGGCTCGGGTCCAGGTTGCGGTGGACCCCCCGGATGCTGGTGACCGGACCGAGCTCGGCCAGGTGGGCGGCGACCTGGACGTGGGCCGGGTCCAGCTCCCGCATGAACCCGAGTCTGACCAGCCGCCGACCGGCCGCCACCTCGGCGGCCAGGATCTCGTCGGCCTGGGCCATCGTCGACCCGAGCGGCTTCTCTAGCAGGCAACCCTTTCCGTCGGCGATGGCCGGGACGGCGTAGCGGGCATGGCTGTCGTCTGAGGAGGCGATGACCACCGCATCGACGTCGTCGGCGACCGCGACTGCGTCCGGTTCGTCGACCCGGGCCCCGAATCGGGTCGCCACCGCCTCGGCGGCGGCCGGGACGACGTCCGCCGCCGCCACCACGGTCAGCCCGGGCTGGGCGGCCACGTTGCCGGCGTGCCACGACCCCATCCCGCCACAGCCGATGATGCCTACCCGAATCGGGGTGGCATCGGCCGCATCCACACCCCGCCCGTCGCTCATCGCAACGAGATGCCTGCGGTCTTGATCTCCAGGTACTCGTCAAGCCCCTGATGGCCGCCCTCCCGGCCGATGCCAGAGTCCTTCATCCCGCCGAAGGGAACCGAGGCCGAGGTCGGGTTGACGTCATTGATGCCGATGATCCCGAACCGCAGCGCCTCGAACGCAGACACCGCGGTCTTGAGGCTGTCGGTGTAGACGTAGGCGGCCAGGCCGTAGTGGGTGTCGTTTGCCAGCTCGATGACCTGGTCCACGTCGTCGTAGACCACGACCGGTGCGACCGGACCGAAGGTCTCCTCCCGGTAGACCACCATCTCCGGGGTGACATCGGTCAGCACGGTCGGGGCGAAGAAGAAGCCCCGATCCAGGCCGTCCTCGGTCAGCCGGTGACCGCCGACCGGGACCCCGGCGCCGTGATCCCTGGCGTCGTCGACCTGGGCTTGGACCTTGGCCACCGCCGCATCGTTCACCAGCGGACCGAGCGCCACGCCCTTGGTCATCCCGTTGCCGGTGACCATGCCGGACACCCGCCCGGTCAGGGTGTCGATGAACGGCTCGGCCACCGAGCGGTGGACGTAGAGTCGGTTCGGGCTGATGCAGGCCTGGCCGGCGTTCAGGAACTTGAGGGCCGCCGCCCCCTTGGCCGCGCTGGTCGGATCGGCGTCCGGGTAGACGATGAACGGGGCGTGGCCGCCGAGCTCGACCGAGACCCGCTGCAGCGAGGCCCCGGCGGCCGCGGCCAGGGTCCGGCCGACCGCGGTCGAACCGGTGAAGGTCAGCTTGCGGACCCGGGGGTCCGAGGTGAACACGTTGCCGATCGGCACCGGGTCCTCGGCGGTCACCAGGTTGATGACCCCCGGGGGGAAACCGGCGTCGATGAACACCTCGAAGACCGCCTTGGCCGACAGCGGGGTGGCCTCGGCCGGCTTGAGGACCAGGGTGCAGCCGGCGGCCAGCGCCGGCGCCATCTTCCTGGTCAACATCGACATCGGGTAGTTCCAGGGCGTCACCATGGCCACGACGCCGACCGGCTGGCGGATGGTCAGGAACCGCTGGTCGGCCCGGGACGACGGGAGCCACTCACCGGTCAG
>JBCCFN010000075.1:0-18899 GCA_039029715.1 Actinomycetota bacterium | reverse complement strand
TCGACCGCGTAGACGTCATGGTCGCCGAGCTGCTCGGCATAGGGGATCCACCGGATCGAGGTGTCACCCATGCCGTGGAGGAAGACCACCGGCGGTCCACCACCGGGCCAGCGGTAGACCCGGGTCGGCCCGAAGCTGGTTTGGACATCGAGGGTCTCCGGCGCCGCGCCGGTCAGTTCTCGCTGCCACAACTCGGCATCGAGGGCCCGGTATCGCCGCTCGGTCTTCTCGCTGCGCCACGTGGCCAGGTACTGTTTCGCTTTCATGATACGATCGTACCATAAAACATCTGGCGATGGAAAGGCCCGTACGATGGGCCGGGTGCCGAAAGTCGTCGACCACGATCAGCGTCGCCGCCAGATCACCGATGCGGTGTGTCGGATCACGCTGCGGGGCGGGTTGGCCGCAGCGACGTTTCGGGAGGTCGCGGCCGAAGCCGGTGTCTCGGTGCGCCTGATCCAGCACTACTTCGGGACCAAGGCGACGCTGCTCGAGATCACCCAGCAGCACGTCGGGGAGCGGTCGATCGCCCGGCTGATGCGCTGGGTCGAGGCCACCGATGGCTCGGCTCGCGCCGTCCTGGAAGCCTTCCTGAAGTCCTTCGTCCCCGCAGACGACGAGAGCCGGGTGGCGACGCTGATGTACATCGCGCTCTACACCGAATCGATCGTTCCGGTCCTGAACGACAGCGTCGACGCCCGCCGAACGGCCGAGGCCCAGATGGCCTACGACACGATCCTCGAACAGCTGGAACGAGGGCCGCTCGTCGCGGACATCGACGTGCGACAGGAGGCCCGGCTGATCATGGCGCTGATGCCAGGGGTCGGCCAGTACGTGCTCGACCGGACGATCACCGTCGACGACGCCTACGCCATCGTCGATCATCACCTCGACCGCCTGTTCGGCCCGGTGCCGCCCCGCTAACGGTTCCGGTGGTCGAGCGGGCGGATGGGCTCGACCGGCGACGTCTCGATCCCTAGCCGGCCTCGTCGACCACCGAGGCGTCTGCGCCGACCAGGTAGCCCTCGATCTCGTCGAGGACCTGCAGGCTGTGGAGGTAGGACGTGCCGGCTGCAGTGTCGACCGAGTAGACCTGGCCGGCCTGGACCGCCGGGAGCTGGTCCCACAGCGGGGTGTCGACCACCTCGGCGCCGCGAGCCTCATAGAGGATCACGTCGGCCTGGAACTCCTCCAGGATCAACTCGGGGGAGATCGAGACGTAGATGTCGTCCGCCTGGGCGGCCGCCGGCATGGGGATCCCGAGGTCGGTCGGGATGGCCGAGGTCGGGTTGGGGTTGGTGATCGAGTGGATCGAGATGTTGCCGTCGAACGGGGAGGCGATGACCAGCACCGAGAGGTCCGCCGGCAGCTTGGCCTTGACCTCTTCGACCCGATCGAAGTAGGCGGTCCGCTGGGCCTCGAACTCGTCGGTGTAGCCGACCAGTTCGGCCACCGCTCGATGGAAGTCGTCTCGGGTCTTGTTCTCGTTCAGGGCGACCGTCGGGGCGATCTCCTGGAGGATCTCGACTTCGATGTTGTGGTACCACTCGCCGGTGTGGGAGTAGGCCAGGATCAGGTCCGGCTGCAGGTCGGCGATGACCTCGACGTTTAGCTCCGCGAAGGCGCCAACGGAGGTCACGCCGCTGACGTCATAGGCCGCCGCGGTCGGTGGGTTGAATTCGCCCCCGCCCTGGTCGGTCATGCCGATCAGTGGTGCCCCCAGAGCCAGGAGCGGCTCGGCGTGGCTGAATTCGTTGAAGGCGATGATTCGCTGGGGGTCGACCGGGACATCGACCGTGCGCCCGAGGTCGTCGGTGAAGGCCACGGTCTCCACGTCGCCGCCCTGTTCCGCCGGCTCGGACGCCGAGCCGGAGTCGGTGGCCTCGTCGCTCTCCTCGGTCGACGGCTCGGACGCCGAGCCAGAAGCCGATGCCGAGGCGGACGCGGAGTCTGAGCCCGACGCTGCGGTGTCGTCGCCGTCATCGTCTCCGCAAGCGGCGGCGATCATGGTGAGGGCGAACAGTACGGCGAGGAGTCGCCACGCCGCAGTCGGGCGACCGATGGTGCGACCGGATCCAGATCTCATGATCAGCTGACCTCCAGGGGCGAAGGGACCCGTCAGGGTCCTCGCGGGCAAACCGGGTACTCCAGGTCAGTCAAACCGGGGCAGAGGGTGCTCGGCGGCCAACCGGGGTTCCGGGCGGCCAATCTGGGGTTTCGTCGGCCAGTGGCGCAGCGTTAAGCGCCCCTAATATGATGATTGCGCATGGGAGAGGACGGGCCCGGTCTCCGTACCGGCGAAGCGGGGCTTCGTGTCTCGGTGCCGATGCACCATCAGCGCTCGGCGGTCGGCAGCTCGCCGGTCCTGGACGTCCACCGCTTGATCTGGTCCACCGGCGATGCGGTATCGGTCGAGGTCGCGGGTCGTCCGCTCGTCGTCGGGAAGCGGACCGGGGCCTGGGTCCCTGCCGGTACACGGATCGACGCGGCCGATGACAGCGCCCTCGGCCAGGCATGCTTCGATCCCGCGGTATGGCCTGCGCTCACCGCTCCGCTCGGCTCGGTCGCCCTCGATGACCTTCTCGTCGCCACACTGGCCAGCTACGTCGAGCGGTCGAGCGACTCGGTGGTCCGGGCGATGGCCGATGTGCTGGTCGACGGAGTGCGGCGGGCATTGGCCGGCCGCTGTGATTTGCCACCATTCCCGTCAGACCCTGCCGCCCGTCGGGTCGCCGAGGCCATCATGTCCGACCCGTCGGATCGTCGCGGGCTGGACGCCTGGGCCCGGCAGGAGGCGACGAGCGAACGGACCCTTCGGCGGCGGTTCATCAACGAGACCGGGCTGACGTTCACCCGGTGGTCTTCGGCGATCCGACTGCAGCACGCCCGGGCACTGCTCGGTCAGGGCCAGCCGATGTCGATCGCAGCAAATCGCTCCGGCTACCGGACCGCGAGGGCGCTAAGGCAGGCGCTTCGGCTCGACGGTTGGCAACCTGCTGTGTCGCCCTCAGGAGGGTCGGCCGGGCCGCCAGGCGATGCGGTGCTCGACGAGGGGCGGCGGACCGACCCGGCACAGGCCATCAGCGGTCGGCGCCGGCGGACCCGGGTCTTCGTCGATGCGCTCGGGCGGACCGTTTCGGTCCCGAACCTGCCGACCAGGGTGGCGGCGCTCCAGCAGTTCACGATCGGCGAGCCGCTGCTCGCCCTCGGCGCCCCGGTCGTCGCCATGACCGCAGAGGGCCCCGAGTCGACCTGGCACCCACCGCTGGCCCAGTGTCATGACCTGAGCCACGTCGATGACATCGGTCCCTTCGGGGTCACCGATCTCGATGCGCTCCGAGATCTCGAGCCGGACCTCATCGTCGCCTACTCGTTCCTCGGCGAACCGCAACCGGGGGTCGACGTCGAGCAGCTGCAACGGATCGCCCCAACGGTGGTGTTCGACGAGGCCCATCCCCGTTCCGACTCGCTCACCGCCATGGCGGCGCTGGTGAATCGTTCCGGCGAACTCGAACTGCAACGGCAGCGCTACCACCGGGCGCTCACGGCGCTGTCCGAGGAGCTCCCCGGCGCGGCGAGGGTGTGCGTCTACGCCTCGGTGGTGATCGTCGACTCGGCCATGAGCCTGCACTCCTGCATCAACCCGAACCCGATCACGCGGGTCCTCCGCAACCTACGCCTCCAGACGCCCCGGATCACCGAGCAGCCCGCCCTCTACGTCCACCTCGACGACGTCTGCCGGCTTCGGACATCGGACGAGCCAGACGTGCTCCTCGTCGAGTCCCGGAGCCAGGATCCGACGACCGTCGACCGGTGGCACGAACTCCAGGCGGTCACGAACGATCAGGTGTTCCACATCGAGACGCCGGCCGGCATCTCCTATCGATCCAGTCTGGTCAGTCTCCAGGCGATACGGTCCACCCTCCTCGACCTGGCGGACGCGGCCTGAAGCCAGGCCGTCAGAGGCCCGGTTGCAGGATCTGCTGCAGCTGACCACGGTCGGCGGCGGTGGCGATCCGGCCCAGGAACTCGACGACGTCTCCCTCGTGGCTTACCGGTCTGCCGCCGCGGCTGGCCCGTCCGAGTGCCAGCCCGATCAGGGCCTCGGCCACGGTCCGATAGAGCGTCCGCCTGAGCTCGGGGTCGATGGGGCTCGGTTGGTCGCCGAGCACCTCATCCGGGGCGAACAACCACGCCAATGACTCGACCTGGTGGGCCATGGCCGCCCCGAGCTCGGGTGAGTTCTGCGAGGCGAGCCACAGCTCGATGACGGCCTTGAACTCCGGCTGGCTCAGCCGCCGATGAGCGGCATGGACCCACTGTTCGAGCGAGTGGGTGCGCAACGGGTCCCGCTCGGAACCGAGCAGGGTCGCGTAAGCCGCTTCCAGCGCATCGGCGAGCAGATCGGAGAACTCCGGGTAATGGTGGTTGAGTGCGCCCCGGGTGAGATCGGCACGGCGGCAGACCTCGACGCCGGTGGTTGCGCTGAAGCCGCGCTCGATCAGCGAGGCCAGGGCGGCCTCGATCAGACGCTGCCTGGTTGCTTCTGCGGTTGTCGGGGCCATGGTTCCTAGCGTACATTCATGTATGTATGAAGTACCTTATCGAGGCCGAAGAGTTCACTGACTACGGGGGCTGGCTGCTCGACTCGCAGTTCGAGCTGCAGATGGGCAGTCCCTACCTCCTCGCCCACGGGCTCGGCCGTCCGGTGGACGATGCGGTGACGACTGCGCCCATCGACGAGGCCGGGAGCTACACGGTCTGGGTCCGGGCCAAAGACTGGGTTCCCTCCCATTCGCCTGGCCGGTTCCAGCTCTCGGTCGCCGGCGAAACGCTCGGGTCCGAGCTCGGGGCCAACGGCAGGGACTGGTCCTGGCAGGAGGTCGGCACGGTGGACCTCTCGGTCGGAGACGTCGAGTTCCGGCTCCAGGACCTGACCGGGTTCGACGGACGCTGTGATGCGATCTATCTCAGCTCGGACGGATCGGTCCCCGTCGACGGCGCAGACGAGGCGGCCATCGCATGGCGTCGCGAGCTGCGGGGCCTGCCGGCCGAACCGGTCGACGGCGGCGAGTTCGACGTGGTCGTTGTCGGTGGCGGAATCGCCGGGTGCGCCGCCACCCTGACCGCGGCCCGCCTCGGCGCCCGGGTGGCCCTCATCCAGGATCGGCCGGTCCTCGGTGGGAACGCCAGCAAGGAGATCGGCCTCAGCCCCCGCGGTGAGTCCGGCCAGCTGATCCAGGAGATCGCCGATCGCACCGAGGACGGAGACCTCGCCGCCCGCTCGATCTTCGAGGCCGAGGCGAACGTGTCGCTGTTCCTGGAGCGACGGGTCTACGCCTTGGCCAAGGACGGTCGGACGATCACCTCGATCGACGTCCGGGCCACCCGTACTGGGGAGGAGACCCGGTTCCGGGCGCCGGTGTTCATCGACTGCACCGGGGCCGCAATCCTCGGTCAGCTGGCGGGGGCCGAGCTGCTGTCGGGCCAGGAGTCGGCGGACGAGTACGACGAGCCCCGGGCGCCGGCCGAGCGGGACGGGATGCACCACGGCAACACCCTGTTCTTCCGGACCCGGATGGCGGATGAGCCCGCCGAATTCCCGGACGTCCCCTGGGCCACCGCCGTCTCGAAGGACTACGCAAACCTGAGCGGCCAGCTGCTGCAGCCGGGCGTCGAGAACGGACCCGGGCCGCTCCCGGGTCAGGACCCGGACCACGACCCGGTGTTCGACTTCTCGGACGCCGAGCCCGGCGAGAATCCGCTGATGGGCTTCCCCGCCACCCACTTCTGGGAGTACGGGCAGTGGCTCGACCTCCAGCTGGACGGCGAGCACATCCGGGATCATCTGCTTTGCGCGCTCTACGGGACGTTCTCGAACGTCAAGCGCCTCGATCCAGAGCACTACGCCAATCTCGAGTTCGACTGGATCGCCCACGTCGCCGCCCAGGGCGAGTTCGTCCGCTACCGGGGTGACCACGTCCTGACCGAGAACGACATCAGGAACCACACCGAGTTCCACGATGCGGTCGTCCGCAATGACGGAGCGTTCTGCCTCCACTACCCCAACCAGCAGGGCGAGGGCGACTACGACTTCCGGCTCAAGGACTGGGTGTGGGACTCCCGGGATCACAAGCCGTATTCGATCCCGTTCCGCTGCCTCTACTCGGTCTCGCTCGACAACCTGATGATGGCCGGTAAGCACATCAGTGTCACCCACGTCGCCGGCAGCAGCGTGAAGTTCATGGGCAACGGTGGGCAGCACGGCGCCGCCGTCGGTATCGCCGCCTACCTCTGCCTCGAACACGGCACCGACCCCCGGGGCATTCTCGACGCCCACCTCGGGGAGCTGCAGCGGCTGGCCGGTGAGATGACCGGCTGTGGCCATCTCCACCTCCCGGACCCGATCCCCAGCGCCCGGGAGATGGCCGAGCGCCACGCCCGGGATCTCGTGGCCGGGGACCGGGATGGGGCGATCGGCGACTTCTACGGCAACACGCTTGCCACCTTCGAATCATCTGGCGGGCGCCTGCCGGCCGACCCGGTCGGCTGGGAGATCGTGTCCGAGCGGATCGACGTCCAGTGGCACGAGTACGTGATCCGCTACGAGACCGCCGCCGGCGGTTCGGTCGACGTCGCCACCCGCTGGCATCAGCTGGTCGGCCGATGGCAGCTGGTCAAGGCCGAGCTGGTCTGAGCCCGCACCGCCGGCCCGTCGATCGGTGTGGTGCGCGATGACCGAGGGGCGGTCAGTACTCGATCGGAGTGGCCCACCGAGGGTCGACGTGGGCGTCCCAGTAGGCCTGACGGAGCCGGGTGGTGACCGGTCCCGGGGTTCCGTCGCCCAGCGGGCGACCGTCGATCGTGGTGACCGGCATGACGCCACCGGCGGTGCTGGTGAGGAACGCCTCCTCGGCAGCCACGGCGTGATCGACGGGAATGGGGGCAACGCTGGTCTGGAGCCCGTGCTCCTCGGCCAGCTCCAGGACGGTCCGGCGGGTGATGCCCTCGAGGACCCCGCGATCCGGGGTGTGCAGTCGGCCGTCGATCAGCAGGAAGACATTGAACCCTGGGCCTTCGGTGAGGTTGCCGTCCAGGTCGGGGAGCACGGCGACCGTCCCGCCTCGTTGGTTCGCCTCGAACGCCCCCCTGGTCAGGTCTCCCCAGTGGAAGTTCTTCACCGTTGGGTCGACCGAGGCCTCCGGGATGCGGACCGTGTCCCGGGCGATGACCAGATGGGAGCCGGTCTCTTGCTGCTCCGGCTCGACGATCCACAGGTAGGGGATGGCGTAGGCGTAGAACTGGTTCTTGAACGTCCACGGGTCGCGCCCGCCGCGAGCCGGCCAGCCGCGTGTCGCGATCATGTCGACGTAGGCCTCCCGGAGGCCGGACCGACGCACGCATTCGTGGAGGATCTGCTCGACCTCGTGCCGGTCCACCTCAAGCTCCAGGTGCAGCCGATCCATGCTCCGCTCGAAGCGGTCGAGGTGGTCCTGGAGCCTGAAGAACGCACCGTTCCAGACCGCCACCACGTCGTAGGTGACATCGGAGCGGCTGAACCCGGCATCGAGGACCGAGATCTTCGCCTCCCGGATCGGAACGAAGTCGCCCTGGATCCAGGCGCAGCCACGGTCGTATCGGTTGTCAGTGGTCATGATGCCTCGAGGTGTGCTGGTTACGATGACGATTGTCGCACGGTGGCCCGGTCGGCTCGATTCGAGTTCGGGTCACGGACGAGAAGGGGATAGCGGTGGGAGACGCCACGGTCGGCGAGGCCGAACTGCGAGAGCTCGAGGCGATCGTCCTCGACGCGCTGGACGCTCGTGACGATGGGACCCTGAACGTGCTCGGCTACGGCGAGGTCTCGGTTGCGCTCGGCTGGCCGATCGACACCCCGAGGTTCGTCTGCAAACGGACGCCGCCGTTCGCTCCCGAGGAGTTCGCGGCCTACCGCGACCTGGTCGAGGAGTACGTGGCGAGCGTTGAGGCCAGCGGCCTGAGGGTTGCGGACACCAGCATCGTGCCGCTCGACCGGGGAGGGCAGCTGATCGCCTACCTGGTCCAGCCGATGCTCGATCCTGCCACCCTCGGCCATCGGATCCTGGCCGCCGCCGACCCCGACCCGGAGCACCCGCTCCTGGTGGCGATCGCCGAGGCCCTCCAGGTCGTCTCACCGACCCTCAGCATCGACGCCCAGGTCACCAACTTCGCCTGGGACGGGTCGACCCTGACCCTGGTCGACGTCGGGACTCCCTTTTTGTGGGACCAGACCGGCCGGTTGCGGTTCGACATGGGTCCGTTCGCCAGGATGATCCCGGCGCCGACCCGCCCGCTGGCCATCCGGGAGCTGACAAAACTCGTCACCCGGTGGAACGATCCGAGACGGGTCGGCGTCGACATTGTGGCCAATTTGTACCGGGAGGGCCTGGACGACTGGGTCGCCCCAACCGTCGATGCCCTCAATCGGGGGCTCGACCCGGCCGAGCCGATCACCGATGCCGAGGGCCGGGCGTTCTACGAGGAGGACGCCCGGATCTGGCCGTTCCTGAAGAAGCTGCAGGCCGCGGAGCGTTGGTGGCAGACCTCGATCCGGCGTCGGCCATACGACTGGTTCATCTACTCGACCTTCGACCGCTAGGTCTGGTCTGTGGCTGCGATGACGAGGCCGATCAGGCGGCCGACGTAGGCCAGCCCGACTCCGAGCACGGCCAACGACACGACCTCGGCCACCGGTCCCCAGGTCGGTCCGACCGCTGCGCCGTCGATACCGACCAGACCGAGTGAGAGCGCGAGGACCCCGGCCGAGGCGAACAGCAGCCGGAGCCAGAGGGCCGGTTCGATCTGGTGCTCGGTCATCTCTGCCCTCCTCGTCTCCCTGCCACAGACCTTAACACTGCGCCGATCGGCAGGACCTGCGGACCGGCCGGTGACGTCTGGGCCGGGCTCGGCCCGAAAGCTAGGGTCGCGTCGTGAGCATCTCGATCCCGGACGACTACCACGACCTCCTGGAGGCGCCGAACACGGCGATCCTGACCACCCTGCTGGCCGACGGCAGCCCGAACGGTTCCCCGGTCTGGTTCTGGTTTGACGGGCAGGCGATCTCGATCTCCACCCGGGCCGAACGAGCGAAGCACCGCAGCGTGCTCCGGGATCCGCGGGTGTCGTTCACGGTCGTTGATCCGGAGAAGCCGCTTCGCTACCTCGAGGTCCGCGGCATGGTGACCGTCGAGGCCGACCCGGGCTACGAGGTCCGTGACCGGGTTGCGGCCAAGCACGGCTACGACGGTGCCGCATTCGACCCGCCGGAGGTCGAGCGGGTGACCTTCGTGATCGTCCCGACCAGAATCATCGAGCACTGACCGGGGCGAGGCGTCGTGCAGGTCGGCGTGATGCTGCGGGGCCAGTTCCCGAACGGCGAGGACCCGGTTGCGATGACCGAGGACGTGCTCGAGCAGGCCAGGACGGCCGATCGTCTCGGCTATGCATCGATCACCAAGAGCTCCCACTACTCGACCCCCGACTATCAGGGCCTGCAGCAGCTCCCGCTGCTGGCTCGCCTGACCGGTGAGGTTCGTATGGCCCGGCTCAACGCCGGCGTGGTCCTGCTCCCACTCCACAAGCCGCTCGACCTGGCCGAGCAGTTCGCCACCCTCGACGTGCTGTCCGGCGGCCGGATGATCCTGGGGGTCGGGATCGGCTACCGGGAGGTCGAGCTCCAGGCCTTCGGCACCACGATGGGGGAGCGAGGCAGGCGGGCCACCGAGAACCTGATCGCCATCAGGCGACTGTGGACCGAGGGCGAGGTGACGATGACCGGCAGCCACTTCACGCTCGACCGCGCGGTTTGCCAGCCGAAGCCGGTCCAGCGCCCACACCCGCCGATCTGGGTCGGGGCCAACTCCTCGGTTGCGCTACGGCGGGCCGTCGACCACGGCTCCTGCTGGTATGTGAACCCGCACTCGACGATCCAGACCCTTGTCGGCCAGGTCGACACCTATCGGCGGCTGCTCGACGAGGCAGACAAGCCGTTCCCCGAGGAGTTCCCGATGCGGCGGGAGGCGTTCGTGGCCAGGACCCGGGCCGAGGCGATCCGCCTGGCCGGGCCCCACCTGGCCCGCAAGTACGCCTCGTATCACGCATCGGGACAGAGCGATCAGCTTCCCCCCGGCGAGACGTTGGCCGGTGATTTCGACGAGCTGCTCACCGACCGATTCCTGGTCGGCTCACCGGAGGAGGTTGCGGCCCAGATGCTCGACATCAACCGGCGGCTGGGGGTCAACCACCTGGTCCTGTCGATGGAGTGGTCCGGCATGGAGCGATCGGTGGCGGCCGACGCCATGGCCATGATGGCCGAAGAGGTCCTGCCGCTGGTTCGTAACGCTGGGTGACCCGCCCGCTTCGGCCTATCGAACGTCGCGATTCGACCGCTGGCTGTCGGCTTGCGACCAATACGGGGTCTGGCCTGTTCCGTACCCTGCTGATATGTCTGCGATCGAAACGATTACGTTCCAGTTGAAGGATGGCGCGTCCGCCGACGCCTTTGCGGCGGCAAACGCCAAGGTCGAGGCCGACTATCTGCCGCTCCAGCCGGGGTTCAACCCCGGGACCCGGACCACGACCGTCCAAGACGGGGTGTGGACGATCTCGCTTCGCTGGGACAGCGCCAGCGACGCGGACGCGTCGATGGCCTCGTTCAACGATGCCGAGGCCACCCAGGAGTTCATGGCCCTGATGGACGCCTCGACCATGACCCTGGATCGCCGGGTCGAGGTGGCATCGGCCGCATTCCCGGGCCTGGCGAACGCCAAGGCCCTCTACCTGGAGGGCATCCGGGACGGCAACGTTCGCCAGGCGGTCGAGACCTACACCGGGGACCGCTACACCCAGCACTCCACCGGTGTCCGGGACGGGGTCGAGGGCTTCGTCGAGTTCTTCGAGCCGTTCGTCGAGCGAAACACCGTCCGCGACATCGAGCTGGTCCGGACCTTCGTCGACGGTCGTTTCGTCTTCGTCCACGCCGCCCAGAGCCTGAACAACGGCGAGAGCCGCTGGGTCACCACCGACCTGTTCGACACCGACGGCAACGGCAAGATCATCGAGCACTGGGACGTCATCCACGAGCTTGGCGGCACAAACCCCAGCGGCCACACCCAGGTCGACGGTGCGGTCGAGATCACCGATCTCCACCTGACCGAACAGAACAAGGAGCACGTGCGCCGGTTCCTGACCGAGGCGTTCATCGAGAACCCGACCGCACCGATGTCCGACTTCATCTCCAGCGAGACCTACATCAACCACAACCCGGACGCTCCGGACGGCCTCGAGTCCCTGGAGGAGATGGACCGGATGGCCAGGGAGCAGGGCCAGACCCTCTACTACCCGAAGGTCCACCGGATCATCGGGCAGGGTAACTTCGTCGTCGCCTTCGCCCATCAGGTGTGGAACAGCATCGACTATGCGGCGTTCGACATCTTCCGGTTGGAGAACGGCATGATCGTCGAGCATTGGGACAACGTCGAGACCCTGCCGCCCGAAGACGAGCTGGTGAACTCCGGCAAGTTCTGACGCCCCCAGATCGGTTCTCCGGCCCCGCCCTGGTCGCCGTGCCGGTCGAGATTTGAATCACCCCGACTGGCGGGGTACCCCGGTCTACAGTCCGCGGTACCGCCGACAGAAGGGACGCTCCCGTGCCCACCAGATCCGAAGCCGCCGGTAAGACCGGGCAGGTCGAGGTGTCGTTCGGTGATGCGCCACCGATGTCTGCCAACCTCCGGGTGTCCGGGCCCGGCACGGTGACCATGTCGTTCCGGCTCAACCCCAACGACAACGGCGGTGGTCGCCTGGTCGGCGACACGGCGACCGTGAACGTGACCGCCACCGACACCACGATGCTGGTGGAGGTCGTCTCGGTCTCGGTCATGGGCTACGTCGAGGTCTGCGAGGCCAAGATCGTCAGGCACGTGTCCGGCCCACCGTTCGGGGGAGGCGGGGAGCGCCGTGGGTCGGTACGCCACCAGATGTCCCGGCCGGTCGAGGTCCAGATCGCCCCGAACGGGGGAGAGGCCGCCGGTCGGTCGGCAACCGGCAAACTGGGCGACATCTCGATCGGTGGGTGCGGCCTGGAGTTGACGACCGTCTCCTATCGAATGGTCGGCGCCGCCATCGAGAGCACCATCTCGTTCTCCCTGCCCGGGGCTGGCGAGCCCTTCGCCCTCTCGGCCCGCCGCCGCAACACGCGCTCGGTCGGGACCGATCTGGTGTGGATGGGCATGCTTTGGAGCGACACGACCGGAGATGCCGGCCAGCTCCGTCGGCTGGCCGCCCACCTCGACGGCCTCACCCGCTGAACCGTCCGGCCCGGCTCACCGGCCGGTCCAGTTCGGGGGTCGCCGCTCGGCGAATGCCTTCGGCCCCTCGATCGCATCTGCACTCGACCGGCGCCGGGCCTCCCACGGGGCGACGTGCCGATTGGCCTCGGCCAGCGACAGGTGGAGGGCCTCGGTCACCGACTGCTTCGTGGCCCGGACCGCCACCGGCGAGCAGGCCAGGATGTCCGCCACCCACCCGTCGACCGCGGCGTCCAGCTCGGCCGTCGGCACCACCTCGTTGACCAGCCCGATCTCGTAGGCCCGGGCCGCCGTCATGTGCCGACCGGTCAGCAGGTAGCCCATCGCCAGGTGGTACGGGATCTGGCGCGGCAGCCGATGGACGCCCATGGCGGCGGCGATCAGGCCCCGGCGGGGCTCGGGCAGCCCGACCTCGGCATGATCGGCACAGACGATGATGTCGCAGGCCAACGCCAGCTCCAGCCCACCGCCGAGTGCGAACCCGTTGACCCGGGCGATGATCGGCTTGACCAGGTCGAACCGGTCCTGGAGCCGGGTCACCCTGGCCATCCGCTCGGCCGCCCGGGCCCGCTCCTCCGGCGAGGCATCGGCCATGGCGGCGGTCCACTTCAGGTCCCGGCCGGCGCAGAACGAGCGGTCGCCGGCTCCGGTCAGTACGGCCACCCACAGGTCGTCGTCGGCCTGGAATCGATCGATCGCCTCGCTGAACTCGAGGTGGGTCACGTCGTCGAAGGCGTTCATGCGCTCCGGCCGGTCGATCGTGATGCGGGCGACGTGGCCGTCCACGTCGAACTGGATGTTGGTCATGCCCCAGTCTCCAGATCGAGCCGTGGTGGCGCAAGGTCGTCTCGGCGGGGTCGACGGCACCAGCATCAGCATCGGCACCGGCACCGGCACCGAGCTTGCATCCGGTGGAACGGGACAGGAAACTCGGTCGGTTCGACGAGAGGAGCGCCCGATGGTGATCGAGTACGAGAAGCGGGATCGGCTGGCGGTGCTGACCCTGAACCGGCCGGAGGCCAGGAACGCGGTCAACGGTGAGCTTGCCAACCGGATGGAGGAGCTGCTGGACGACTACGAGTCAGACCCGGACCTGTGGACCGCCATCCTGACCGCCAACGGTCCGGCGTTCTGCGCCGGGGCCGACCTCAAGGAGATCGCCGCCGGCCGTGGGAACGAGCTGGGGACCCGAAAGGGCGGTTTCGCCGGGCTGGTCCGGCGGGAGCGGACCAAGCCGCTGATCGCTGCGGTCACCGGCAGCGCACTGGCCGGCGGGACCGAGATCGCCCTGTCGTGCGACATGATCGTCTGCGCCGAGGACACGGTGTTCGGGCTCCCGGAGGTCAAGCGGTCGCTTGTCGCCGCGGCCGGCGGGCTGTTCCGGCTGCCCCGGGCCATCGGGATTGCCCCGGCCCTGGAGGTGATCATGACCGGCGATCCGCTGCCGGCGGAGCGGGCCCATCAGCTGGGCATGGTCAACAAGGTCGTCCCGGCCGACCAGGTCATGGCCGAAGCCACCGCACTGGCCGAGCGGGTGATGGCCAACGCCCCGCTGGCGGTGGTGGCCAGCCGCACGGTGGCCATCCGGGCGTTCCTCGACGACGACGACACCCTGTTCCGGGCCAGTCGGGACGAGTTCGCCGAGGTGGCGAAGACCGAGGACTACCGGGAGGGGCCGAAGGCGTTCATCGAGAAGCGCCCGCCGGAATGGAAGGGTCGCTGAGCGATAGTGGCGCCGAGGCCCGCCGTGCTCAGTCGATCAGGTGGACCGGGTCGCCGAGAATGGTGACGCCCCAGGTGGTGGTGTCGATCACGCTTGAGTTGTTGTCCTCGTACTCGACCCGCCACCAGCAGTCCGGTGGCTGACCGGACGGCGCGGCGCAGCTGTAGTCGCTCGGCAGTGGGATCTCCAGCATGGCGGTGCGGTCCTGGAACGAGTACCCGTCCTTTTGGCTGATGCATGGGGTGCCGCTGCAGGTCTGGGTGATCGGGCTGGCCTTGGTCCCGTAGTCCCCCCGGCCACACCGGTAGTTGTAGAGCGAGCAGTCGACCGAGTACCAGCTGAAGTCGACGTAGTTTCCGTTGGGATCGACGATGCGCACCACGTCGATGCCGTCTGCCGGGTCGAACAGCTCGATCCGCATCGTCTCGCCGGCATAGAACTCGGCGATCTCGGCCAGGAAGACCTCGGTCTTGCCGACCGACCCGCTCGGGAACATCTCCGCCGCGGTCAGGGTGGTCAGGTAGTCCTTGGCCAGAATGTTGGGACACCCGCTTGAGCCGGCGGCCCCGACCCGGGAGCACGAATAGTTGTAGGCCCCGGCCTGGGACGCCGGCACCACCCGCAAGGAGTAGAGGCTGCGCACGTTGGCCGTTGGCGCCGGGTTCTTCGCTTGCATCACGTACCGCCCGGCGTTGCTGAGGTTGGTGATCGTCACCCATGGCGCCGGATCGTAGTTCCGGGACCAGCCGGACCCGTCTGCCGGGCAGATGTCGGTCCCCGGTCGGTCGACGGTCACGTCAGCCATCGGTGGCAGCGTGGTGTTGTCGTCGTCATCCAGCGGCGTGGTGTCCGCCGGAAAGACCCGGAACCGCATCGAGGCGTTGGCCTGGGCCCCGCCGCGCTCGAAGCAGCTGGTCCGGGCCTGCAGGACGTAGCTGCCGGCCACCGGCACGTCGACGATGAAGGTGTGGCCCTCGTCCCGGTGGTTGGGGTTGGTGTTCGGGCAGCCGCCGCCGGCCCCGATGAAGTCGCCGGTGGCCCGGCCCTCACAGTCGGAGCTGGCCCGCAGCCAGTAGTTGGGAACGTAGCCGCCGCTGGCGACGTCGGTGGCCGACCCGAGGGTCGACGTCGGGTTGCCGAGCGGTACCTGGGGCGCATGCTCGGCGGTCCCGGACCGCTCGATCTCGACCGGTTCGTCGCTCACCACCCGCCCGAACATCATGTCTGCGGTGGTGAAGATGTCGACCCGGAGCTGGTTCAGGGCCAGCCGGGTGACGACGACCTGGGGGAATGCGGTCGGGGTGCACGGTAGGACGTCGCAGCCCGGCTGGTCGACGTAGCCGTTGCGGGCCGCCACGTCCTTGGCAACCGCGATCGCCTCGGCCTCGGTGGCCAGCAGGGGGACGCCGGCCAGGGCAGCGGCGTCCGCCGCCTTCTGGGCCTGGGCCGCCTCGGCGTACCAGGAGCCGACGTCAACCGCCAGGGCGGCGAAGATCATCAGCGGCAGCATCAGCAGCGCCGTCGTCGGCAGGATGTAGCCGGCCGACTCGGCCGGCCGCTCGGAGTCGGTGGGGCCGTCGCCGGCGTCTGGCTCGTCGACCGCGGGCGCGTCGGCGCCTGGCCCCGGGCCGCTCATGTCTGGATCTCCTCGAGCCGGACGTCGTCGATCAGGTTGCCGAGGCCGGTCCCGGTGAGGGATCGGATCTCCAGGGTCATCGTCGAGGAGGTGGCAACGATCGTGCCGCTGTATGAGGTCCAGGAGAAAGGGCTCTGGAGCGTGGCAACCACGTTGCCGTTCAGCACCAGCTCCGCGGCCTCGCTGGTGTAGCGGCGGGCCCGGTGGTAGATGTGCCACCGGTAGGCCAGGCCGGGGGTGACCGAGACGGTCTGGCTGTAGGTCGTCGCCGTGTGGAGGTTCAACTCGCCGTGCTGGGTCCCCTCGGGCGAGGCCACACCGTTGTGGCCGCTCTCCCAGATCTCGATGTGGTCACCATTCTCGCTGGAGAGCCATGCGGTGCCGGAGATGATGCGCCAGGCGTTGTTGGGGATGCTCGGGTTTTCGAAGCCGCCGTTGCCGATCAGATTCGGGCCGTAGCTGATCGTCTGTTCCACCCAGTTCGGGGTGGCGGCGGCCGGTTCGGTGTATTCGTCCGGGTCCGGATCGGCCCGGCCCTGTCCGATGTCGTCGCCGGTGGCCACCAGGTACGAGCCGGCCTCGTCCTCCAGGGCGATCGTCGCCGGGACCAGGGCCAACACCGCCAGGCCCATGAGCAGGGCGTACTCGGGCACGGTCGCGCCCCGCTCACTTCGTCGCCTGGGACGTACCCGCATGGCCGCTCCATCGGCAATGGTGCACAAAACCTTGAGCAATGCGGCCGGTAGGCTGCCGGCATGGCCGATCTCGACGATGTTCGACGGTACCTGGCGAGCGAGACCGGGCTGGCCGTCGTCAGCACCACCCAGGCCGATGGGACCGTGCTGTCCAGCGTGGTCAACTGCGGCGTGATCGATCACCCGGTCGACGGTGGCGCCCATGTGGCGCTGGTGTCCAGAGGTTCGGCCGCTCGCATCGGCCACATTCGTCGGGGCTCGCCGGTCACGGTGACGGTCCGCCGGGGATGGAACTGGGTGGCGGTGACCGGGTCGGCGCAGTTGATCGGCCCTGACGATCTACCGGTCGGGATGGACGCCGAGGCCCTTCGTCTCCTGCTGCGGCACGTGTTCCAGGCGGCCGGCGGCACCCATGACGACTTCGAGGCGTACGACCGGGCGATGGTCGCCGAGGGCCGGGTCGCCGTGCTGGTCGAGGTTGACCGGATTCTCGGGAACGCGCCGGCTGGTTGAGCCCGGGGTGTCTCAGGCCAGGAGCGAGTCCTCGAACGGGAACTCGCTCAGCAGCTCCGTCCCGTCCTCGGTGACCAGGATCTGTTGCTCGAGCTTGACCCCCTCGACACCGCCATCGGCCCCGATGTAGCTCTCCACACACAGCGTCATGCCCGGTTCGATCTCGCCGTCGTAGCCGGCGTCTCCGAAGTCGGCATGGTGATAGAGGTACGGGTACTCCCCGGACATGCCGCACCCATGGGCCGACAGGTAGTACCGGTTGCGGTGGAACCGCTCCGGGATGTCCCAGGCCCGGTCCGCATACTCCCGGAAGGTGACCCCGGGGCCGATGACGTCCAGGTTGTGATGCACCTGTTCGTGGGCGAGCCGGTACAGCTCACGCTGTTCGGCGGTCGGGGCGTCCGGGCCGACGTGGAAGGTTCGGGAGAAGTCGGAGTAGTAGCCGTGGCAGCCGACGACGTCGGTGTCGAGGGCCACCAGCTCGTTCGGACCGATGACCCGGGAGGCAGTCTCCTGGAACCAGGGATTGGTCCGGGGGCCGGAGTTCAGCAACCGGGTTTCGCAGTAGTCGCCGTTGCCGGCGATCACCTCCCGGTGGAGGATCGACCACAGCTCGTTCTCGGTGATGCCGGGGGCGATGGCGTCCCGGAGGGCGCCGACCGCCCGCTCGGTCATCCGGAGCGACGCCCTGATGCAGTCGATCTCTCCGGCCGACTTGATGGCGCGGGCCCGCTCGACCGGCTCCTGGGCGTCGACCAGCCGGAGCCCGTGATCGGCCAGGGCGGCGGCGGCCCCGGCGTTGAACCGCTCGACCCCGACGGTGTGGTGACCCGGTCCGAGCTCGTCCCGAATCGCCCCCGCCATCCCGGCCGCCCAGTCCTTCTCCCGGGCCGCGATGTCCCCACCGGCGGCGACGAAGCTGGCCGTGGTTGCGACCCGGACCTCATCGACCGTGTCGAACCCGTCCGCCAGGTGGGCGCAACCGGTGAACTCGTAGAGGATCGACCGATCGGCGGTCAGCAGCAGGTACCGGGACGGGGCGTTGCGGGCGGTGAAGACCTGCATGTTCCGGGTGCCGGTGGCGTAGCGGATGTTGATGGCGTCGCTGAGGATGACCGCTCCGATGTCCCGGGCCGCCATCTCGGCCCGAACCCGATCCCGCCGGTAGTGGCGGACCGCCGCCAGATCTATGCCCTCGCTCTCCGGCGCGGTGTCCAGCAAGGCGGCCCAGGAACGGTCGGCGTGCCAGTCCAGGGTTGCCATGCCGGAGGACGTTATCGCGTCGACCAGGTCGGGTCAGGTTGCCCGATCAAG
Source organism: Actinomycetota bacterium (assembly GCA_039029715.1). Classification (GTDB taxonomy): domain Bacteria; phylum Actinomycetota; class Acidimicrobiia; order Acidimicrobiales; family SZUA-35; genus JAHELU01. The sequence goes on along the minus strand of JBCCFN010000075.1, from coordinate 671 downwards.
CGTCACCGTGTTCAGCGGGCCCCGACGCACCGTTGCGTCCGCCGGGCGCCTACGGCCGCACAGCCACACCGCGGCCGAGTTGTCGGCCTCGAGGTTGCGGAGCCACTGCGAGTCGGATCGCACGGTGGAGACCATCACCCGATCGCCGATCCGGAACCCGAGCACCGGGACCTCCCGGCGTTTGCCCGAGACCCGACCGGTGGTCTCCAACAGGACCGTGCCCAGCCCGATGGGCGGCGGCGAGCCGATCCCGGCCTTGACCGCAGGTCTCACCACCCGGTTGAGGGCCCGGAAGCCGACCCGGGTCAGCGGATTGGCCAAGCCGATGGTTGGTGACGAGTCGCCAGGCATGCCATCAAGCCTACGAGCCCCAGCCGGCCACCGGACCTCTCGGCCGGTCGAGGACTCGCCCCGTCGTTCGCGTTGGAGCGACAGTTTGGTCGGGTTGTCGTTGCTGTTCGCGTTGGAGCGACAGCGGTTGGTTTGGTTCGGCTGTTCGCCTTGGAGCGACAGTTGGGTGGGGTTGTCGTTGCTGTTCGCGTTGGAGCGACAACCGGCCGAACGGAGGCGGCGTATGAGGCTGGGAAACGCCTCAATTTGATCAACCAACTGAATCCGTTTACACAACAATTGCACCCGACGGTAGAGCCAAGTTACGCGTTACCTGGCAG
>JBCCFN010000074.1:0-19001 GCA_039029715.1 Actinomycetota bacterium | reverse complement strand
CCCTTGAGCGGCCCGGCCGCAGCACCGGTCGCCCGGTCCCCGAGGTCCGCACCCCGCCTGCCGCCGATCGATCCGTCGGTCGTACCCGAGGAGTTGCGCTCATCGCCCCGGCAGCCGCCGATCGATCCCTCCGTGCCGGGGCCCCCGTCGCCGAACGTGCTCGGTGCCACCGCCGTGAACCAGCCGCCGGTCATCGCCCCGGCAACCGCCCAGGCCGGCCCGATGGCCGATCCCCGGCTCGCCGCACCGGTCCAGCGACCGCCGGACACCGCGCAGATCGGTTGGCGAACCAAACGGGACCTGCGGTCCCGGGGCCGGGTCAAGGCTCGCGAGGCCCGCTGGCAGAACAACCGGCTGGCGGTTCCCTACCCGACAGACGGGCCGAAGATCACCCTCGGCATCGCCTGGTTCTCTCTGCTGGTCGGTGCGGTCCTGCTCGGCTCGTACTTCGACGCCAGGGAGATCGCCGCGGTGGCGGTCGCCGCAGTCGGCGCACCGGTCGCCGGGCTCGCCGGACTCCAGACCGGCAACGCCTGGTTCCCGGCCCTGCCGGCGACCAGGGGGTGGACCGCGGTCGCCGCCTACCTGACCGCCATCGCCGGTTTCGCCGGCGGGATCGGCGTCCTGGTCGGGCTGAGCCTCGGCCTGGTGACCCTCGGCTTCTACGTCGTGCTGTACCGCGGTCATCGCCGACAGGCCCATGAGCTGTATGACGTGCTGGTCCGGTCCGCCATCCCGGCCGGCCTTGCGGTGGCCTGCCTCGCCGCCCTCGGCACGGTCGGCATCGGTGTCCTGCTGAGCCTGATCCTGTTGGTCAGCGCGTACGAGGCCGGTGACTTCGTCGTCGGGTCTGGAGCGGCGAACGCCATCGAGGGGCCGCTCGCCGGTCTGGTGTCACTCGGCGCCGTCACGTTCCTGCTGTTCCTGGTCCAGCCGGCCCCGTTCGACACCACGTCGGTGCTGCTGTTCTCCGTCCTCGCCGGCCTGTGCTGCCCGCTCGGCCAGTATCTGGCGTCCGGACTGCTGCCCCGAGGCAACGCCTGGGCGCCGGCGTTGCGCCGGCTCGACTCCTACCTGCTGGCCGCACCGCTGTGGCTGCTGCTGGCCGGCCAGCTCCCGGCCGCCGGCTGACCGAGGTCCGGGCCGGAGGCTGGGTCGGAGGTCCGGTCTGAGGTCCGGTCTGAGGTCCGGGCCCTGCCGTGGTGAGACCACTACGCTGGGTGATCGTGCACGCCGATCTGCAACGACTCCTCAACGACAACCTCCTCAACGAGCTGACCGATAAACCGCTGGAGCGGCTCCGGTCGATCCGGGTCGAGCTGTCCCAGGCCGAGGCCGACATCTCCCTGGTCCGCCGGGTGACCCAGGGCCGGCTCGACATCGTGGCCCACGAGGTCGAGGCTCGCGCCGGCGGGACCGAGCCGTCCGACCCGAACGTGTTGCTGTTCGACATGCCGGGGATCCTGGCCGACGATGGCGCACCGGCCCCGGCGGCCGGGAACGGCGCCCGGCCGGTCTCGGTCACCGACCCCGGCCGGGTTGCGCTCGCGCTGATCGAGATCCTGGACACGGTGGCCTCGCCATCCCAGCTCTCCGGTCTGTCCGAGGTGGCCGAGGCCGGTCTTGCCGACCTGTTCGGCGGGCTCCGGGAGTTCGAACTCGAGCTGTCGGGGATCCGCCGCCAGCTCCACGACCGGATCGATTCGATCCAGGACGAGATCGCCCGCCGATACCGGGACGGGGAGGCGTCGGTCGATGCGCTGCTCAGAGAATCGGCCGCCGAGGCCGACTGAGCGCGGCCCGGCGAACGCCGCAATGGGGCAATTCGCGGCCGGCAACCTACCATTGAGCGGGTGATTAAGCGGGCTGCGATCCTCTCGCTCCACACCTCGCCGTTGGCCCAGCCGGGCACCGGCGACGGTGGCGGCATGAACGTCTACGTTCGGGAGCTGGTGTCGGCCCTGGCCCAGGCCGGGGTGGTGTGCCGGGTCTACGTCCGCAAGTGGGCAGACGATCTACCGGAGCGGGTCTCGGTCGAGCCCGGGTTCGACGTGGTCCACGTCCCGGCCGGCCCGGCGGTGTTGTCCAAGGAGGATCTGCCCCGCCACGTCGATGAGTACGCCGAGGCGGTGGCCAAGGACTTCGACGATTTCCAGCCGGATGTGATCCACGCCAACTATTGGCTGTCTGGTGTGGCCGGCCGAACCCTGAAGCAGCGCTTCGGCCTCCCGCTGCTGACCACGTTCCACACCCTGGCCAGGGTGAAGGCGGTGTCCGGGGACCCGGAGCCGGAGTCCCGGGCCAGGGCCGAAGCCGAGGTCATGGCCTGCGCCGATGCGGTGCTTGCCAATGCGACGGCCGAGGCCGAGCAACTGGTCGAGTTCTACGACGCCGACCCGACCCGCATCGAGATCGTCCCGCCCGGGGTCGACCATGCGCTGTTCTCGCCAGGCAACCAGGCCGGTGCCCGCTGGGCCCTGGGGACGGGGGACGAGCCGGTCCTGCTGTTCGTCGGGCGGATCCAACCGTTGAAGGGGGTCGACGTCGCGGTCGAGGCGCTGGCCCGGGTCGAGCGGACAGACGCCCGGTTGTGGATCGTCGGCGGCGCCAGCGGCTTGGCCGGCGGGGCCGAGGTCGATCGGATCCGTGGTCTCATCGCCGAGCGTGGGCTGGTCGATCGGGTCCGATTCATCCCGGCCCAGCCCCACCATCTGCTCTCGACCTACTACCGGGCGGCGGACATCTGCCTGGTCCCGAGCCGGTCGGAGTCGTTCGGCCTGGTCGCCCTCGAGGCTGCGGCCTGTGGGGTCCCGACCGTGGCCTCGGCCGTCGGTGGGCTCCTGACTCTGGTCGATCACGGTCACTCCGGCTACCTGGTGGAGGATCGTGACCCGTCGGCCTACGCGGCCTGGATCGACACGATTCTCGGGGACCCGGTGCTGGCTCGCCGGCTTGCGGTCTCGGCCGCCGCCCGGGCCCGGACCTACACCTGGTCGACCTCGGCCGCTCGGCTCCGCCGACTGTACGAAGACCTGGCGTTGCGGACGCTGGCACCCTGTGACTGATCGGACCGGCAGCGGGCCCGCCTCCGATCGGGAGCTCGACGAGCTGGAGGCCATCATCGACGCCTGGCTCCGGCTGCAGGTGGTCGAGAACCCGGTGGTCGTGTCGATGGAGCGTGACACCCCCGGCAGTCGCCGGTGGTTCGTCCGGGTCAGCGGGGAGGAGAAGGACGTCTACACGATCCGCTACCACCTCCGGCAGCGGACCCTCCACTACGAGACCCACTTCATGCCGGCGCCGGAGGAGAACGCCGGCGAGCTGTACGAACATCTCCTGCGCCGGAACCTCAAGATGTACGGCGGGGCGTTCGTGATCGGCGACGAGGACGCCATCATCCTCCAGGGGCAGCTGGATCGGGCCATGATCGTGCCGGACGAGCTGGACCGGGTCCTCGGCTCGATCTACGCCTGGGTCGAGCAGTACTTCCGGCCGGCATTGAAGATCGGGTTCGCCTCACGCTTCGTCGACTGAGCCCGGCGATCTTCGGGCATCGACCAGCCAGCCTCTCGGCCCCCGCCGGGTCGGTGGGTTCGGGTTGTAGCGACAGCGCTGGCGGACGGCGGGCGGTTGTGTCGGTTTGCGCAGTGTTGTAGCGACAGCGCTGGCGGTGGGCGGTTGGGTCGGTTTGCGCAGTGTTGTAGCGACAGTGCTGGCCGGATCGGTGGGGTTCGCGTTGTAGCGACAGCGCTGGTGGGCGTCGGAGAGGTCGCGTTACAGCGACCAGGTTGATCTGGGGGCTTGTCGCTGTGAGGCGAGCGGCCTCGGTGTTGGTTGGGTGGTCTGTTGTCGCTGTGAGGCGAGCGATTGGGTTGTGGTGGGTTGGTGTCGGTCCGGCGGCTTGTTGTCGCTGTGAGGCGAGCGGCGCAGTGAATCGGCAATCTGGGCGCGACGGGGGGGTGAGGGTGCCGTCGGCCTGGACCGGGAGAACCAGCTGCGGCCGGCGACGGTCTAGCGGTGCTGGTCGATCAGGATCGGGTTGCCGTCCGGGTCGATCAGGGTGATGTGGGCCGGGCCCTCGCCGTTGTCCGGGTCGACCCGCTCACCGAGCTCCAGGCCGGCGGCCTCAAGCTGGTCCTGAATCTCCCGGACGTCGGTGAACGTCTCGGGCTGGTCCGGCCCGAGCACCATCCCCGGATTGAACGTGAGGATGTTCCGATCGAACATCCCGCTGAACAGTCCGATGACCGCCGGTTCGTTGACCATGATCAGCCAGCCGTCATCGGCCGAGCCACCGGTCTCGACGAAGCCGAGTTTCTCATAGAACGCCTTGGACGCCGCCAGGTCGGCCACGGTCAGGCTCACAGAAAATGCCCCCAGTTCCATGGACAGAGTATGGCCACCGTGGCCGCTCGGTGCCAGGGGTCCACTCGCCCCGGCTCTCGGCCCGCCCTACGCTCGGTCCGTGGACGATGACCCCACCGAGACCGTCCGGGCACTGCTGGCAGCGGCCGGCCTCCAGCCGCCGGACGATGAGATCGCCCGCCTGGCCGAGCTCTATCCCGACCTGCGCCGCCGCATCGACCGGTTCCACGCCATCGACGTCGGCGACGAGGTCGCGGCAGCGGTGTTCCGAGCCGACGGCGGTGGCGAGGCCGGCCGGTGATCCCCGGAGGGATCTCGACCATCGAGCAGGCCGGTGTGGCGCTTCGATCCGGGGCGATTACGTCGGTCCGGCTGGTCGCCGCCGTCCAGGCTCGGGCCGCCGCCGTCGGTGAGTCGCTCGGGACCTGGATCGCCCGATTCGACGAGGCGGCGATGGCGGCCGCCATCGAGGCAGACGACGAACGCCGCCGGGGCGTCGATCGGGGGCCACTCCATGGCATCCCGGTCGGCATCAAGGACATCCTGACCACCGTCGAGGGTCCGACAACGGCCCAGAGCCTGGTCCTCGATCCGGCGTGGGGCGGCGGTCTGGACGCTCCGGTCGTCGCTCGACTGCGGTCCGCCGGTGCCATCATCCTCGGGAAGACCACGACGATGGAGTTCGCCATCGGCCGGCCGGACCCCTCCAAGCCGTTCCCGCTGCCCCGCAACCCGTGGAACACCGACCGATGGACCGGCGGATCGAGTTCGGGGACCGGGAACGGGGTCGCATCCGGCCAGATGCTCGGCGGTCTCGGCACCGACACCGCCGGCAGCGTCAGACTCCCGGCCGCCTACAACGGGATCAGCGGCCATAAGCCCACGTTCGGCCTGGTCCCGAAATCGGGCTGCGTCCCCCTCGGCTTCAGCTACGACCATGTCGGGCCGATGGCCCGCTCGGCCTGGGACTGCGCCGCGATGCTGTCGGTGATGGCCGGCGCTGACCCGTCGGATCGGACCACGGTGCACAAACCGACCGAGGACCATCTGGCCGGGATCGACCGGGGCGTCGAGGGGTTGACGATCGGGGTGGTCGGCAATCGGGAGGTGGCCGCCGCAAGCACCGGGTTGACGATGGACCGGTTCGATGCTGCGGTCGACGAACTCGCCCAGGCTGGGGCAACCATCACAACGGTCGAGGTCCCCCTCTACGGCGAGCTCTCCGCCGCCGCCTTCCTGGCCCTCCAGGCCGAGGCGTTCGCTTGGCATCGGGCCGACCTGATCGCCCGCTGGGACGACTACGGCCGCCCGACCCGGCTGACGATCGCCCAAGGGGCGCTGCTGAACGGCGGCGACCTCGTCCAGATCGAACGGGTCCGCCAGCGGGCCCGGCGCCGGGTCATGGCCATGATGGCCGCCGAGGGCCTCGACCTGTTGGCGAGCCCGACCACCGGCCACGGAGCCACGCCGTTCCGCGGGGCTGATCCGGCGGCGACGGCGATAGCGGCGCTCCACACCCCGGCCTGGAACTCGACCGGGTTCCCGGCCCTCTCGGTGCCGATGGGGTTCGACGCCGACGGGCTCCCGCTCGGGCTGCAGCTGATCGGTCGCCCGTTCGGCGATGGGCTGGTGCTGGCCGCCGGTCACGCCTACCAGCAGCGGACGGACTGGCACCTGGCCGAACCACCGGACGGCAACGGTCGCTGACGGCCTGATGTCACCGTCCCGAGTGTTGCGGCTCGGGGTCCGATGGCCCAGAGTGGAACCGTGCACGAGGTTTCCGAGACGAAGCTGCCAGGCGTCGGCGTCCGCCACGAGTTCACCACAGAGATCGGCGAACGGCTGGGGGTCCTGGTCCACCACGACGGCCGGCGGGAGCTGCTGGTCTATGACCGGGCGGACCCCGACGCCTGCTCGTCCGTGATCGACCTGACCCATGACGACAGCCGAACCCTCAGCGAACTCCTTGGTGCGTCCCAGGTGGTCGAGGAGGTCTCTCGGGTCCAGCACGAGATCGAGGGCCTGGCCATCGAGTGGATTCACGTGCCAGCCGGCGGCCAGGCGGCCGGTCGGTCGATCGGGGACGGTGAGTACCGGACCCGGACCGGGGCCAGCGTCGTCGCCTTGATCCGGGGTGACACCCCGATCCCGGCGCCCGGTCCGGAGCGGGTTTTGGAGGCCGACGACACGGTGGTCGCCGTCGGCACCGCCGAGGGTCTGGACGCCCTCCAGGAACTGCTTCGCTCCTGAGCCGCCCATGATCCTGGCAGCCGGCAGCGCCGAGGTCGCGCTCGGGTTCATCGAGTTGGGGGCGCTCGCCCTCGGGCTCGCCATGCTCAGCCGGATCGCCAGCCGGCTCGGGATCACCGCCGTACCGCTGTACCTGGTGGCCGGCCTGGCGTTCGGGGACGGCGGGTTGGCCAGACTGGACGTCAGCGAGGACTTCGTCTCGATGGCGGCCGAGATCGGCGTGCTATTGCTGCTGTTCACCCTCGGCCTCGAGTACTCCGACGCCGAACTGCGGAACGGGCTCCGCACCGGACTCCGCCCCGGACTGGTCGACATGGGCCTCAACGCCCTGCCCGGGGTGGCGCTGGGTCTGGTCCTCGGTTGGGACCCGTTGGCCGCCGTCCTGCTCGGCGGCGTCACCTGGATCTCATCGTCCGGCGTGATCTCCAAGTCCCTGGCCGACCTCGGCCGGCTCGGCTTCCGAGAGACACCGAGCGTGCTCAACCTGTTGGTCATCGAGGACCTGGCCATGGCGGTCTACCTGCCGGTGGTGGCGGCCCTGATCGTCGGCGGCACCATCGCCGCAACCGCGGCAAGCGTGGCGGTGGCCCTCACCACGGTGGCCGTGATCCTGGCCGCCGCCCTCCGGTTCGGGCACCGGCTGAGCGACTGGCTGGCCGTCGACTCCGACGAGTCGTTGCTGCTTGCGGTGTTCGGGCTGACGCTCCTGGTCGCCGGGGTGGCCCAGACCTTCGAGGTCTCCGGCGCCATCGGTGCGTTCCTGATCGGCCTGGCGCTGTCCGGGCGGACCGAGGAGCGGGCCATGGAGCTGATCAGCCCCCTCCGGGATCTGTTCGCCGGCACGTTCTTCCTGTTCTTCTCGTTCCAGATCGACCCGGTCGATCTGGTCGGTGCGCTCGGCCCGGCCGTCCTGCTGGCCGTGATCGGGGTCTTCGGCAAGGTGGCGACCGGCTGGTACACGGCGGCCCGCAACGGCATCGGTCGTCGGGGTCGCCTGCGGGCCGGCACGGTGTTGATCGCCCGGGGCGAGTTCTCGATCGTGATCGCCGCCCTCGGGGCGGAGCTGGTCGACGGGCCGGAGCTGGGGGCGCTGGCCGCTGGCTACGTGCTGATCACCGCCATCCTCGGGCCGCTGGCCGCCCGCTACGCCGACTCGATCCCGATTCCGGCGTTCCTCGAGGCGCCCCGCGTCGGTCAGCCGGCGTCTCCGGGATAGATCGGGCCGGGGAAGTCGAAGCCGTTGGCCGCCGCTGCGGCGGCGAACCACTCGGCGCTCTTCTTCGGCGTCCGTTCCAGGGTCTCGAAGTCGACCTCGACGATCCCGAACCGGGGCCCGTACCCCCAGGCCCACTCGAAGTTGTCGAACAGCGACCACACCAGATAGCCCTCGATCGGGCAGCCGTCGGCGATCGCGCCGTGGACCTGGGCCAGATGGTCCCGGATGTAGCCGAGCCGGTCGTCGTCCTCTATCCGTCCGTCGACCCGCTCGATGTCCGGCATCGGGGCCCCGTTCTCGGTGATCAGGTAGGACGGGAAGTCGTACCGGTCTCGCAGCCATCGCAGCAGCCGGCCGAGGCTCGGCGGGTGGATCTCCCAACCCATCGTGTTGCGGGGCAGGTCGGTCGGGGTCGGCGCCTCGCCGGTCCGGGCCACCCGGCCGCGGGTGTAGAAGTTGACGCCGAGCAGGTCGATCGGTTGGGAGATCAGGGCCAGGTCGCCGTCGCGGACCTCGCCCTGGTCCCAATCGAAGTGTTCGGCGCTGTCCGCCGGGTAGCCGTACCCGGCCAGCGGGTCGGTGTACCACCGGTTCTCCAGCGCGTCCTGGTGATGGGTGGCGACCCGGTCCTCGGCGTCGTCGGTCGCAGGGATCAGGTCGGTGAAGTTGATCACGATGGCCAGACGGGCGTCTGGGGCCAGGCTGCGGATCCGCTCGCCGGCCAGACCGTGGGCCAGCAACAGATGGTGGGAGGCGGCCATCCCCTCCGCCATCGAGGTCCGACCCGGGGCGTGCTCCCCGGTCACGTAGCCGTGGTTGGCCGAGACGAACGGCTCGTTCAACGTGGTCCAGGTGCCGATCCGGTCGCCGAGCCGGTCGACGACGGCGGCGGCGTAGTCTGCGAACGCCTCGGCGGTGTCCCGCACCACCCAGCCACCCCGCTGCTCGAGCGCGTGAGGGAGGTCCCAGTGGTACAGGGTCGGCATCGGCCGGATCCCCTGCTCGAGCAGCGCATCGACCAGGCGGTCGTAGAAGTCGAGCCCGGCCTGGTTGACCGGACCCACGCCCTCGGGGACCACCCGGGGCCAAGCGATCGAGAACCGGTAGGCCTGGAGACCGAGGCCGGCCATCAGCGTCACGTCGTCCCGGTAGCGGTGATAGTGGTCGCAGGCGACCGCTCCGGAGGAGCCGTCCTTGATCCGGCCTTCCTCTCGGCAGAACACGTCCCAGATGCTGAGGCTGCGCCCGTCGAGCTCCGCCGCGCCCTCGATCTGGTACGAGGAGGTGGCCGAACCCCAGAGGAATCGCTCGGGAAACCGGAGCGTCCCGGCCGTCGGCCACGCCGTGGTCATGGCGGAGATCGGGGTCACGTCGTCGATCGGCACCGGTGCGGGCTCCTGAGGTCTCGGGATCGATGGGCCGGGCCAGCGTAACCGCCCGCTCCTGCGGGCCGACGCCGATCTCGTCACCATCGGTCCTCGGATGACCCCGCTGTGTGGTCGAACCGTCGGCTTCGTCCCGTCGATCAAGAAAAGTCGGCCGACAATCGACTGAATAGGCACAACTCCCTAGTACCCGACATCGATGGGATACTAGGATCGCCAACACATTGGCGAGGGAGGGCCGTAGGTCGTCTCGGACCGATGTGATGTCACGGCCGAACCTGGTGGGGAGGCATGGCAGCCTAGGGGTACAGGCAGGCAGCGCCGGTGATCCACCGTGTGGAGCGTCGGTCGATCGAACGGATTCTGGGGGAATCCTTTGGTCCTTTCGGTGGAACGTCTGCCAGTTTCATTTGGGGGAATAGCTATCTCGCTGGCTAGATTGGTCGGCGGGTAAACGATCCACTCCTATTACGCCATATCGCCTAGGGACATCGCCGAGGGCGGGGAGGGGAGAACTGTTGGGAACCGAACGATGACGTTGCTGGCTTCGATGCTGCGGCCGGTGCTGGCCTGGGTGTACGGCCGGCCCCGGGCCTTCCCCATCGCGGTCGACGTGGTGGCCTGGGTGGTCGGACTGGTCATCGCCGCGGTGCTCAGCCCGGGGTCCTCGATCGAGTCGGCCGGCCTGGCCCTGTCCCTGACCGCACTGCTCGCCGTCGTCTTCCACGGCGGCCTCGGGTATCTGCTCGGCCTGTACCGCCGGCGGTGGCGGGTCTCGTCGTTCGACGAGGTCGCCATGCTCGGCATCGTGTGGCTCGGCACTGCGCTCCTGGTCATCGCCGTCACCTTCGTCAGCCATCGGGCCGGTAGCCCGCTGCCGACCTCGGCCGTGGTCACCGGTGCGCTGGTCACCGTCGTCGGCCAGGGGTTCGTCCGGGCGGTGTGGCGTCGGTTCTGGGAGCAGTCGCACCGGCCGGCGTCCGAGGAATGCCACCGGACGATCGTCTTCGGCGCCGGGGAGATGGGGACCTACATCATCCGGGCCATGCTCCTCGACACGGCCAGTGAGTACCTGCCGGTCGCCCTGCTCGACGATCAGCTCGGACTCCGCAATCGTCGGATCGACGGGGTACGGGTCATGGGTGGTCGGGACGACCTCCGACGGGTGGCCGCCCAGACCAGGGGTGAGGTGCTCCTGATCGCCGTCCATCAGCCGCCGCCACAGCTACTCAAGGAGCTGACGACCGTGGCGGCGGAGATCGGCCTGCGGGTACTGGTCCTACCAAACACCTCGGAGCTGGTCGGGCGGCTGACGCTGGCCGACATCCGGCCGCCGACGGTCGAGGCGCTGCTCGGTCGGGACCCGGTCGAGATCGATCTGGCCGCCGTCGCCGGCTACGTCACCGGCCGGCGGGTGCTGGTGACCGGGGCGGGCGGGTCGATCGGTTCGGAGCTCTCCCAGCAGATCCGGGACTTCGGGCCATCGGAGTTGTACCTGCTCGACCGAGACGAGACCGCCCTCCACTCCCTGCAGTTGGCCATGGAGGGTCGGGCCCTGCTCGACTCCGACATGTTGGTGGTGGCGGACATCCGGGATCGGGAGCGGATGTTCGAGCTGTTCGAGCGGCTGCGGCCGGAGGTCGTGTTCCATACCGCAGCGCTGAAGCACCTGACCCTGCTCGAACACCACCCGACCGAGGGGATGAAGACCAACACGGTCGGGACCAAGAACGTCCTCGATGCCGCCCGGTCGGTCGGGGTGGACCGGTTCGTCAACATCAGCACGGACAAGGCGGCGGACCCGACCTCGGTCCTCGGGGCGACGAAGCAGGCGGCGGAACGACTCACCGCCGCCGCCGCCCGCGACACCGGGCGGCCCTACGTGTCGGTCCGGTTCGGGAACGTGCTCGGGTCCCGGGGCTCGGTCCTGCCGACCTTCCTCGGCCAGATCGAACAGGGCGAGCCGATCACGGTCACCCATCCCGAGGTGACCCGTTACTTCATGACCATCCCCGAGGCGGTTCGGTTAGTCGTCCAGGCCGGGGCCATCGGCGATCCCGGCGAGGTCCTGATCCTGGACATGGGGGCGCCGGTCAAGATCGTCGACCTGGCCAACCAGCTGATCAACTCGCTGGCGCCGGGGACCAAGATCGAGTTCACGGGACTGCGGCAGGGGGAGAAACTCCACGAGGTCCTGATCAGCGAGCAGGAAGTCGGCAACGCCAAGCGCCACCCCCGCATCACCCACACGGTCTGCGACGGTGGTCCCGCCGCCGAGGCGCTGGCCGCCATCGGCCCGGATGCCGTTGCCGAGGTCCGGCGGCTGCTCGACGCTGCGGATCTGGCCACCGTGATCGAGCTGTCGGTCGGGCACGGGAACGATCGGCACTGAGCGCCGAGTTCGACATCCGGCGGGCGCCGATACCGTGGCGGCGGGCGAGGCTGGAGGGTGGCTGACACCGTGGATCGAGGATCCCAACCGACGACGGAGCGGAGGGTGGCCGAGCCGCTCACCGATCGACTCCACCTGTCTCCCCCCGACCTCGGAGGCCAGGAGCAGGCCTTCGTTGCCGCCGCCATCGACAGCGGCTGGATCGCCCCGATCGGGCCGGACCTGGCCGCCTTCGAGGCCGAGCTCTCGGCCCGGGTCGACGGCCGCCACGCCGTCGGGCTGTCGAGCGGGACCGCCGCCCTCCACCTGGCGCTGCTGGCCGCCGGTGTCGGACCGGGGGACGAGGTCCTGTGCTCGACGCTGACCTTCGTCGCCACCGTCAACGCCATCACCCAGGCCGGAGCCAGCCCGGTCCTGATCGACAGCGACGACACGACCTGGAACCTCGACCCGGCGCTGCTTGCCGCCGAGCTCGACCGCCGAGCCGCCGCTGGGCGACCGCCGGCCGCGGTCATCACCGTCGACCTGTACGGCCAGTGCTGTGACTACGACCGGATCGTTCCGCTCTGCCAGGCCCATGGCGTGCCGCTCATCGAGGACGCAGCCGAAGCACTCGGGGCCACCTACCGGGGCCGGCCGGCCGGGACGTTCGGGATGGCGGCGGCGTTCAGCTTCAACGGCAACAAGATCATCACCACCTCCGGTGGCGGGATGCTGGTCACCGACGACGAGGCGGTGGCCGAACGGGTCCGATACCTCAGCACCCAGGCCCGCCAGCCGGCCCCCCACTACGAGCACACCGAGGCCGGCTTCAACTACCGGCTCTCCAACGTGTTGGCCGCCCTCGGTCGGGCCCAGCTGGCCACCCTCGACGCCAAGGTCGACCGTCGGCGGGACATCAATCGCCGATACCGGGCCGCCCTCGGCGGACGCCCCGGCGTCGAGTTCATGCCGGAGGCCGACGGCTGCCGGTCGACGTTCTGGCTGACCTGCTGCACGATCGACCCGGCGCTGGCCGGGGTGGATCGGGAAGCGGTACGGCTCGGCCTGGAGTCCTGCAACGTGGAGTCCAGGCCGGTGTGGAAGCCGATGCACCGCCAGCCGGTGTTCGCCGGGGTCGATGCGGTGCTCACCGGGGTCAGCGACCGGCTGTTCGACACCGGACTGTGCCTCCCGAGCGGCAGCGCCATGACCGACGACCAGGTCGACTACGTGATCGATCGGGTCGTCGAACTCCTCGACCGGGGATAGCGGAACCCTTACCGATCGGGAAACGTCGCCGCCGGTGTCGACCCGGACGGGACGAGGCTGGCCATACTGGGCCCCGTGACCGGCCCGGAAGACGACGAACCAGTGGTCCCGCCGGCGGCGGGTTCGTCCGGGACGTTCGGGCCGCCCGGGCGGCGCCGGTTCCTGGCCGGGGCCGGTGCGGTGGCGCTGGCCGGCCTGGCCGCTGCTTGCACCGAGGACACAGACCGAGCCGATGGTGCCGGGAATGCCGCCGGCGGCGGTGGTGGCGCTGTGGCCGTCGACCCGGCCCTCGCCGAGGCGGTTCCGTACCGGGCCGACCGCCAGCTCGGGGTCCTCCGACCGCCGATGGCGGCCGGTGCGGTGGCGGCGTTCGATGTGGCGGACGGTGACCGGGCTCGGCTGGTCGACACGATGGCCGCCCTCGGTGCCGAGATCGAGCGGATCATGGCCGGTGGCGGCCCGGTCGATGCCGACGAGATCCTGCCTCCACCGGACACCGGACTGATCGAACCGGCGGTCGGCACCGCCGGGACGTCGATCACGGTCGGGGTCGGGGCATCGCTGTTCGACGACCGGTTCGGGCTGGCCGACCGCCGCCCGGCCGAGCTGATCCCGATGCCCCGGTTCTTCAACGACCGGCTGGTCCGTCCCGAATGGTCGGACGGCGACCTGGCGCTGCTGATCTCCTCGCCGACCCCACAGGCCACGGTCTACGCCCTCCAGCAGGCGGTCCGGGTGACGGCGCCCCACCTCCGGTTGCGATGGGTCCAGGAGGGCTACAACGATCTCTTGCCGCCCGAGGCCGGTGCGGTGGCCAGGACCAGGAACCTGATGGGGTTCCGGGACGGCACCTCCAACCCGGACACCGAGGACCAGACCCAGATGGACGAGCACGTCTGGGTCCAGCCCGGAGATCCCGAGCCGGCATGGGCGGTGGGCGGGACCTACCTGGCGGTCCGGGTCATCCGGATGCTGATCGAGTTCTGGGGCACCGCAGCCCTGGTCCGCCAGGAGCAGATCTTCGGCCGCCACCGGGACACCGGGGCCCCGCTCGGCCAGGAGGCCGAAGCCGAGGAGCCCCGGTTCGCCACCGACCCGAGCGACCTGGCCATCCCGCCGGCGTCGCACGTGCGGCGGGCCAACCCCCGGACCCCCGGCACCCGGCGAATCCTGCGGCGAGGATTCAGCTACCTCAACGGCGTCGACCCGTCGTCTGGGACCCTGGACCAGGGCCTGCTGTTCCTGGCGTTCCAACGGTCGCTCAGTCAGGGGTTCCTGCTCGTTCAGCAGCGGTTGGACGGCGAGCCGATGGAGGACTACGTCAAGCCGGTCGGTGGTGGCCTGTTCTTCGTCCCGCCCGGCCCCGGCTCCGGGGACGGCCCGTTGCTCGGCGAACTGCTGGCCTGACGATGACCGAGCAGGTTCCGCCACGGTCGGTCATCGCCGGCTTCGAGCCGGATCTGCCCCCGGGGATCCGGTTCGAGGATCTTGGCGACCGGATCCGGCTGACCGCCGAGGTCGAGGTGGCCGGTGGGGCCTCTGGGACGTTCGCCGATCCCGCCACCGGCGTCCGGCTGGTCCCCGCACCGGGGGTCGAGGACGGCTGGTCACTGGTCGGCTATGCCTACACCCAGTTCGCCATGCCGGTCCGGGCCGGCACCGGGGTGCCCTTCGCCTGGGCACCGGCGGACAACCTCTTCGCCCCGCCGGCGGTCATTCCGTTGCTGGTTCGGGCCCCTGACGGCACCGTCTGCCTGCTGGCCCCGCTCGACGGGTGGCACGAGCAGCTCATCGCCGTGGCCCAGGACGAGACCGGGATCACCGGGTTGCGGTGGGGCTGGCACGGCGACCTGGACCGGATCCCGGCCGGGACCACCGCCACGCTGGCGGTGTTCGAGGGCCGGTCGGTCGCCGCACTGATCGACCGGTGGGGTGCCGAGGTCGGGTCGCAGGGGTCGCAGGGGTCGCAGGGGTCGCAGCGGGTGGAACGGCCCGGTTCGGTCCGGGTCGGTCGCCCGGCCGATGCCGTCACCGGCATGCTGTCCTACTGGACGGACAACGGCGCCGCCTACTGGTATCGGACCGAGCCTGGGCGCACGCTGCCCGAGACGCTGGTCGACAAGCTGGGCGAGCTGGACGAACTCGGGATTCCGATCGGGTCGGTGGAGCTGGACTCGTGGTTCTATCCCCACGAGATCCCCCGAGCGGTCACCGAGGTCGGCTACCCGGAGGAGGTCCCGCCGACCGGGATGCTGGTCTGGGAGCCAAGACCAGACGTGCTGCCGGATGGGGTCGAGGCGCTGGCCGCCGCCATCGGACGTCCACCGCTGGTTCTTCACGCCAGGCACATCTCGACCGCTTCGGACTACGTGGGGACGGGGGAGTGGTGGGTCGATAGAGCCGCCCACCCGGTCGATCCGGCGTTCTTCGACCGGTGGTTCGACGACGCCGCCCGTTGGGGCGCGACCTGCATCGAGCAGGACTGGATGGTCGTGATTTGGTTCCGGGTCCGCCAGCTCCGGGCCGAACCCGGCCGGGCGCTCGAGTGGCAGCGGGGCATGGACCGGGCTGCGGCGGCGCGGGGCCAGTCACTGCTGTGGTGCATGGCGACCCCCGGCGACCTGCTGGCAACCACCGAACTGGACCGGGTGGTCGCCGTTCGGACCAGCGACGACTACCGGTACGCCGCCGACCCCGGCCGGCTGTGGCGGTGGTACCTCACGGTCAACCGGCTCGCGGTCGGCCTTGGGCTGCCGGTGTCCAAGGACTGCTTCTTCACCGGCGACCAGCCCGGGCCGGAGGGCCTGGACGGCGACCCCCACCGCGACGTGGAGGCGGTCCTGTCCGCACTGTCGGCCGGGGTGGTCGGCATCGGTGATCGGCTTGGCCGGACCGATCAGGCCGTCGTCCGGCGGCTGTGTCTGCCGGACGGTCGGTTGGTGCTCACCGACGAACCGGTGGCGCTGGCCGACCGGTCGTTCTTCGACGACGAGACCGACGCCACCGTCACCTGGGCCGAGACCACCGTGACCACCACGGATGGGTCGTGGCGCTACGTCCTGGCCCTCCACCTGGCAGACGTCGACGATGCGGTCACCGACACCCTGGATCTCGCTGAGGAGCGGCTGGTCTACGACTGGCGGACCGGCACAGCGACCGTTGCCGCCGAGGTGGCCGTCACCCTGGGTCGTCGGGACTGGGCCCTGTTCGTGTGCTGCCCGATCGAGCATCGGGACGGCACCGCCACGGCCACGATCGGCGACCCCGACCGCTACGTCACCATCGGCCGGGTCCGGGCAGCGGGCATGGATCCATCCTCTCTGGTCGGCCCGGACGATGAGCTCGTGATCGGGCCGGAGCTCGCAGGGCGCTGGCTGACCTGGTCGAGCGACCGGGGCCTCGCCGAGCGCTGAGCGTCGGCCCCGGGCCGGCCAGACCGATCAGTCGTCTGCTCGGGTCCACTGCAGTTCGAGCGACAGTTCCTCCTCGCCGTCCTCGACCTCGTGCTCGATGACGAGGCCGGCATCGGCCGGCACGGTGAAGCGGGCGTTCGCCACCTGGATCCGAAACGACTCGCCGGCCTCAAGCGCATCGGCCAGCCGGCGGAGGGTGTCGACGAAGTAGCTGGTCGCGACGTCCTTCTCGACGTCACGCTCGACGGAATCGGACATGGGAGGCCTCCTGACATCGGGTGTGCGGCGACAAGTATGGGCGGCCCGACCGGCAATGCGGTCGCCAGCAGCGGAAGTTCCGTCTGTAGGCTCGCAACGTGGCAGAGGACGTGGTGGCCGACGAGCCGACGGTGGTGGCGATCCACATCGCCCCGGCGACCAGACTCCCGATGCGATCGGTTCCGGCGGTCGAGGCCGAGGCCGGGGTCGGCCTGGTCGGCGACCGCTACCACGGGGCCAAACATCGCCACGTCACCGTGCAGGCCGCCACCGACCTGGCGGCGGCAGCCGAGGACCACGGGTCGCCGATCGACCTTGGTTCTACCCGCCGCAACATCACGATCTCCAACGGCCCGGTGCCGACCACCCCCGGGGCCCGGCTCCGGATCGGGTCGGTCGAGCTCGAGGTCGTCCGGATCGCCGCACCTTGCCGGCTGCTCGACGACGAGATCGGCGACGGGGCCCGGATCGCCCTCCGCCGCCGGGCCGGGACGGTGTGCCGGCTCCTGACCTCCGGCACGATCGCCGTCGGCGACCCGGTGGACCTCGTCCCGGATCCCGACCCCGAGATCGAACCGGGCTCGGTCGACCCGGACCCAACGGACCGCGACCCGATGGGCCCTGCGCCGGTCGTGTCACACTGAGCCGATGGGTGGGCAGCGTCTGGTGGCCGTGGTCGGTGTCGGGGCGGTCGGTGGGGTCTTCGCCGCCCACCTGTCCGCGGTCCACGACGTCGTGGCCTGCGTCCGCCGCCCCTTCGACCGGTACCGGGTCGAGTCGCCAGCCATCCCGTTCGACGGTCCGGCGGTGGCGGTCACCAACCCGGACGGGGTGCCCTTCGACCGCCCAGCCGATGCGGTCCTGGTCGGGCTCAAGGCACAGCACACCGCAGACGCCGCCCCCTGGTTTGGACGCCTCTGTGGCCCGGACACCACCGTGATCGTGATGCAGAACGGGATCGAGGGCCGGGAGCGGCTGGCGCCACTGGTCGGCGGGGCAACCGTGGTTCCGTCCGTGGTCTACTGCGGGGCCGAGCTGCTGGCGCCCGGCCACATCCGCCACGACTCCCAGGCTCGGTTGATCGTTGCCGACGATGCGGCCGGCGCCGTTGCGGCCGAACTGGTCGACGGCACCCCGTTGACCATCGAGCGATCGGACCGCTTCGCCACGTCGGCCTGGGTCAAGCTGGGGATCAACTCGGTGGCCAATGGTCTGACGGCGCTGACCGGCAAGCCGATGGGGGTCCTGGCCGAGCCGGGGATCGCCGCCATCGCCGAGGCGTTGCTGACCGAGTGCTGGACGGTCGGCCGGGCCGACGGGGTCGAGCTGGACCTCGACGGGATCCCGGAGATGGTGCGACGGATGTCGGCCCAGCCCGGGGGCCGGACCTCGATGCAGCACGATCGGGAGGCCGGCCGCCCGACCGAATACGACGCCATCCACGGGGCCGTCCTCCGGCGAGCCGCCGCCCACCGGATCGAGGTGCCGGTCACCACGCTCATCCACGACCTGTTGGCCGCAGCCGAGCCGGGTCCAGGAGCACCCTGACCGCCTCCGTTTTGTCCTGGTTCTAACCGATCTGTTAGAACCACTAAGTGACCACAGCCGCCCCGAGACGCCCGCTCAGCACCGCCCTGGTGGTGGAGACCGCGGGTCGGATCGCTGATGAGCGGGGCATCGATGCGCTGACCCTGACCACGGTGGCAAAGGAGCTCGGCACCTCCCAGCCGGCTCTGTACCGCCATGTCGACAGCTTCGACGACCTGCTCCGATCCCTCGGCCTCCAGGCCCGGGAGTTGCTGGCCAAGCGGCTGATGGCGGCCGCGGTCGGGGTCGCCGGGGAGGATGCGGTCCGGGCCGTCGGCTACGCCTGGCGGGAGATGGTGGCCGAGCATCCGGGGCTCTACGCCGCAACCGACCGCTACCCGTGCGCCGGGGATCCGGAGCTGGAGGCCGCGGTCGAAGAGGTAGTGAACACGCTGCAGCTGGCCCTGGCCGACTTCGGGCTGTCGCTCGACCGTCGGGTCCACGTGGCCCGGACGATGCGGAGCGCATTCCATGGCTTCAGCCATCTGGAAGCGGGTGACGGGCACCCCCGAGAGCAGGATCTCGACGAGTCGTTCGACCAGCTGATCGACCTGCTGTGCATCGGAATCCGGTCAAGCGAGACGGCCTGAACCCTCCGCCGACCGTCGGGTAGACACTCTCACGGTCCAGTTATAGGGTCTCATGCATGACCCGGATGACTCCAAGCGAAGCCTTCGTAGAAACCCTCGTCGCCAACGGCGTGACCGACATCTTCGGCATCATGGGCTCGGCGTTCATGGACGCCATGGACATCTTCGCGCCGGCCGGGATCCGCCTGGTCCCGGTGGTCCACGAGCAGGGCGCGGCCCTTTATTTGCACTCCTCGCACGAGAAATTTACTGGAACTGGGTTTCCAGCACCAATCCAGTGCTTCGAGTCGGGTT
>JBCCFN010000073.1:0-19014 GCA_039029715.1 Actinomycetota bacterium | reverse complement strand
GTTCGCCGTCGGGCGAACTCGAGTTGGCCGCCTCCGGCGGCCATACGCCAGTAGCACGGGTTCAAATCCCGTACGGGGTGCCATGCCTGCGTGAGGCCGCCTCCGGCGGCCATACGTTGGCCGACGTCCCGACTGTTCGTCAGCCGTCGGCGTCGGCCTCGCCGGCCCAGTCGGTACAGCTGGACAGCACGATGTTGGTGTCGATGTACCCGCCGCAGGTCGCAGCCCAGTAGTTGTAGGGCTCTTCGTCTGCCGCCAGGAACAGGTCGAGGCAGGCCTCGCCATTGCCGGGCCGACACTCGGACCAGAGCGCGTCCAGGGTCGGGTCGAGGCCCGGTGGGTCGGCGCCGGGGGCGGGCCGCTCGGCTGCCGGGAGCAGGGTGGCCGGGCAGGACGCAGCGGGGATCGTCAGTCGGCCGCCACAGGACCCACCGAACGCCTCGTAGACCGAGTCGATCGGGGCATCGCCGAACAGGGTCGTGCAGGCGTCTGCCGTGCCCGCCCCACAAGCGGTCCAGAGGTCATCGAGCGTCTGGTTCTCGCCGGGTGAGGCAGCGTCGGTGGCCGGGATACGAGACGTGTCCCAGTGACCGAGCCGGTCCCGGTAGCTCCCGATCGGCACGTCCTTGGCGGTCTCACCACCGAGGAGGTCGACGCACGCAACCCGAGCACTACGCCCGCCGCACGTCCCGCCGAACAGCTCGTAGGCCCGGAACTCGGAGCCGAGCGGGACGTCCCAGAACAGCTCGTCACAGACCCCGCCGCCCTCGTCGCCGTCCCGGCAGCGTTCCCACAGGTCGTCGAACACCGGGTCGAGGCCGGGGGGATCCGATCCTACGGGCGGGCCGAAGACGAGGTCCTCGATCTCAGCCTCCGGCACCGCGGTCGTGGTCGTCGACGGCTGCTCGGCCGGCTCCTCGTCGCGGGCGGTCGCCGCCGTCTCCGCAGTCGTCGCGGTGCCCGCCGTGGTTTCGGTGGTGCTGGTTACGGCGGCTTCGGCGGTCGGGGTGATTGTTGCGGTCTCGACCGGTGCGTCGTCCGTCCCACAGCCGGCGAGGAGGGCACCGAGCGCCGTGCCGCAGATCAGCACCGACCGATGGAAGGCTCGGCGGCTCATGGGGCCGGCACCGCCAGATCGGTCCAGGTGGCCAGCACTTCGCCGTTGGCACTGGCCATCAGTTGCAGCGAGGTGCTGTCGGCCGCGATGTCGAAGATCAGCCGATCGATGACGGTCGCCCCGACCTCGATCTGGTCGAACGACTTGTCTGCGGTGGCCACCCGGTCGCCGTTCGATTGCTCGAGGCGGGTCTCGAGCTGGAACGCGGCCGCGCTGGACCCGGGGCAGATCGACGGACCGCTCGACTCGACCAGGGTGATGGCGAGATCGACCGCAATGAACCGCCGTCCCTCGAGCGCACGGTTCCACCGACTGTTCTGGACGGCGTGCAGGATCACCTCGGCACCCCGGACCTCGGTCTCGACCTGGAAGATGCAGGACGCGACCTCGAACGTGGCCGCGCCCCGGTCGCCGGTGGGCAGCGACACCGGATAGGTCGCCGGTACCGGTCCCAATCCCAGGCGAATGATCTCCGGAACGCTCCCGGGCTGGACGATCTCTACCGCTGCACCCTCGGTCGCTCCGACCTCGGCGGGGAAGACGACGAAGATCTGCACGCTCGTCTGGCTGTCGAGGCGCAGGTCGGCCGTCGCTCCCTGCGGCGACAGCACCTCGACCGGTGCGATCAGGTCGCCCCTGGGCGGGCGCCACCGCAGCAGCGTGTCCGGCACCGTGGTCGTCGATCCCAGATCGTTGCTGACCCGGGCCTCGACCAGCACCCAGGCCCGATCGGTCCCGGCGCCGCCACCGGTCAGTGCCTCACTGGGGAGCTGATTGGTTCGCCAGATCTCGCCGATCTCGATCCCGAGGCCCAGGTAGGTCCCGGACGCCCCGACCGAACCGGTCTCGATCTCCAGCACCGGTTCTCCGGCCGCCGTCGCACCGGCACCGGCACCGTCGGCATCGGCACCGTCGGTGACGGTCGCGGTCGACCGATCGTCGGTGTCCATGCCAGACGCCGTGGAATCGGTCGTGATCGCCGCCTCATCGGCCGGAGCCTCGTCTGCGACGAGCCCATCGAATCGCGAGATCTCGGCGCCACAGGTCCGCTCGATGAAGGCGAAGAACTCCGGCTGGAGCGCCTGCAGGTCCTCCTGGTGGACACTGGCGGCATCGGCCAACGCAACCGCCGCCTCCTGGAGCGTCGGGTTCGGGTTGGTCTCAAGCCAGACGAGCAACTGGGCGCTGATGTCGGCCAGGATCCCGAGGTACTCCTCGGTCGCTTGCGACTGGCCGGAGGCGAACGCCTGGGCTTCGGCGGCGCTGTCGATCATCCGCTGTACGGTCTCGACATCCATCACCCCGGTCTCCAGATTCACTGGCCCCTCGGCCACCGCCAAGATCGGGCCGCAGCCGGTCGGTACACCCTCGGCCTCCACCGCGGCGGCACTGGTTGGCGTGCCGCCCTGACGCCCGGCGTCCTCTGTCTCCCCGCAGGCCGTGGTGGCCACGATCACCGCTAGTAGGGCAATCGCCAGTCGTTTCCGCATGGTTCTCTCCTCGTACAGGTTCCGCCCATGAGATGCCGGCCGAACACCGCCGGTTTTTGTTTCGAGGAAGAATCCCGCCACGACAAAATAGAATGTCGAGCGGGAACGCGGGTGGTGGCTCATGGAGATTGACCGATATCAGCTGGGCCCCGCCCTCGGATCGGGCTCATTCGCAACGGTCCATCGCGGGTGGGATCCACGGCTCGACGCGCCGGTCGCCATCAAGCTGCTTGCCGAACGCTGGAGCGCCGACCCCGCGGTCAGGCGGCGGTTCGGTCAGGAGGCGGCCCTGCTCCGCCGGGTCCGCAACGAGTATCGAAACGCTCCACTGGTCGAGGTGTTCGATATCGACGAGGTCGAGGGCCGCCCCTACTTCGTGATGACCTTCGCCGACCGGGGGACGCTGGCCGATCGGTTCGACCCGGGGGTGGCCTGGTCGGTCGACCGGGTGGTCCCGATCATCGAGGCGTTGGCCGCCGGGATGGGCGCCCTGCACGCGGCCGGGGTGGTCCACCGGGACCTGAAGCCGTCCAACCTCCTGTACCGGACCGCCGCCGATTCGCCAGGCAACGAGCAGCTCCTCATCGGCGATCTCGGCCTGGCCAAGGACCTGCTGGCCTCGGGCTCGGGGCTGACCGTCGCCGGTGGCAGTCCGGGTTACATGGCGCCCGAACAGACCACCGGCGCACCGGACATCACGCCCCAGGCCGACCTCCACGCGGCGTCGATGGTGATCCTGGAGTTGCTCAGTGGGGAGCGGGGCGTCGTTGGGCTCGACCGATTGCCGGGGCCGGTGGCGGCCGAGATCGAGCGGGGACTGGCGGTCAGACCGGCCGGCCGCCACACCTCGGCGACGGCCTGGGCCGCGGCCCTCACCGACGCCCTGTCTGCCGCCCCGCCCGCTCGCCCCGAGGTGGATGAGCAGACCGGTCTCGAACCGGACCGTGTCCGGGGCCGGGTGAGGCCCGGGTCCGGGGCGATGATCGTGTTGGCCGCGATCGCGGCGCTCGTCATCGCCGGGGGGCTGCTTGCCTTCCGGCTGACGGCTGGGGGAGCGGAGGTGGTGATCGACGGTCCGAACGAGGCCACGGTCGGCCAACCGGTCGTACTCGAGGCAGACGTTCCATCGGGGGGCGTCCACCGGTGGGTGGTCGGTGACGAGGAGTTCGTCGACCAGGATCTCCGGCTGACCCCTCGCTCGGTCGGGACGATCGCGGTTCGTCTCGACTACGAAGGGTCGGACGGCGAGACCACCTCGACCATCCACGAGATCGAGGTCGGTCCGTGAACGACCGTGGCCGAGCGGATGATCTGACTGCACTGGCCACCGAGGCCCGGACCGATCCGGCGGCCATGGGCCGCCTCCTGGATCGGCTGGTGGCCGAGCGGACACTGCAGGGGGTCATTCGGCGGTACGTGTTCAACGAGGACGACGTGGCCATGGTCGAGCAGCAGACGCTGCTGGTCGTGGCGTTCAAGCTCGACCGGTGGTCCGGTCGAGGTGACTTCGGGCCGTGGATCCGGCAGGCCGCAGCCAACGAGGCGAAGATGCTGATCCGGTCCCGGGAGCGGCGCCGGCACCACGAGGAGGAGGCCGCAACCAACCGCACCGCGGCCTTCGTCGATCGGATCAGCTCCCGCCTGGCAACCGAGGCCGATCTGGAGCGGTGCCTGCTGGCCCTCGAACCGGACCTGGAGGCGCCCCTACGACTTCGCCGGAGCGGCTACAGCTACGGCGACATCGCCGCCGCCCTCGGCATTGCGGAGGGAACGGCCAAGACCAGGGTCCGGCGGGCCCGCCAGGCCTTGGCCGCCGCCCTGCTCGACGGCCGGACCAGATGAGCCGCAGCGTCGCCGGCCGTCAACCGGTGGTCACCCGGAACAGGATCGTGTTGTCGACCTCGAGGTCCGTTCCCCAGATCAGCTCGGCGTTCTCGTACCAACCGATCTCGTCGTACCCGTCCTTTGGGCTGACGTCACCCTCGCTCCAGACGGTGGCGGCCGTCCAGCCCGAGTCGTCGAAGTCGGCATCGGCCCAGCCAGCCGGGGCGGCCGTCGACTCGAACTGGCAGGTGGTGTCCGGATCCGGATCCTTCTCGCAGTCGGTGTTCAGCGGCGCCCGATGGATCACCAGGCTGGACCAGGTGGCATCCGACACGATCGCCGCGCCGGTTTGATCGTCTGTGATCTGGACAATGAGCCCGCCGTCGCCCATCTGCTGGTTGTTCTCACCGATGTACTCGATGCCGGAGTCGGTCTCCTTGAAGTCCTTTGCCTCGATGGCGACCGTGAGGGGGTAGGTGCTCTCGAAGGTGAAGGTCTCTGCGTTGAATGACCGTTCGGTCGTGATCGAGACCGAGTCCTCGCCGACCAGCTCGCCGTTCACGTAGAGGGCGAACCAGTTGTCGGCCCAGACCTCGGCGGTGAAGGTCGAGGTGCTGCCAGCATCACCGCTCAACGACTCGGACGGCGCAGCGAGCGTCCCCGGGTTCGAGTCGGAACCGCAGGCTGCAGCGGTCAAGGCCAGGCAACCGATGATTGCGAGCAGGGGAGTGAGTCGTTTCACGGCAAGATCCGTTCAGTGAGGGGTTCGGGTTCGATTGACGGTCCTCACCGTACGACGGCGGGCTCGGCGGCGTGAGTGACGGTCGGGACGTTTTGTTCGGCCGAGATCGTGCCGACCGACACCTGCCGACCGGCACTTGTGGATCGGCCGGTCGGGCCCGACAATGAGACGGTGCGAGAACACGGCCCGACCTGGCGATCCGACCTCGCAGCGGCCTGGCTGACTGGGTTGGGTGTCTTGGCTGCTGGGGTCTACGACTGGTCGGTTGGCCAGCCACCGCCATCCGTGCTCCCGGTCTCCAGCGTGGTCGGCTTCGTCCTCTTCGCTGCTGCGATCGCCGCGGTGGTGGGGTTCGCTTCGCTCGCTGCCCTCGGGCTCGTTGGCGGAGCTTGGCGCTACGGGGCACTGGCCGCCGCCCTGCTCGCCGCCCTCGTCGCCGATCCGACCTATGCCTCGTTGCTGGTCGCCATTCCGCTGGTCGACGTCCGGCGGCGGATGGTCGAACCGCAGAGCTCGCTGCTGACGGGCGGTACGATCCTGGTGGTTGCGGCCATCGTCCTGACCGAACAGACCAACCGGATCACGGCGGAGTTCGAGGCGATGTTCGTCCTCGCCATCGCCCTCGGGTTCGTCCTGTTGCTCGGCAACGCGCTCCGGCGAATGGATCGGGCCCGTGCGGTCGAAGCAGATCTGGCCCGGGCGGACGAGCGGAATCGCTTGGCTCGGGAGCTCCACGACAGCCTGGGGCACAACCTGCTCGCCTGCTCGATCCAACTGCGCAATGCGGCGGCCCAGCTGGATCGCGACACCGCGGCCACCTCCCGTGCCATTGATCTCGCCGGTCGGGCGGTGGCCGAGGCACTGGCCGACACTCGGCTGTCGGTCGACAACATCCGGGCCGACGGCGATGGCTTCTCGCTCCAGGACGCACTACCGGACCTGGTCGAGCGGGCGACGCCCTCGTCGATGCGGGTCGCCGTCGACCTCGAGGGCGATCATCGATCGCTCGATCAGCTCACGCAACTGACCCTCTATCGGGTGGCCCAGGAGGCGTTGACCAACGTGGTCCGGCACGCCAACGCCGGGGCGGCATCGATTCGAACCACGATCACCGCCTCGGCGGTGGTGCTCGAGATCCGCGACGACGGCGCCGGCTTCGATCCGACGTCGACCGGCTCAGCGTCTGGGCTGCAGAGCATTCGGGAACGGCTCACACGCATCGGCGGCAAGATGGAGGTCGCAACCGAGAAGGGCCGCGGGACCACCGTGACCGCCATCGTCGCCCGCTGATGACCGAGGAGCTGCAGCCGCTGCGGGTCATGGTCGTCGACGACCAGTGGATGATCCGGGAGGGCTTGGCGTCGTTGGCTGGGATCGCTGCCGACATCGAGGTGGTGGCCGTTGCCGGCGATGGCCGGGAGGCGATCGAGCAGGCCGAACGACATCGACCGGACGTCGTGTTGATGGACATCCGGATGCCAGACGTCGATGGGATCGCGGCCACCGAGGCCATCCGGGCCGCCGACCCGGCGGTCAATGTCCTGATGCTGACGACGTTCGACGAACCGGATCTGATCGAGCGGTCGCTGGCGGCCGGCGCCATCGGCTACCTGACCAAGGACATCGCCGCAACCGACCTGGCCCAAGCCATCCGTTCGGCCGCCGCTGGCGTCGTCCAGCTCAGCCCGATCGTCACCCGGACGCTGCTGGCCGGTCAGCGCGACCCCGAACCGCCAGCGATGGGCGCGGGGGAGGCGCATCGATCGGACCAGACGCCAACCGAGCCGGCTGGATTGGCAGACCTGACCGCTCGGGAGCGGGAGGTCCTGAGACTCGTGGCGAAGGGAATGAGCAACCGGGAGATCGCCCGTGAGCTCCACCTGAGCGCCGGGACCGTGAAGAACCACGTCTCGACCATCCTCCGGCGGCTGGGGATCTCCGATCGGACCCAGGCGGCCGTGATCGCCACCAGGCACGGACTGTGAGCGGTCGGCCCACGACGGTTCCGCCGTTCGAGCGCCCGCTCGTCGACGGCGAGCTGACAGTCCGACCGTTCGTCGCTGCCGACCGTGACGCCCTGATCGCTGGCCGCGACGCAGCCTTCCGGCGATTTCTGGCCGAGGCATCGGCGGAGCCGGCCCCGATGGCCTGTCTGTCGGTCGGCGGGACCGTCGTCGGGTGGATCGATGCGGACGCCGACGATCGCCACTGGCTGGCAGACGACGAGGTCAACGTCGGCTACAACGTCTTCCCAGACCACCGGGGCCGGGGCTACGGGACCAGGGCGCTCCGCCTGCTCAGCCACTGGCTCCGAGCCCAGGATCCGCCACGGGTCCCGACGCTGTTGATCGACCCGGACAACGAGCCGTCCCTGGCCGTGGCCGGACGGGCCGGCTTCCATGCGGTCGCAGAGGTCGATGGGGAGCGGCTGTTCAAGCCGGCGGTCGGCGGCACCTGACGAGTGCGGCACTAGTCGGCGTCTGGCGGGATCCAGGACTCCAGCGGCACGCCGAGCCCGTCGGCGATTCGGTTCACGTAGGCGTAGTAGGCGGTGACCTCGACGATGTCGAGGACGTCCCGGTCGCTGAACCCGGCCGATCGGAGTGGCACCAGGTCGGCGGGAACCATCTCGCCCGGGGTGTGGGTCAGCTTGACCGCATAGGTCAGCATGGCCAGCCGACGTTGCGACAGGGGCGCCTGCCGCCAGTCGGCCTCGACTGCGGCCAGCAGGTCATCGTCCTTGAGTAGCCGGCGCAGACCGCGCCGGTGGTGGACCACTCAATAGTGACAGTCGTTCTCCAGACTGACGACCAGGGCGATCAGCTCCCGCTCGACCTTCCGGAGCGACGCCGTGCCCCGCATCGCCGAGCCGTAGACCGCCAGGTGGGCCCCCATGCCCTCCGGGTTCAGCGAGTGGATGCCGATGATGTTGTCGACCCGGCCGTAGGTCGGGTCGACCGCAGCCTCGTGGTGTTTCGCCAGATCCCCGGTCCAGCGGTCGTCGGGCACGGTCTCGATCCAGGCCATGCCCGGAGTGTGGCAGATCGTCGACCGGTCGACCATGCTTGGGCCCTGAGCGCAGGTCGATCGATCGGGGAGGGCCGACGATGCGGGACTTCGATGCGGCAGGGCCGGAATTGGTCAGCGGCCGCCGATTGCTCAAGGTCGACGCCGCTCGGCGGGTCGAGGCGCCGGCGGCGGCGGTCTGGGCCGTCCTGGCCGACCACAGCACCTGGACCGACTGGCACGAGGACTACGACGAGCACGAGGCGCTGACCGACCCGGCCCACGGCCTCGGCGCCCGGTTCCGGACCAAGGAGTGGGTGCTGCGGTCCGAGAGTGAGATCGTCCGCTGGGAGCCGGAGGTGGCCCTGGGACTGATGATCGTCCGGGGAGGCTGGCTCCGGCGTCTCGTTCGCGCCTACTACAGCGAACTGGTGATCGAGCCCGAGGGGCCGTCGGCCTGCACGGTCCGGTACCGGTCCGGGTTTCGGGGGACCTGGCTGTTCTGGCTCCTGTCCGCCTACTCGGTCGGGCAGGCCCTCGGCGGCATCTACTTTGACTCCCGGGCCTCGCTCCGCAAGTTGGAACGGGTGGTGGTGGCTCGATCCGAGGCCGGCTGATCGGCGGGCCGGTGGCTCATCACCGACCGATCCGGGGATCGAGGACCCGGATCAACACATCGACGACGGTGTTGATCACCACGTAGACCGTGACCATGTAGAGGGTCAGGGCCAGCAGCAGGTAGAGGTCCCGGTTCCGGGACGCTTCCAGCAGGAGCTGCCCGGTGGCGCCGATGCCGAAGATCAGCTCGACCAGCACCGTGCCGGCCAGGACCGAGCCGATGTTCAGCCCGACGACGTTGAGCACGCCGAGCGACGCCGGGCGGAGGGCATGGCGGGCCAGGATGTAGCGCCGGGGGAGCCCCTTGCCCATGGCGGTTGCCACCACATCGCTCTCAAGGATCCGCAACACGTCTGCCCGAACCAGGCGGGCGACGATGCCGACCTCGGCCAGGATCAGGGCGGTGGCGGGTAGCGCCAGCGTCCGGAGGTTGCCGGTGATCGATGTCGATGGCCGGACCCACCCGGCGGCCGGTAGCCACTGGAGCCTGAGGGCGAAGAGCCAGATCAGGAAGACCGGGGTGATGAACACCGGGATCGACTGGGACAGCCCGAACAGCAGGTTCAGGAGCCGGCCACCGGGCCGCCCGTCTCTGGCCGCGGCCAGCAGGCCGAGCGGGATGCCGAGCACCACGGTCCCCAGGACGCTGACCGCGACGAACTGCAACGAGATCGGAAGCCGGGGAACGATCAGCTCGGTGACCGGTAGACCGTTCTGGATCGACCGGCCGAGGTCGCCCTGGCCCAGGTCGACCAGCCAGTGGCCCCACCGCACCACCACCGGACGGTCGAGGTGGAATTCCTCGACGACGGCCAGGTCCCGGGCCGACGCCTGGTCGACCCCGTTCGGCAGGATGACGGCCCGGAATCCGCCGGGAATCGACACCTCGATCGCCACGAACACCAGCAGGCAGGCGCCGGCTGCGGTGGCGAGCAGCCGGACGACCGCTCGGGCGAGGTCGCCGAGCAGGCTCGGCTGCTTGGCGCGGTCCATCACCCGCATGATGGTTGCTCGATCGCTCTGCCGAAACCCCGGCGCCGATTGGATCGGTGGTCGAGCTGACGGCGGCCCGGTCCTCCACTACCGTCGGCCCAAGGCCGTCCGGTCATCCGGCTCGGTCGATGGAGGAGGGGACAATGGACGCTGGGGAGGGCCGACCGGAGATCTGGGTCGGCCATGTCGGACCGATCAAGGTCGCAAACCTGCCCGCTGCGGTCGACTTCTACGGTCGGCTCGGACTCCGGATCGTCGTCGACCAGCCGGAGATGGCTGCGATGCAGCTCCGGGGTGGGACCCATCTGGTCCTGTTGGCCGGCCAGCCGGAGTCGATCGACGAGGCGCCGTTCGATCTGATGGTCGAGGACCTGGAGGCCACGCAGGCCCGGTTCCGGTCGGCCGGGGTCGAGGTGTCTGACATCGTCGAGCTTCGGAACCACAGGCGGATCGACGTCAGCGATCCGGACGGTCGCCGGGTCAGCGTCTACGACAGCCACGTCGTCGGACCGGCCTGACCGACGATGCCGTCCGGCGTGTCGAATTCTGCCGGCGGTGTCGAAGACGCAAGGGTCTCGCCGTCTTCGGGGTGAAGCGGGTCGCACCGGCGGCCCCGGAGACAGGGAGTATCGACATGTCCGTCCATCGCATCACCCGGTCGGCCGAGATCGACGCGCCGAAGGACCGGACCTTCGCCGTCCTCGACGACATCGGATCGATCAGCTGTTGGGGTCCGCCGGTCGGCCACAGCGAGGCGGTCGGTGACACGGTCGGCGTCGGAGCCGAACGGCGCTGCGTGTTCGACGGTCCCGGCGGTTCCCGTTGGGTCCGGGAGCGACTGATCGTCCGGGAGCCGGCCGAGGGACTGCACGTGATCGAGATGATCGATGGTCCGGCCCGCCCGCCATTCGAGCGGGTCCGAGGCCGGTCGGTCGTGACCATGCTCGGGCCGGATCGGTCGAAGGTGGTCCTCAGCTTCGAGCTGACCACCAGGGGTCCGCTGCAGTGGCTGCTCGCCGTCATCACCAGGCCGATGCTCGGCCGCGCAGCCGGGCAACTGGTCCGGGGCCTGGCGGATCACCTGGCACCCAGGGAGCCGGCCGGCACCGGCGGTCAGGGCTGAGCCATCGTCCCGGCCCGAGCCCGGTCGCCGTTTCGCATCGGTCGGATCGTGTCGGCCTCCCGATAGCGGACGCCGAGCCGGACGAGCCGATCCGGGCCGGGCCGGTCGCCGCCGTCTGCCGCCTCGCTCGGTGCGATCAGGTCTCGGCCCCGCTCCGCCATCGACGCCGCCAGGGCGGTCAGCAGCCGACCGGCGCTCTGGTCGCCGGGCCCGACGGCCAGCAGCCCGGGGGCGGGTTTCACATACCTGGTGTCCAGCTCGTCGACCAGGCGGGCGGTCCGCAGCCCACCGTCTGCACCGGCCAGTACGACATCCGAGCCGATCGACCGGAGGGCGGCCAGTCCCGCTCGGCCGTGACGGCCGGCGGCGTCGATGACCGCCTCGTCGACCTCGAACACCAGCCGGCTCGGTGGCACTCGGGCCGGGTCGGCAACCGCGAGCACGTGCTCGGCCAGATCGGGTCCGAGGTCGAGGCCGTGATGGACCGGGATCGTGACCCGGATCTGGCCGCTCTCGGTTCCGAGCAGGGTGACGGCCCGGCCGATCAGCCAGCGCTCGAGCTCCCGCCCGACCAGCGGGGTCAGCCATCCGGAAGGGAGCTCGTGGCTTGGTCGTCGAGCCCCACCCCCGTCTGCCGGGACCCCGAGCCGGAGCCAGGGGTGGTCCGGCCCGATCGGGTCGGCCGGCTCGATCGCCCGGATCACCGGATTGAGTTCACCCCGATCGAGCTGGTCGGTCACCTCGGTCTCGGCCCTGGCTCGGGTCCGGAGTGCGCCGAGCCGGGGGTCGGTCTCGTCGTGGACGACCACGTTGACCGCCGGTCCGGTTCCGGTCCGATGGGGCGTCTCGGCCAGGTCGAGCGCCAGCGCCGCATCGCTCCAGACCTGCCCGCTGAACCCGCCGGCCGCTCCGACAACCAGGGCCGGTTCGATCGGGCGGATCCCGCTGAAGTCGATCTGGTCGAAGGTCCACGTCGACACTGCGCCAGCCATCGCCCCGATCGCCGGGTCGAGCCAATCGGTGACGTTGTCGACACCGGGGCCAACCGTCATCATCCCGAACCGGGCACCGCCGAGCCGGGCCACCGTCGTGTCGACGCTTGCCTGTTGACCGACCGCTCGACCGAGGCTCCGGAGCAGGTCGTCGCCGGCCTCGAATCCGGCTCGGCGGTTGATCTCCTCGATCCGGAGCACGGCGATGATGGCGACCGCGAACTCGTCCTGGTCCCGATCGGCCTGGGTGACCTGCCTGGCGAAGGCGCCGCGGGAGGCCAGGCCGGTCAGCCAATCGTGGTCCGGCATCCGGTCGGCCGAGCGTCGGTCGACCCCGGCGCTGCGAAGCCAGGCATCGGGGGTGTGATCATCGCTCATCGGCATCCCGTCGGCCTCCGGCCGGCCGCTCTGAGGAGTTCGGCGGTACCGTTGGGCTCGATGAGGACCCCCCACCTCCGCACCGCAGGACCGGCGGCTCTGGCCCTCGGCGCCGCGCTGCTCCTCGCCGCCTGTGTGGACGACAGCGCAACCCCGATCGAGCCCGGGCGGGCCCCGATCGACCTGACAGACGTCACCCACACCATGGAGCCGACGCCGGAGATGCAGGACGCGGCGGAGCAGCAATGCCTTGACGATCCGGAACTGGCCGAAGGCTACGTCCGGGCGGTCGACCCCGACACCGACGCCATCCTGGCCGAACTCACGCTGCCGTGCTCGGACGTCCGGGGCTAGCACACCGGCTCAGAACAGTGCTCGGCCGATGACCAGCCCGAGCCAGGCGGCCACGATCCCCGAGGTCACGGTCAACCCGAGGTAGCCGGCCGCCAGGTCGCCATCGCCGTCCCTGGCCATCGTTGCCACCTCGTCTGCCGCGGTCGACCAGGTCGACAGCGCCCCCAGACCTCCGATCCCGATCACCACCGGGACCGGCTCGGCCGCCTCCACAACGAACCCCAGCACGAACGACGCCACGATGTTGACCGCAAGCGTGCCGACGGGCACCGGACCATTGACCACCGTGGCCACGACGTAGCGAAGCACGGCGCCGGCGGCGGCCGCAACCGCGACCAGGGTGCCGATGACCAGCGTCTCGCTCATCGTTGACCCCGACTCCGGCCCCGGCGGCGACCCCGGCCCCGGCCCCGGCGGCGTCGTCGACCGAGCATGGCCACCGCAGCCAGCCGTGAGCCCCGGTAGCCGACCCCGGCCGAGGCGACCGCAGCGATCGGGGTGACCGCGCCGGTGACGGTGGCGGCCCCGACCGAGCCGTCGTCGAGCAGCGAGGCGACCTCGACCGCGTAGGTCGAGAACGTCGTCAGCCCGCCGGCGAACCCCGTGGCCAGCAATCGGTGCCAGCGCGCGCTGACCCGCTCCCGCTGACCAGCGATCGCTCCGACGAGGAGCGAGCCGACCACGTTGCAGCCGAACACGGCGACCGACCGGCCATCCTCGGTGATCGATTCGAGGATCCCCCAGCGGGCCAGCGTGCCGACCGCTCCCCCCAGTGCCACCGCCAACAGCGGTCCCACACGTGTCATCGGAGCCCAGTGTGCACGGTCAACCCCGGCCGACACACCTCTGCGACCACGCCGGGCCTGGGATGACCGGGGAGCCGCAGGTACTCTGGCCGGGTGTCTGACGTAACCATGGCGGTGGAGACCGCGACGACCGCAGATGGAACCAAGCAGCTCCGGAGGCGGTGGGCGGTCGACGAACCTCGGGCCGCCATCCTGCTGATCCACGGGATCGGCGAGCACTCCGGTCGGTACCAGCACGTCGGGCAGTACTTCGCCGATCGGGGCTACGACCTGGAGACGTTCGACAATCGCGGGTTCGGTGAGAGCGGCGGCCGGCGGGGCCACATCGGGTCGTTCTCCCTCTACCTCGACGACCTGCAGGAGCGTCTGGCGATCCGGCGGGAGCTCGGGGTGCCGACCGTCCTGTTCGGTCACTCCCTCGGCGGCCTGATCTCGTCCCGGTACCTGGTGTCCCGGCGGCCCCAGCCAGACCTGGCGGTGCTCAGTTCGCCGGCCATCGATGCCACCGCCCCCCGCTGGCAGAAGCTGTTCGCGCCGCTGCTCGGCCGGGTGGCCCCGACGATGTTCTTCCCGTCGGAGATCGACGGTCAGGGTTTGTCCCGCGACGTCGAGGTCCAGGAGGCCTACACCAACGACCCGCTGCTGGTTGCCGGGGCCACCGCCGGCCTCGGCATGGGCATCTTCGATGCGATGAAGACCGTGCGGTCGCGGATGGACCGGATCGAGCTACCGACCTACGTCCTGCACGGGACCGACGATCCGGTCGTGCCGATCGAAGCCTCCCGTCCGCTCGAGCGGTTGCCGAACGTGACCTATCGGGCCTGGGACGGCCTGCTCCACGAGTGCCTGAACGAGCCGGAGCAGGACGAGGTCATGGCCGAGATCGACGGGTGGCTGACGGATCGTCTGGCGGCATCGGCTGGGTGACCCCCGGGTTGTCCAGATAGCCATAGCCGGCCCGCCAGGCGGTCGACGGTTGGCCGTCGGCTTCGGTGGTCGCAGACGACCGATCGACGTCCGCGGCGTCGGTCGATGACGGCGAGGGCGCGGCGTTCGGTTCGGTGTGGTGGCCCGGTGGGGTGGCGGTCGGAACCGGGGCCGGTCCGGACGGCCGCTCGAACGGGTCCCAGGATCGGGTCGCGCCGGGCCTCCCGTCGCCGATGATGGAGGCCGTGGTCGGCGCTGCCATCGGCGGGGGCGAGGTGGCCGGGGCCGGCGGGGCGCTCGGGACCGGTGATTCCATCGGCGGCGGCGAAGCGACCGGGGCCGGCGGGGCGCTCGGGATCGGTTGCGCAGTCGGGGCCGGCGGGGCGACGTCGACCCGCGGGGTCTGTTGGGGCGTCGGAGAGGGGTCGGTCACCCGGATCGGGCCCGGTGCGGCGGCGACCGGCGGTCGCGCCGGTACCGCAGCGGGGCCACTCGGTCCGCTGCCGACCCCGGTCGGGGCCGGCGTCGCGGTCGGAGACGAACCACGGCTCGCCGGCTGGAGCATGCGCCCGCCGCGACGACCGGCGACGGCGGGCCAGGCGATACCGACGGCAAGCAGGACGGCGGACACCGCAGCGACCACGACCGCAGGACGGATCATGGCGCCGAAGAACACATCGACCGCGGCGGTGGCGATGGCGGCCGAGGTCGGCGAGATCAGGCTGGCCACCCACGGGACCACGAAGCCGACCGCAATCCAGAACGCCGCCGCCCCGAACCCCCAGTAGGCGATCCGACGCAGCACCGGCGGCCGATCCTTGGCGATCAGGAAACCGCCAACCACCCCGGCCAGCGCCCCGAGGGCGCCGAGCAGCGTGTAGCGGTCGACGAACTGCTTCAGCGTCCCCATCCAGGACAGCCCGGTGGTCGGGAGGTCGAGGTCGAGGCTCGGTGCCGGCGGGAGGAACGGGTCGAGTTCCGGTCTGGTCTGCACCAGGGCGTCCCGGCCGGCGGCGCCGATGGCTCCGGCGTCGATGGTCACCGGCTCGTCCCGACCCTCCAGGGCGTTCTGGTGGACCCGGACGAAACCGTCGACGACCAGGGCGCGGACCCGTGGGTCGTCGAGGGCGATCTCGGCGCCGGCCTCGACCGCAGCCCGGGGTACCGGTACATCGTCGGGAATCTGCGACTCCAGCGTGTCTGCCAGACGGGAGGTGAGCGCGGTTCGGACATCGGGGTTGTCGAGCAGCTGGAAGGCCAGCCGCTCCGACCGGCCGGGATCGAGAATGGTCCTCGACAGGGTGAACCCGGCCCAGCTCAGCGACGCCACGATCAGGGACAGACCGACGATCAGTGAGGCGACGCCTCGGCGCATAGCGGGTTCTCCAGGGGTCCGGCGCCGGTGGCGGCGCCTCTGTGCCAGTATTGCATCGAGTGTTCCCGCCCGGTCGGCGCCCGGCTACCGTCTGCCCGATGCAGTGGCCCGGTACCGATCGGTGGTGGGATCGGACGGGTCGGTGAGCGGGTCGTGACGGTTCCCGAGGCGCTGACCCTCCTTGTCGGCGGTTTCTTCGCCGGTGTGATCAATTCGATGGCCGGCGGCGGGTCGCTGCTGTCGGTGCCGCTGCTCTCCCTGGCCGGCGTCGGCGGCACCGTGGCCAACGGGACCAACCGGATCGCCGTGCTGATCCAGAACGTGACCGGCGCCTATGGCTACGCCAGGCGGGATGTCGGCGACCGGGCCAGGACCATCCAGGTGCTGATCCCGGCGGTGATCGGCGGACTCGGCGGCTCGCTGACCGCGTCGCGGATCCCGGATGAGTTGTTCGAGCGGATCTTCGGGTTGTTGATGCTCCCGTTGTTGGTGTTGTCGATCTGGAAGCCGAAGGCGGAGACCGATGCCGAGCCATGGCCCCGGTGGGTCAGCGCCGTCGTCTTCCTCGGGGTCGGGTTCTATGCCGGGGCGGTCCAGGCCGGGGTCGGGCTGATCATCCTGCTTGTGTTGTCCCGGGCCGGGTTCGACCTGGTAACGGCCAACGCCATGAAGACGGTGATCATCCTGGCCGTGACCCTGCTGGCGGTGCCGGTCTTCATCTACAACGACCAGGTCCGGTGGATCCCGGCCCTGGTGTTGAGCGCCGGCATGGGCGCCGGCGGCTACGTCGGGGCCAACGTGGCCGTCGACGGGGGCGAACGGGTGATCCGCCCGGTGCTGGTGGTCGTGGTGCTGGCCCTGGCGTCCCGGATGCTCGGGTTCTGGGGCTGAGGGGGCCCGACCGGCCCAGTCGACCTACCCGACCCCGATGCCGGAGTCCTCGGACCGCAGCGCCCAGTAGGGGTGGGTCGAGGTGTCGGACGGGGTGGTGAGGATCTCCGCCTCGCCTTCGGTGATCAACAGCGTGTGCTCGAACTGGGCGGTCCGGCCGCCGTCGGTGGTCACTGCGGTCCAACCGTCGTTCCACAGCTGCGCCTTCCATGAGCCGAGCGTGATCATCGGCTCGATGGTGAAGGTCATGCCCGGCTCCAGGATGTCTGTCAGCCGGGGATGGTAGTAGTGGCAGATCTGCAGGTCGGTGTGGAACTGCTCGCCGATGCCGTGACCGACGAAGTCCCGGACCACCCCGAAGCCGTGGCTCTCGGCATGGGTCTGGATGGCCCGGCCGATCTCGTTGATCGGGTTGCCGGGGCGGGCCGCGTCGATCCCGAGCTCCAGGCACTCCCTGGTCACCCGGACCAGCTTCTGGGACGTCTCATCGACATCGCCGACGAAGAACGTCACGTTGGTGTCGCCGTGGACGCCGTCCTTGAACAGGGTGACGTCGATGTTGATGATGTCGCCGTCAAGCAGCGGGCGGTCGTCCGGGATGCCGTGACAGATCACCTCGTTGATCGAGGTGCAGACCGACTTGGGGAACGGTTCGACCATCCCCGGGTAGCTCAGCGGACTGGGGTAGCTGTTGCGCTCGATCGCCATCTCGTGACAGGCGATGTCAATCTCCTCGGTGGTGACGCCGGGCTGGCACAGCGAGCCGAGGTAGGCCAGCGTGTCCGCCGCCTCACGGCCGGTGCGGCGCATCCGCTCGATCACGTCCGGCGACTTGACCCGAGGCTCGTCCCACCGTTGGACCGGACCGCCGTCGGCCCAGGTCGGCTTCGGGATCGTGTCCGGGACGGGCCGGAGCGGGGAGATGGTGCCCTGACGAATCGGAGATGAGGTGACTCTGTGGCAGCGCTTGTACTTCTTCCCGCTCCCGCACCAGCAGGGTTCGTTCGCTTTGGGCATCCGTCCCATGGAACCAGTCTAGGGGTTGAGACTGGCGTCGTGCGATGCCCGGCCGGCCGCGGTTTGACGAACCCATCCGCCCGTTTCCGGTCCGAGTCGGGTAATCTCACCCGTGCGGTCGGCGAGATGTCTCCTTCGAGACGGCGTGAATCCTGGGTGAGCGGCGCACGGGCAAGAGGCGAACGGCGTTAAGAATCGCGGCAGCACCGCCGATGGCGAGAGCAGGAAACCGTCGATTTTGCTCGCGAGGCACGTGATGGAAGAAGCGAAAGTACCATTTCTCGGTATGTCGCTGGCTGGGCGGATACTGGTGGCGAAGCCAGATCTTCAGGATCCCCGCTTCCATGCGACGCTGATGTTGTTGTTGGAGCATGGGGCCGAAGGTGCCCTCGGCGTGGTCATCAACCGGCCATCGAAGCTGGAGTTGGCAGACGCCTTCCCCGACTGGGAGGACCTCGGCGCCTCCCCAGGGGTCGTCTTCGCCGGTGGACCCGTCGACCGAGATGCCCTGATCGCCCTCGGCCGACCGAGAGCCGATGCCGGGGACCTCGTCCTGGGGGCCCACCCGGTCGATCTCGACGACCAGCCGGCCCTGGTCGAGGCGTCCGGCGTGGCCTCTATCCGGGTCTTCGCCGGGTACGCCGGCTGGGAGGCCGGTCAGTTGGAGGGCGAGATCGCCCGGGACGACTGGTGGGTGGTCGACGCCACGATCGAGGACCTGTTCACCGACGACCCGGACGGTTTGTGGGCTCGGGTCCTTCGCCGCCAAGGCGGGGATCTGGCCTGGTTCGCCCATTACCCGGTCGATCCCAGCCTCAACTAGCCAGGACTACTTTGCTCGACCGGCGGCCGTCCGACCGCCGCCGTCTGACCATCACCGGCTTGTCGGCTACAGGTAGGCGGCCCGGAGTGCGGCGTAGCCCGGCTTGATCTGCTCGTTGATGATCTTGAGCCGCTGCTCGAACGGCCAGAAGGCGCTCTTCATCGCGTTGAGGGTGAGCCACTCCATGTCGTCGAGTCCGTAGCCGAAGGCCTCGGCCAGCTTGATGAATTCATCAGACAACGTGACGTCGCTCATCAGCCGATTGTCGGTGTTGACCGTGACCCGGAACCGGAGCCGGCGGAGCAGACCGATCGGGTGGTCGGCGATCGAGGGGGCCGCCCCGGTGTTCACGTTGGACGTCGGGCACATCTCGAGCGGGACCCGGCGGTCCCGGACCCAGGCCGCCAGCCGGCCCAGGGCTTCGACCACGTTCGCGCGCAGATACTCCATGTCCATGGTGATCCCAAGGCCGGGTTTTCCGCTCATCTTCAGACTTCCGCCGCTATTGTTCAGCGGTTCTTCGAGCATGACGTTGTAG
>JBCCFN010000072.1:0-19036 GCA_039029715.1 Actinomycetota bacterium | reverse complement strand
GTCGCCGAACTCGACCGCCGTCCCGCGCACGGTGCTGGCCACGAAGTCGGGGTCGAGCGGTGACGCCAGGGTCACCGCGGTGTGGATGCCGTCGACCGCAATCGCCGCGCCGTCGCCGGCGCCCAGGTTGATCGAGTTGATGAGGTCCAGCTCGTTGCCGAACGCCAGGTCGCTGAACCGGACGATCTGCCCGGTGTCGTCGCTGGCAAGCACGATGTCGCCGCTGACCGCCACGTCCCGGCCCATCCGGTCGCCGACGCTGGCCCCGTCGATGATGATCTCGAAGGTGTCCGGATCCACCAGATCCGGGAAGTGGTAGACCTGGCCGGTCCCAGCGTCCGGCTCACCGACGACCACTCGGTTGTCATCGGTCGCCACCGACGTGCCGAACCGACCGGCGGTGCCGGCCACCGACGGGGTGAGCTCGAAGGAGGCGAGCTCCTCCCAGGTGAACCCGCCCTCGCCGTCCGAGACCCGGAGGAGCCGGGTCACCTTGCCGTCCTCGGCCGTGTCGCCGGGGACACCGACCAGGAGCGAGCCGGGGTTGAGGACCGCCACGTCGAAGCCGGCCTCCACCTCGGCCGCGGTGTGGTCATACCGGGTCAGCGTGTCGACCGCGCCGGTGGTCAGGTTGAGCTCGTAGATGAAGGTGGCGGGGTTCGGGGTGCCGTAGGGGGCGCCGGCCGCCAATACGTTCGACCGCAGGTCGACCGAGAAGCCGAGGAGGCCGTCGGTGGTGGTCCCCTCCCGCTGCTCGACGAAGTCGAAGGTCCCACCGTCGTTGCGCTTGTAGATGAGGACCCGGCCGTCGCCGTCGTTGGCGTAGGGGGCACCGACCACCAGGAACGGTCCGTCGATCGTCACCGCGGCGCCGAAGGCGGTGCCGGCATCGCCGGTCAGGGTCTCGACGTTCGTCCACTCCCCGAACTCGTAGAACCCGATGTGGACCAGATCGTTGTCCGGGTCGCCGACTGCGCCGATGCCACCGTCGACATCGAGGCCGATCCCGACCGGGGGCAGCGGCGCCGGCGGCGGCGGTGCCGCGGCGAACGGGACGACGAAGACCACCCCCTCGTCGTTGCTCGACACGATCGAGCCGGCCAACAGGCCGTTGTCCCCGTCGACCACGACCTCACCGATCACGTTGAGGTCCGGCGCACGGCCGACGGTGAAGGTGTCCCGCTCGGTGTCGAGCGAGTCCTGGGTCCCGTCCCACTCGAAGACGTCAACGTTGACGAAATTGTCGTGCAGGCCCTGGCTGATGGCCAGGATCGCGTTATGGATGTCGAACCAGTTCTGGTCCGGCCTGATCGGACTCGACGGATTGGCGGCGCCAAGACCAGCTGCCCCGACCTGGACGTCGCCCTCGTAGAGCAGGACCTTGGACGCGTTCGGGACGCCGACGGCGATCCGGTTGGCGACCGTGGCATCGGCTGCGATCTTCTGGCCGGCCTGGTCACCGGTGCCGAAGTCGTCGATCTTGGCCGCAATGGTGTAGGTCTGCTCCACGCCGTCGCCGCGGTAGCGATAGACGGCGCCGCTGTCGGCACCGTTGACGTCCTCGCCGGGCGCACCGACCCAGACGGCGCTCAGATCGATGTTGTCCGGGTCCCGGATGATCTCGATATCGGAGCCGAACAGGTCACCGGCGGCGCCGCCCTCGTCCAGCCGGTCGATCTCGGTGATGACGCCGCCGACGTTCTGGTAGGCGTAGACGACCCCGGACTGGGTGCCGGCCGGCGTGGCCTGCGGGGCGCCGACGAAGAGCGTGTCGGTGAGCGAGTCCCAGGCCATCGACTCGCCGAAGCCCTGCGGTATCGTCTGGCCGATCCCGCCGACGGGGGTGAAGCTCCCGCTCGAGTCCTCCTCGTACCAGAGCATGGTGCCCGCTGCGCCTGGCGAGCCGGTGGCCACGGCCATGCGACCGGGGGCCAGGGCAACATCGCGGATGACCATGCCGGGGAAATCCTCGGCGAAGGTCCACGGATCGGTCGGTCCGGTCCGGCGGAAGATCTGGAGACCGCCCGGATCGCCGGTCAACACCGCCAGCACGTTGCCGTCCTGGACCACGGAGTAGCCGAACTCCTGGTCGCCGTTGTTGCTGGTGATCGTCTCGTCGCTGTCCAGCTCGGCCGCATCGGCGGCCGGGGTGACGCCGGGAACCACCGGGAACAGCCCGAGCAGCGTGAGCACGAGCGCGACGGCGAGCAGCCGCCGCCCCGGTCGTCCTCGTACGCCGGGCCGGTGCGCCGTCCCTCTCCCTCGATCCACCCGCAGGCTCGACCGGACGGTACGACGTGGAATATCCACAGGCCCTCCTAGCTAAAGCAACCCGAGGGTAATGAGTGAGAAAGGTTGGCGTGAAGGCCGTGGGTGAAATGACCCGGGTCCTTGACCCGGGCCCGCGATCGGGTGTGGGAACCTTGGTTCGGCTCCCCCCAGGGGAGTCGGGGTTCCGTCAGGGTGATACCTGATTGTCCGCCGCCATCCCCCGAACGAGGCTCTCTTCATGCGTCACAACGACCACCGCTCACCCACCGCCGATGGTTCGGCCATCCTCCGTGCCCGGGGGGTGACCAAGACCTACCGAACCGGGGCCATCGCGGTCGAGGCCCTGCGGGGGGTCGACCTGGACCTGGCGGCCGGCGAG
This sequence comes from Actinomycetota bacterium, assembly GCA_039029715.1. GTDB lineage: Bacteria > Actinomycetota > Acidimicrobiia > Acidimicrobiales > SZUA-35 > JAHELU01. The sequence continues at coordinate 16,386 of JBCCFN010000072.1, read as the reverse complement.
CTGGTGATGATCATGGGCCCGTCCGGCAACGGCAAGACCACGTTGCTCAACTGTCTGTCCGGGCTCGACGACATCGATGCCGGGACCGTCCACGTCGACGGGGTCGACATCCACGGGCTGTCGGACGCCAAGCGGACCAGTCACCGGGCCCAGTGGATGGGGTTCGTGTTCCAGAGCTTCAACCTGATCCCGGTGCTCAGCGCGGCCGAGAACGTCGAGGTTCCGCTGACCATCCAGGGCGTCCGCCAGAACGAGGCCCGGGACCGGGCCATGACCATGCTGGAGCGGGTCGGACTGGCCGGTCGGGCCGACCATCGACCGGCCGAGCTGTCCGGCGGGGAGCAGCAGCGGGTGGCGGTGGCCCGGGCCCTGGTCAGCGAACCGGCCATCGTCTGGGCCGACGAGCCGACCGGCAACCTCGACTCGGAGACCGCAGCATCGGTGATCGAGCTGCTGCTCGAGATCAACCGGGCCGGTCAGACCCTGGCGGTCGTCACCCACGACCGGGGGCTCGGCTCCCTCGGTCATCGCCTGGTCCAGATCCGGGACGGCCAGGTCACCTACGACGGCCCACCGACCGGGGCCGACAACGGGACGCCGGCGGCCGGTGCCCGGCCGGATGAGGCGACGATCCGATGATCATCCTGCTCGTCCTGGCCGGGCTGTTGTCGGTGGTGGCGGTCCACGACCTGATCCGCAAGCCCGGGATCCGGCGGGTCGCCCTCCGGAACCTCAGCCGGCGGGTCGGCGAGGCGTCGCTCGTCGTGTTCGGATCCGCCCTCGGCACGGCCATCATCGCCGGTGCCCTGATCGTCGGGGACACCTTCGACAACAGCATCCGGGACATCGCCCGAACCGACCTGGGCCCGATCGACACCGTCGTCACGGTCGACGATCCGGCCGATCTGGATGCCGCGGCTGCCGCCCTGGCCGCCGATGGCGGGATCGCCGGGGTCGACGGGCTGGCAACCATCACCGACATCCGGGCCGCCATCGCCACCGTGGCCGGCGGCGCCGCCGGCGAGGATGTCGCCGATGAGGGGAGCGACGACCGCCGGGCCGATCCCCGGGTCTCGGTCACCGCCGGCGACTTCGACCAGCTCCGGGCGCTCGGCGGAGACAGCACCGGTCTGGCGGACGCCGGCCAGACCCCGCAGGGAGACGAGGTGGTCCTGACCACCCAGATCGCGGACGAACTCCAGGTCACCGTCGGCGATCGGGTCGAGATCTTCGCCTACGGCCAGGCCTCGGCGTTCCAGGTCAGACAGGTCATCGACCACCTCGGCGTCGCCGGCTGGGGCGAGGCGTTCATCGACCCGGCCCGGTTCGCCCAGCTGGTGGTGCTCGACGACCCGCTGGCTGCGCCGCCGTCCGGCCGGGTCCTGGTCTCCAACGACGGTGACGTGTTCGACAGCACCGGTGTCGACGCCCTGGCCGGACCAACCGCGGACGACACCATCGCCGACGCCATCGACGAGCGGCTGACCGCAGCCGGCCTGGCCCATGACCGGTGGGACATCAAGGCCGGACTGTTGGAGGATGCGGAGGAGGAAGGTGCGGAGATCACCGAGATCTTCACCGCGGTCGGCGGATTCAGCGTGCTGGCCGGGGTGCTGTTGCTGGTCAATCTGTTCGTGATGCTGGCCGAGGAGCGCAAGACGTCCCTCGGGGTCTTGCGGGCCATCGGGTGGCGCCGAGGTCACCTCGTCCGCAGCTTCGTCCTGGAGGGCGCGGCCTACGGGCTGATCGCCTCGCTGATCGGGGCGCTCGCCGGCATCCCGGTCGGTTGGGTCATCGTCAAGGCGACCGAGCAGATCTTCGCCGCCAACGACGGCTCGCTCCAGCTCCGGCTGGCGGTCGAGCCTCGCAGCCTGGTCATCGCCGGGCTGGTCGGCCTGGTGATCTCGCTGGTGGTCAGCTGGGCCACCTCGGCCCGGATCAGCCGGCTCAACATCATCCGGGCCATCCGCGACCTGCCGGAGCCCGGCTCGAGCCGTCGCCGGTGGCTGACGATGGTCGCCGCCGTGATCGGGGTGACCGCCGGCGTCTTCTTGACCATCGTCCCCGGGATCGGGGGCGAGTCACCGGAGCTGTTGATCCTCGGTGCACCGCTGGCCCTGTTCAGCGCCATCCCGCTCCTGCGGGGCCTGCTGCCCGGTCGTCGTGCACCTCGTCTGGTTCCGGTTGCGGCCGGTGCGGCCGTGATCGCCTGGGCGGTGGCGGTGTTCAGCGTCTTCGACGACGTGATGCAGGACCCGCCGATCGCCGTGTTCCTCATGCAGGGCGTGCTGATGGTTGCCGGCGCGGTCGCCATCAGCGCCTCCCTCGGCCCGAGCGTGGCCCGGGCCCTCGGTATGGTGCCCGGCGGGTCCGGCCCAGCGACCCGGCTCGGCCTGGCCTACCCGACCGCCCGGGGGTTCCGGACCGGCGTGTCGCTCGCCATGTTCTCGCTGATCGTGTTCAGCCTGACCTTCATCGCCGTGCTGTCGACCGCGTTCGGGCAGCAGACCGAGGCGTTCACGGACGAGGCGTCCTCCGGCTTCGACGCCCTGGTCCGATCCAACCCGGCCAATCCGATCCCGGTCGAGGGGTTGGTCGCCACCGACGAGGTGACCGATGCGGCGACCGTCCGGTTCGGGTTCGCCGAGTTCTCGGCGCCGTTCGATCCGCCGACCGTCGACGAGCCGGCCGGCTGGTCGATCGCCGGCATCGACGTCGACTTCGTTGCCAAGGGGATGACGCCGGAACTGATCGAGATCGACCCGGCCTACCCGACCGAAGTGGCAGCGTTCGAGGCGGTCGCCACCGACCCGTCGCTCGTCATTGTCGCCACCTGGTTCCTCGGCGGTGACGACGGGGCCGACCCCTCGATCGGCGACACGGTCACGCTGTGGAACGACGCCGGCGACGGCCGGGAGGTCACCGTGGTCGGCCTGATGGAGAACGACTGGGTGTTCGGCGGGACCTACGCCTCGGCCCAGTTGGTCCAGGACCACCTCGGCGGGCAGTTCTCGGCAAACCGGCACTTCGTGAGCTTCGCAGACGAGGTCAGCCCGGATGACGGTGCAGCCCTGCTCAACGGCCGGTTCGTCGAGAACGGGGCGGATGCCGAGTCGTTCGCCCGGATCGTCGGGACCGAGGTGGCCGAACAGCAGGGGTTCTTCAACCTGCTGTCCGGCTACCTGTCCCTCGGGCTGCTGATCGGCGTGGCCGGGCTCGGTGTGGTCATGATCCGAGCGGTCCGGGAGCGCCGGTCCCAGGTCGGCATGCTGCGGGCCATGGGGATGGCGACCGGTGGGATCCGATCGATGTTCCTGACCGAGGGCGGCTATGTGGCCCTCCAGGGGGTGCTCTCCGGTGTCCTGCTCGGGCTGCTGTCCAGCTACCAGCTCCTGGTCCGGTCCAACACGTTCGAGATCCGGCTGGACTTCGTCGTGCCGTGGTTGGCCCTGGCCGTCATCGCTGCGCTGCCACTGCTCGCCTCGTTCGCCGCATCGGCCATCCCGGCCCGGCGGGCGGCCAGGATCCCGGTCGCCACCGCGCTGCGGTTGTCCGATTAGGGTCTGGACACTGACTAGGGCGCCGGCTCGGCCAGGGCGATGACGCCGAACACGGCCCCCTGCGGGTCGGCGATGACGGCCTGGCGGCCGACCGGGATGTCGAAGGGCTCAACGATGACCTGGCCCCCGGCCTCGGCCGCCGCGGTGACGCAGGCGTCGCAGTCGTCGACGGCGAACACCACCTCCCAGTGGGGCGGGATGCCGTCCATCGGCGGATGCATGGCCCCGGCCACCCCGTCGGTGCCGAGGTTGAAGATGGTGTAGGCCCCGGCCGGGCCCATGTCCATCTCCTCGGCGGTCCAGCCGAACAGCTCGCCGTAGAACTTCCCGGCCGCCGCCACGTCCGGGGTCTGGCACTCGGTCCAGGTCAGGGCGCCGTGCTCGTTGACGACTTCGGACCCGATGTGGTTCTGCGGCTGCCACAGGCTGATGGCGGCACCGGTCGGGTCGCCGACCACGGCCATCCGGCCGGAGTCCATGACCTGCATCGGGGGCATGAACACCGAGCCGCCGGCCCCCTCGACCTTGGCAACGGTTGCATCGACGTCGGCAACGGTGACGTAGCTGCTCCACATCGATGGCATTCCGGCCATCTCGGCCGGCTGGGCCATCATGCCGGCCGCCGCTCGGCCGTCGCGGCGGGCCATGATGTACTCGCCACCCTGGTCGGTCGGGTTGACCTCGTAGGACCAGCCGAAGATGGCGCCGTAGAACTCCCTGGCGGCATCGGGGTCGGTGGTCGAGAGGTCGATCCAGCTCGGGGTGCCGGGAGCATGAGCGGTACGTTCGGGCATGGCGAAGGCTCCTTCCGGGTTGCCGGTTCAGTATTGAACCGGTTCGGAATGGTGGGTGGGGCCTCGCGAACCGTAGGACGAACGTCTGACGGTGACAAGGGCTGGCTGGCGGTTGGTCACCGCCGCCAGGTCAGTACCTCACCCTGGCCCTGGAGCAGGACCGAGCCTGGCATGACCCGCAGCCTGGTCGGCTCAAGTCGGAGCACGCCGAACGCCTCGGCGGCCGGGTCGGTCCAGGCCGGGATGATCGACGGGTCGTAGCCGACCGGTGGTGGCCCGTTGACGAACCGGTCCCACCCGGCCTGCCGCTCGGCCTCGCCGGTCTCCCAGGCCGTGTCGCAGTCTGCGGTGCAGGTGTCCTGGCTCGGATCCCAGTAGGTCAGCGACACCTGCGGGGTGGACGCCAGATCGTCGGCCTTCGGGGTCTGGGGCCCGGTGGCGATCCAGCCGGTGAGCCCGCCGTCCTCCCACTCCCAGATCGGGTGGAGTATCCGGGACCGGGGGTGACCGTTGCGGTCGACGGTGGCGACCGTGCACCACACGATGCGGTGGGCCATGGCGACGAAGGCGGGGGCGATGGTTGCGAGATCGGTCATGACTCAGAGCGGCGCCCGCTCGGTGACCACGTACCGGTGGAGCGACCGCTCGCTGACCCCGAAGCCGGCCATCTTCTGCTGGAACACGGCCATGTGGGGCGCCTGCCCGTGGGCCGCCAACGCCTCGGCCGTCTCCCACTCCTCGAACAGGTGGAACAGCCCGGGGTCGTCGAAGCTGGCCGAGAACACGTAGGTCACGCAGCCCTCTTCGGCGTGGGTGGCGGCCATCATCTCGGTGGCGGCCGCAATGGCCTCGTCCCGCTTGGTCGGGTCGAGTCGAAGGTGTCCTCCGATGACGATCATCCTCAGGCTCCTTGTCCGTCGGTCCAGGTCGGCTCGTTGCCCGGCGGGAGGGGGACCTCCAGCGCATTCAGGGTCAGCGAGATGAGGCAGTAGTAGCCGATGGCGCTGATCAGGTCGAGCGTGCCCTGTTCGCCGACGACCGCCCTGGCTCGATCGAAGCGGTCCTGATCGACCCGGCCGGTGGTGACCAGCTGGTCGGCGAAGGCGTGGATGGCGGCCTCGTCGTCGTTGCCGAACGTCGGGGCTTCGCCGGCGGCCAGGGCGTCGAGGATCGCCTCGTCGATGCCGGCCTCGACCGCCATCCGCCGGTGGGCCCACCATTCGAAGTTGGAACGCCAGTGGGCCCCGACGGTGCAGATCGCCAGCTCGAGCAGCCGGTTCTCCACCGAGTTCTGGAACCGGATGGCGTGGCCGAGGGCCGACACCCGCCGCCCGATCTTCGGGCTGGACACCATGGCATTGAACGGGCCGACCAGGGCCCCGTCATCCCCGGCCAGTCCCACGCCGCCGCCTCGGCTCTCGGCCAGGGCGTCCCACACCTTCCGCTGCTCGTCGTCTGCGTCCTCGTACCTCAGCGGTGTCGCTCTGCTCATGTGGCAGATCGTAGGGCCTCACCCGTGTTTGGGCCCGCCGGGAGGGGGTGCCGTAGGGTTGACCCATGGCCAGTTTCGTATCCGGTCCGGTCGACCCCGAAGTCCAGCGTCGGGGCGACGAGTCCCTGTTCGAGGTGTTCGCCTCGGCCCGGGGCCTCGCCGATCCCAACCCGTTCTACCGGACGCTCCGGGAGGAGGCGCCGGTTCACATCTCCGGGTTCGGCGGCACGGTGTTCTCCCGCTACGCCGACTGCCGGGCCATCCTGCGGGACAACCGGTTCGGTAACGGGCCAGGTGGCGGCCGGAGCGACCGGTCGTTCGGCTCCGGAGACGAGGCCGCCTTCGCCTACCGGCGGGCCCAGGAGGAGGCCCGGTCCGGGGAGCCGATGTCGATGCTTCGGCTCGACCCGCCGGATCACACCCGGCAGCGGAGTCTGGTCAGCCGGGCCTTCACCCCTCGGCGGGTCGAGCGGTTGCGGCCCCGTATCGCCGAGCTGGTCGAGGAGCGTCTCGACGCCCTGGCCGACGCCGGGACCGGCGATGCCATGACCCTGCTTGCCGAGCCGCTCCCGGTGTCTGTCATCTCCGAGATGCTCGGCGTGCCTCAGTCCGACTGGCCCGAGATCCGGGATCTGGTCACCGACCTGGTCCAGTCGCTCGAGCCGTCGGCCTCGGTGGAGGAGCTGAAGCTGAGTGACGCCGCGGCCGAACAGCTCTGGGCCTACTTCCGGCAACTGATCGCCGCCCGCCGGGCCGACCCGCAGGATGATCTGTTGACCGGGCTGATCCAGGCTCGTGACGATGGCAGCGACCCCGAGCACACCGGCGAGCCGATGCTGTCCGAGGGCGAGATCCTGGCCGTGGCGAACCTGCTGTTCGCTGCCGGGGCCGAAACGACGACCAACCTGATCGGCAACGGGCTCAACGCTCTGTTCAACCATCCGGACCAACTCGATGCGCTGTGGTCCGACCCCGAGCTGGTCCCGACCGCGGTCGACGAGATCCTCCGGTTCGACAGCCCGGTTCAGGTCGATGGCCGCATGTGCCTGGAGGAGGCCGAGGTCTTCGGCGTGCGGTTCGAGCCGGGGGATCGGCTGCTGACCCTGCTCGGCGCAGCCAACCGGGACCCCGAGGTGTTCGAGGATCCGGACGGGTTCGACGTGACCCGCAGGGGAGAGCCGGTGATGAGCTTCGCCTCCGGCATCCACTACTGCCTGGGGGCCAACCTGGCCAAGGTCGAGGGCCAGGAAGTGTTCGCCGGGCTGATCCGCCGGTTCGGGCGGATCGAGCCGGCGGGGGATCGGCCCTACCGGAAGCGGCTGGTACTGCGGGGCCTGGCGTCCTGCCCGGTGACCGTCACCGCCCGCTGAGCGGGATCAGCCGACCGGGGCGTCGACCTTCGGGTGGTCGACGTCGGAGGTGTTGCTGACCGAGCTCCGCAGCTCGCCGACCACGTCCTGGAGTTCCTCCAGCCGGGATTCGGCCTGATTTGCGGCGGCGACCGCCTCCTGGGAGTTGGTGGCCAGCGACGATGCCCGATCGGCAACGGTCGCGGCCCCGCTCGCCGCTTCGCCGACCCGCTTGGCGATGGCGATCGAGGTCGCCCGCTGCTCGGACACGATGCCGGCCAGAGCGTTCTGGACCTCGGTCAGCTCGCCGACGATCTCGTTCATCCGCTCCATCTCGCCCTTGGCGGTGCCGCTCTCGCTCTGCATCAGGGCGATCTGGCGGGAGATCTCCTCGGTGGCCGCCGCGGTGCTGGAGGCCAGCTCCTTGACCTCGTTGGCCACCACGCTGAACCCCTTCCCGGACTCGCCGGCCCGCGCCGCCTCGATGGTTGCGTTGAGGGCGAGGAGGTTGGTCTGCTTCGCAATGCTCGAGATCAGATCGGTTGCCCGGTTGATCTCCTCGCCGGCGTCGACCAACCGGTCGACGGTCTGGGTCGCATCGGCGACCGCAGCGATGGCTCGGGTGGAGATGCCGGTCATCGACTGGGCGTTCTCGTTCGCCAGGTCGAAGCTTCCGCTCAGCTGCTCGGTGGCGGAGGCGACCGAGCCGGCGTGCTCGGCGACGTCTGTGCTGGTCCGCCGCATGTCCTCGGCTTCGTCGACCGTCGCCGCCACGGTCTTGGACAGGGTGTCTGTCGCCAGGCCGATCGTGGTCACCGAGTTGTCGGTCGTGGTGGCGTGACCGCGGATCGTCTTGGCGATCCGGTTTGCCGCCCCCATCGTGGCCAGCGTGACCCCGGCGGTGACCGCAAGGCCAACGCCAACGACGATCAACAGGATCCCGTTGGTCGTGTCCTCGAGCTTCAGCGGCAGGGCCTGGACGTCGGCGTCCGGCACCAACGACAGGACCACCCAGTCCCAGGGGGCGAAGTACTCGCCGACCAACGTCCCGGTGCCGAACCCCGTGAAGGCCATCTGTCTGCTCTGGATCGGGACGGCCGGCTGGGACACCACCTCGGCCAGGAACGCTCGGAACTCGGCGGCGTCGCTCTCGTCGAGGAAGGACTCGGCCGGCGTGCCGGGCTCCATACCGCCAGAGATCAGGACCTGACCGGCGTCGGCGCCGCTGCCCTTGACCACGGCAACCCGGCCGGTGTCGAGGACGTTTGCGTTCTCGATCGAGGTCCGCATCGCATCGATCTGCTGCTGCTTGACCCCGACGTAGCTGATGCCGACGATCTTGCCGAACGGATCGAAGATCGGGGCGTAGGCGGTCACGTACCAGGCGTTGACGACGAACGCGGTGCCCCGGTAGGTCTTCCCGGACAGCACGGTCTCGACCACGATGTTGTTCGTACCGTCCGGGTTGATGGCCGGGATGTAGGTCCCGATGGCCCGGGTGCCGTCCAGGGTCTCGACGTTGGTCGCGACCCGGAGCATGTCGCCTTCCTCGTTGATCCGCTGGAAGATCGTTGCGGTCCCACCGACCAGTTCGAACACGTCATCGACCACGGGGGTGTATTGGTCGAGCGAGTTGTTCTGCCCCAGCCAGTCCTCACCGACCAGCATCGCCGGAAGCTCGACGGTTGTGGTCTCCCTGGTGAACTGGTTGATTGCGTCCCAGCTGACCGTGGTCGCGTCGTCGATCGACGCGCCGCCGGCCTTTTCGAGTACGTCCTTGGCCACCAGCAGGTCGCTGTCGACCTTCTGCTGGACCGCGATCGACTGGGCGTTGACCAGGTCGTAGACCGCGTCGGTTGCGTCGACGGCGGCTCGGGTGGTCGAGTCCTCCTGCAGGGTCCTGGCCTGCGAGGCCAGCTGGCTGAACCCCCAGTAGGAGGCAGCCAGGACGGCCACTGCGGTCAGGATCGAGGCCACGATCACCAGACCGACGATCTGCCGGTCGATACGTACCCACAACTGCTTCATTCCGGAACCCCTTCGTTGGGCGTTCCCCCGATGTGTCCAAGTCCATCGGCCGTGGCGAGGCCGAGCTGAAGCCTGTCGAGTGAGCTTCAAATCTCGACCAGATCGGTCGGATCAGCCACCGTCCAGGGGTTTCCTGGCCTCGGTCTCGCCGTCGGACTCTTCGCCGGTCGGCTGGTAGCCGCGGGCCAGGTAGAACGGCCCGGGGCCGCCCCGCTCATCGACCCAGGACACCCGAACCCCCTCGACCCCGAGATCCCGGCCCACCGACTCGATCGCATCGACCGCCAGCCCGCCGATGCCTCGCCGCTGATGCCGCCGATCGACCAACAACCGCCACAGATAGAGGTCGGGCTCGGCCTCCGAGGGCAGGGCGAGCATCACGAAGCCGACCGGCTCCCCGTCGGCCTGGATGGCCCGGAACCACGGGACGACCGGCACCCCGTCGCGGACCGGGGGGAACAGGGCGTTGGCGTAACTGTTGGCCACCGGGGCCACCAGCCGCTCCTGGGAGCGGTGGGTGGCCAGGGCCATGACGTCCCGGAAGTTCTCCGGGCCGATCTCGACCAGCGTGACCTCGTCCGGCGGATCGGTCGGTCGGTCGAGCCATGCCGCCCGGTCGTCGAAGGTCATGCCGTACAGGGCATCGTCTGAGGTCTCGGCGTCCTGGCCGTCACCCTCGAAGAACGACTGCCTGGTCTGGCCCTCGAACTGGAACCCGACCCGTTCCAACACCTGGGCGGACGGCACGTTGTCCGGGTGCAGCATGGCGGACGCCCGGCGGATCCCGACCACCTCGAACAGGTAGTCCAACAGGGCCTCCACCGCCTCGACCGCATAACCCCGGCCCTGTCGATCGGGGTCGAGCGAGTACCCGATCTCGGCCGCCCGGCCACCCCACGACAGGTTGATGGCCAGATCGCCGACCACGGACCCGGACCCGGCGTCACCCTCACGCTCGGTCACGGTTGCCATCCACCACGCCCCGTCGGTCGGGCCGCCCTCGGACACCGCGGCCTTGACGATCGCCTCGGCCCGCGCCCGGGGATAGGGCAGGGTCCAGTTCTGGTAGTGGGCGACCGCCGGGTTGTTTCGGCGTCGCCACAGCGGTTCCAGGTCGTCCACGATCGGGGCCCGGAGCACCAACCGCTCGGTACGAATCGGTGGAAAGTCCCAGTGCGCCGGGCCCTCGGTCATGATCTGCCCCCTCGCTCGCCCGGCCAACCGTAGCGTCCGCCGCCGCTGGCCGGCCTGGAGTTTCCGCCCGGTCAGGCGACGATGGCGCCCGGTGGGATGATCGGCGGTGCGGCGTTCAGCTCGTCGATGCTGAATCCGGCGATGCCCTTGTACCGGGCGGCGTGCTCGGCGAGTTCCGCGTGGCTCACCACATCCGAGACCTGGTCGTAGACCCCACCGGACCGTTGCTCGACCAGGTCCATGACCCAGTCCGGTCCCTTCCCCCGGTTCTGGAGGACCATCCGGGAGGTGGCGGGCCGGACCTCGGCCTCGTAGGCCTGGAGCGCCGCTTCGGTCACGCCGTGATCCAGGAACGCCCGGCCGAGCCGGCGGCCGTCGACGATCGACTGACTGGCCCCGTTCGAACCGACCGGGTACATGACGTGGGCAGCATCGCCGATCAGGGTGGCCCGACCGTGGGTCCAGCGGTCGAGCGGGTCCCGGTCGACCATCTGATAGACGAAGATCTCATCGGTCCCGGTGACCAGGGCCGGGACGTCGACCCAGCCGAACCGCCAGTCGGCGAAGTGGTCGAGGAAGTCGGCGGCAACGGCCCGGCGGCTCCAGTCGGTCTCGGCCATCCGGTCCGCCTCGTCGACGGTCAGCTCGGCGATCCAGTTGATCAGGGCCGTGCCGGTCGCCGGGTCGGTGGGTGAGATCGGGTAGGTGACGAACCGTTGGGTTGCGTGGCCGATGAGGGCCATCGACGCCCCACCCCGGAACGGTTCGGCCACGGTGGCGCCCCGCCACAGGATGGCGCCGCCCCAGTTCGGCGGGCCCTCGTCCGGCACCATCTGTCCCCGGATGGCGGAGTGCAGCCCGTCAGCACCAACCACCAGTGATCCCGGCACCTGCGTGACCGCTGACGGGCCGCCGTCAGCACCGTCACTCGACCCGCCTCGAGTCTCGATCAGCAGGTCGATGCCGTCGGCACGGTTCTCGAAGCCGACCGCCCGGGAGCCGGTGACCACTCGCTCGGGCCCCAGTCGATCCACGACCGCCTCGTACAACAGCATCTGGAGCCGGCCACGGTGGACCGAGAACTGGGGCCAGGTGTACCCGGCCCGCCGGCCCCGGGGCTCGACCCAGATCTCGTCACCGTGCTTGGTGTAGAACCCGTACTCGGCGGTCTCGACCCCGATGGCTCGGAGCTCATCCTCGAGGCCGAGCTCGAACAGTTCCCGGACCGCGTTCGGCTGGAGGTTGATGCCGACACCGAGTGGCCGGAGTGCCGGTGTCGACTCGTGGACGGAGACCGGTACGCCGATCTGATGGCAGGTGAGGGCCAGGGTCAACCCGGCGATACCACCGCCGGCCACGAGCACGTCTGACGACATCTCGGCATCGTACCGACCCGGCATCCGCAGCGGGCCGGTCGGCCCCGGCCGCTCAGCCGCAATCGGTCAGGACCCGGATGGCGTCGGTGCCCCGACCCAGTCGGAAGTCGACCGTGAGGACCGTGCCCTCCGGCCGCCGCTCCAGCGTGAACCGATCGTTGCCCTCCGCGCCCTGATGGGTGTAGGTGGTCGACGGCCCGTCGAGTACGGCGGACGCCCGGAGGTTGCGGCTCCTGGTGATCACCCCGAGGACCTCGGCGCCGCCGAAGTCGATGGTGCCTCGCAGCGCCCCCCGGTCCTGGAGCCGATCGCCGAACACGTACCACGAGCAGACGGTCGTTCCCGGAGCCAGCCGGACCGAGGACAGGCTGTTACCCCGGAAGGCACCGTCCTCGGTCCGGTCGACCCGGATCGGGCCGGTCAGCGTGGTTGGACCGTGCTCGAGCCAGAGGTGGACCGCGGTCGGGCTGTCGAGCGGCCCACCCTCCCGGGTCGAGGTCGGCGGCGCGATCAGGGTCATCCCGCCGTCGACGGTCGGCAGCGTCGGCGTCGGCGTCGGGTCGGGCTCAGGATCCGGGCCGGGTTCGGGACCCGGTGCCGGGTCTGGATCTGGCTCGGGGTCCGGGTCTGGTGCCGGGTCTGGATCGGGCTCGGGGTCCGGTGCCGGGTCGCCGCCGCCGGGGAGGACCAGGACGGTGGCCGAGCGGGCCGGCAGGGTCACCGTCGTACCGTTGCCGACGGCCACCGCGGCCCCGGCAACGATCTCCCCGCCGGTGCCGGCGTGATAGTCGAAGCGCTCGGCGCTCCCGCTGACCGTACCGCCGTCGCCACCGGTGATCGTCAGCGGGCTGACCACCTCGGCCCGAGTCTTGTTGATGACCACCAAGGTCAACGCCCCGTCTGCGGTCCTGGTAGCGGCGTGGATCGCCACCGCCCCCTCGTCGCTCGACGTCCCGAGGTTGGCCACATCACCGAACCGGGACCCCCGGCCGTCGTAGTTCCGGTACAGCCGGAAGGCGTCGATCAACGGTCGAGCCCCCCACTGGTCCTCGGTCATCCCGACCCAGGACAGGAACGGATCCCAGACGGTCGCGATCTCCAGCCCCTCCCGGCCGAAGATGCCGAGCGCATCGGCCTGGGCCAGCCCACCGGCCAGGGTGTTGTCCCCGCCGAAGTTGTACTCGGTGATCGCCAGGTCGGTGCCGGGATAGTGCCGGTCGATCAGGCTGTTGAGCCGGGGGATCACCGCCGAGCCGTCGCCGTAGAGGAAGTCTCTGACCACCCACCAGTCGGTCGGCGCATACTCCGGGTCCCACAGCTGCCTGGTGGCCTCCAGTCGCAGCTCGTCGCTGCCGGTGCCGTAGACCCGGTCGTCGTAGAAGTTGACGGCCAGGGTGTCGAGGAGCCGGGCCCCGGCCTGATCCGATGCGGTCCGCATCCCGTCGAGATAGTCACCGACGAAGGTTGGGGTCTCGGGCCCCGGCCGATCGCCGCGGAGGATCTCCTCGGAGGTGACGTAGTAGCTGTAGCCGCTCCAGAGGACCGGGCCGATCACGTCTGCGGACGGGTCGACGTCCTTGACCGCTCGGGCCCAGCGCTGGTTCTTGTCGATCAGTTCGGCCCGGCCGAGGGGCTCGGGGTGGACGTCGCGATGGGTCGAGTACCACAGTCCGGGCTCGTTGCCCAAGGCGTACATCTCGACCCCACCGGCGGCCGCGGTCCCGTGGGTCGCCACCAGCTCCCGGACCCAGTCGGCGGCGAACCGCTCATCCGCCGCCCGGCTGGTCAGCGTCTGGTCCGCCCCCGGCAGCCACTCGCCACCCCGGAAGCCGTTGCCGCAGCGCAGCGAGTTGTCCTGGCCGTGGGGCTCGTCCGCGTCCTGGGGTCCGGCGTTTGCGGCCGGCCCGAGGACGTCGTTTGTCGGGTAGCTGCAGTTGGCGCCCCGGTCCTTGGCAACCCAGCCAAGCATCGGCAGGGTCATGATCGTGGCTGTCCCGTCCGCCTGATTCGCCTTCTCGAAGGTGTCGTCTGCCCCGACCTCGTCCGGCACGTTCATGTAGAACCAGTCGGTGCCGGCGTTCGTGCTGGACACCAGGTGGTTGTAGCGCTCGGTGCTGTTGCCGCCCCAGCGGTTGACCGCCACCCCCAGCTCCTCCCGGACCGGGTCGCTTGCGAAGTTCATCCCGTAGACGCCATCGCTGATCGGGTGGGGGAACGTGACCGCCTGGTCGGTGACGATGCCGGACGCCGGATCGGTCACGGTCCGGGTGATCGTTGCCGCCCCGAGCGTCACCGCCAGGGTCGGCCCGGAAGACGGTGGCGGTGCCTCGCCGGTGACGATCCGGACGTCGTCGATGTAGTAGGTCGGGCGCTCGCTGTCGGTCAGGTTGTCGAACCACAGGCCGCTGAAGGCACCGAAGCCGCCGAACTCGGCCAGGTCGACCTCGACCGAGGTCCAGGTCCCGGCCCGGGTCTCGACCGGGATCGAGGCGCTCTGCCCATCGCCCGCCACCAGGCGGACACCGACCGGCGCGTCGCTCTGTCCGCCGTTGACCTCGAACCGGACGCTGCCGTGGAGGGGCAGCGGCTTGGCGTCGTTCCGGCCGATGAAGAACGCCTCCCACGGGCCGGCATCGACTGCGACCGACGAGTCGCCGGAGGCCACGGTGTCGCGATGATCGAGGTCGACCTCGGCCCACGACCAGTTGGCCCATCCGGCCCGGATCGCGTCGTCGTAGAGCACATGGACCACCGTGCCCGGATCGTCTGCGGCCTCGGCCGGACCGGGCAGCGCCACCAGGCCGGTGAGGACGAGCAGTGCGGCGGCCACGACGGCAGACGATCGCCGCCATGTCCGCCACCGCCGGCCGGTCGTGGCAGGGGACGGGGATGGTGAGGTGTCCATGGAGCCGACCGTACGGACCTCGATCCGGTCGAACTGGACGGAGACGGGACGTTTGCCGGACGAGTCCCAGACACCCCGCGGTCAGGGACCGACCCGGAGCCGGACCCCTCGGTGACGGATGATCTCGATGGCCGGCGGTCCGGTCTCGATCTCGGCCAGCCGCTTCCTGGTCCGCTTGAGCAGGGCGGTCAGCGCCTCGTCGGTGACCCCCTCGGCGTCGACGTCGTCCCAGACCGCAGCGACCAGGTCCGGTCTGGTCACCACGTCACCGTCGGCTCGGTACAGCCGCTCGATCAGGCGGTACTGCCTGGCGGTCAGGGCCGGTTCGAGGCGCCGGGCGTCGACCCAGACATCGCCGCCACCGGGGTCGATCCAGACCCCGTGCAGTCGGCCGATCCTCGGTGCCAGCGGTGTGGCCATCGGGTCCCGGAACCGGAGGGTCAGCGATCCGGCAAGCACCAGCAGGTCACCGTCGTGGAGCTGGACCGGCTCGGAGCCGAGCGCCGTGCCGTTGCGGTGGGTGCCGTTCCGGCTGCCGAGGTCTGCGGCGTACCAGCCGTTCGGTCTGGGCTCGAGCAGCAGGTGGTGGCGGGACAGGGCCTCGACCGCCAGGACGATGCCGGCCTCACCACCTCGGCCGACGATGGTCGAGGCGGCGATGTCCCATCGCTTGGCCGACCCGGACGGCTGGTCCGGATTGAGCAGTTCGACGACGGCCGGAGGATTCATCGGCACCGAGGCTAGTCCGATGGCGGGTCCGGCGGGCCGTCCAGCCGTCCTGCCGGCGCGCCGACCGGTGGACCATCGGTCCGGTTGGCCGCTCAGCCGAGGAGCAGGTCCTCGCAGTCCGAGCCGCCGGGAGCGAAGACCAGCTCGTCCGCAGTCAGCACCCCGGTGGAGGCGTCCTTGTACAGGCGGGGGACGGCGTAGCGGGCGGCCGCCGGCGCCGGTCCGGTGCCCAGGGTGAGCTGGCCGCCGCCGGAGGCGACCACGTCCAGGGCCGGGGTTTCGGCCAGCTGATCGAAGTCGGCGTCGAGCCAGACCACCGACAGCTCGGACACGCTCACGTCCCCGGTCAGGGTGGTGTTGGCGCTGAACAGATAGGTCCGCCCGGGCTCCACCGGGACGTCCTCGCCCCACTGGCCCCAGCCGGTGCTCCCGATCAGCAGCGAGCCGGAGTCGTCGACGCCTCCGGTCGGGGCCACCGACACCAGGGGTCGTCCCGGATCCTCGCCGTCCTGGAAGAAGTTCTCGGGCAGGGTGTTGCCCTCGAAGTCCGACTCCAGCAGCAGGTTGCAGGCCAGGGTCTCGGCCAGACCGGCGTCCCACGGCGCCACCGCCGTGCGGATGATCCCCTGCGCATCCGGCTGGCCGCCGTCGGCCGGCAGTCTGGGGACCCCGGTCGTCGTGGTGGCCGGCGCGTCGGTCGACTGGGTGATGAGCGAGGTCGCCGTCGAGGTGGTGGCCGACGGGGTCGCAGTCGAGACCACGCCGGAGCCGTTGCCGGCGCCGGGGGCTCGCAGCACCAGTGCGGCCGCGGCCACCACGGCCACGACCGGTACGGCGGCCAGGGCCAGCCGGCCCCGACGACGTCCGGCCGCCAGCGGCTGACCCGCTCGGCGCCGCCGCCCGGTCTCGGTGACGGTGTCGACGTGGGCGTCGGTCGGAGAGTCCATGACGGTTGCCGG
>JBCCFN010000071.1:0-19065 GCA_039029715.1 Actinomycetota bacterium | reverse complement strand
CTCCTCGAACACCCGCCGGTCTACACGATCGGGCGGAGCGGTGACCCGGCGAACATCGTCGCTGATCCGGCCGAGGTCGGGGCCGACGTCCTCCGGGTCAATCGCGGCGGCGACGTGACGTTCCACGGGCCGGGGCAGATCGTCGGCTATCCGATCCTCAACGTGCCAGGTAAGCGCGGCGGTGGCATGGCAGACACCGTTGCCTACGTCGACCTGGTAGAGCAGGCCCTGATCGACGTGCTGGAGCACCTCGGTCTTCCCGCCGGCCGGCTGCTCGGCTATCCGGGGGTGTGGATCGAACCGGATCGTCCGACCGCCCGCAAGATTGCCGCCATCGGGGTCCGTCTGTCCCGCGGGCGGTCGATGCACGGGTTCGCCTTGAACGTCGATGTGGATCGGTCCTGGTTCGACCGGATCGTGCCCTGTGGGATCGCCGATCGCCCGGTCACGTCGATCGCCGCTGAAGGCGTCACGGTGGAGCGGCGGGACGTGGTCGACCTGCTGGTCGATCGGGTCTCAGCCCGGCTCCGACCCGAGCTGGACGTGGTCCGCAGCGATGTCGTCTGGCGACACGCCGCAACCGATCTGGCCCCGTTCTCTCGAGGGATGGGCCCGGGACAGGTCATCAAGCCGTCTGCGTCACCCTCTGCCGCGCCGTCGCCGTCGCCTGCGCCGGCCGCCGCCAAAAGTCCGTCGCCGGCCAGAGCCTCGGCCCCGGATGCCGGCGTGCCGGTGCGACTCAAGGGCCGGCTGGCCGAAGCCGGGGTGGCCGGTGGTCTGGAGATCGGTTCGCGGAAGCCGGCCTGGATGCGGGTCAACCTGCGGACAGACGAGAACTTCCGGAAGCTCAAGAAGACGGCACGGAACCTCTCGCTGACCACTGTGTGCGAGGAGGCCGGCTGTCCGAACATCTTCGAGTGCTGGAACGAGGGCACCGCCACGTTCATGCTGCTCGGCGAGCGGTGCACCCGGGCCTGCGGGTTCTGCCTGATCGACACTCGGAAGCCGGATGCGGTCGACAACGACGAGCCGGCCCGGGTCGCCACCGCGGTCGAAGAGCTCGGCCTCAGCTTTGCCGTGCTAACCATGGTCGCTCGGGATGACCTGGACGATGGCGGGGCGGCGATCGTTGCCGAGACGGTCGAAGCCATTCGAGCCCGGACCCCCGGCGTGGGGGTCGAGGTCCTGATCTCCGATCTCCAGGGCTCGGTTGCGTCGCTCGACGTCGTCTGCGACTCGGCGCCGGACGTCGTCAACCACAACATCGAGACGGTGGCCAGACTCCAGCGGGCGGTTCGTCCGTCTGCCAGCTACGCCAGGAGTCTCACCCTGCTGGCCAGAGCGGCCGACCGTGGCCGGACCACCAAGTCCGGGCTGATCGTCGGGATGGGGGAGACGCCGGACGAGGTGGTGGCCACGCTGGCCGATCTCGCTGCGGTGGGGGTCGAGGTCGTGACGATCGGCCAGTACCTGCGCCCGACCTCCCACCATCTGCCGATCCACCGCTGGTGGGAGCCGGCCGAGTTCGAGGAGCTCAAGCGGATCGGGGAGCAGGAACTCGGCCTGGCCCACGTGGCCGCCAGCCCCCTCAGCCGGTCGAGCCATCACGCCGGCAGCATCGCCCGGTCCCTCGGCGACTGATCCAGCGCTACGCGACAGCCCGGGGTTGCCGGAGCCGAAACCAGATGCCGGCTCCGGTCATCCAGAGGATGTGTCCGACCCCAACCAGTACCTGACCCCGCAGCAGCCAGCCGACCGCGGCAAGGACCATCCCCAGCTGGTGACCCCACATCGCCAGCCGGTGCTGGCCGGCGACGACCGCCGCCAGCCGGGTGGCGATGGGGAGCGACAGCCCGTAGCCGAGGAGGAAGAAGGCGGTCGAGACCGGATGCACACCACAGTGTGCCCGCGGCCGGGCTGGATGCGGCTGGTTGGCGGCCGAGTCAGCCCCGAAGCTCGATCGTGACCCGACTCCTCGGCGACAGCAGCTTGTGATCCCCCCGGCCGGTCGATCGGGCGAGGAGGTCGTCTGCCACCACCTCGACCTGGGTCCGGATCTCGCCGTG
This sequence comes from Actinomycetota bacterium, assembly GCA_039029715.1. Taxonomy (GTDB): domain Bacteria; phylum Actinomycetota; class Acidimicrobiia; order Acidimicrobiales; family SZUA-35; genus JAHELU01. The sequence goes on along the minus strand of JBCCFN010000071.1, from coordinate 16,999 downwards.
GGCGATCTCGAACGCCGAGAGCAGCCGGTCGCCGTGGCACCACGGTGGGCGGTCGAGCAGGGTCATCTCGACCCGCCCGATCGCCAGCTCGATGTCTGCCCCGTTCGCTCGGAGCCTCGGCAGTGCCCGGACGATCGCGGCCCGGCGGAGTCGACGTTGCCACCACGCCCCGAGGGCGTCGATCGGGGCCGGCCCGTCGATCGAGGCCATGAGTTCCGCAGCAGCCGAGCCGACCGAGGCCCGTATGGTCGGCCGGCCCTGCGGACCGAGGGCCCAGTGGCTCATCGGCCCGTCCGTCAGCTCGGCGACGAACCGGTCGACGCCTCGCCCAAGCGCCTCGCCCTCGTCGAGCACGGCGACCATCGCAGCGTCGATCAGGATGGCGGCCCGAGGCAGCGCGGAGCGTTGCCAATACTCGGTCGGGTCCGGGAGGGCACCGATCCGTTGCAGGCGTCTGATGTCCCGCTGCGAGGTCAAGAGCTCACGTTTTCCCAGGTCATGCAGGGTGTTGGCCTGGTCGAGGCGGGTCCGGAGCCGGTCCCGGCTGGCCCTGGCCGCCGCCAGTAGCCGGTCGTGGGGGTCGCCGAAGCCCGGAGGGGCGGAAGGCGGCGGACCCGATGGGGGCCCGGACGTCGGGGGTGTCGTCGAGTATGTCAATGTCCGTATCCAATGTCCCGGCCCATCCTTGGACCGCGGTGTTGTCACAATCTCCTTCGGCCGGTGCGACGGTTCTCCAAGGTTCGTACGGTTCATTCGGTGAGAATCCTGGTCACCCGGGGCCCGGTGGTCGAGAGCGAGCACCGGGTCGATGCCGTGGTCGTCGGCCGCGACGGCACGATCCTGGCCGACGGTGATCCACAACGGGCGGTGATCCCCCGATCGGCGATCAAGTTCGTTCAGGCGGTCCCGCTGCTCCGGTCCGGCGCCGCCGACCGGTTCGACGTCACCGAAGAGGAGGTGGTGTTGGCCTGCTCCAGCCACAGCGGCGAACCGGCCCACGTTGCCGCGGTCGCCGCCTGGCTGGACCGGCTTGGCTTCGGCCCGGCGGATCTGGCCTGCGGGCCCGATCTCCCCATGTCTGCGGCGGCTGCGGCCGAGCTCCACCGGATCGGGGAGGGGCCGGCCGTCCTCTACAACTGCTGCTCGGGCAAGCACGCCGGATTCCTGACCGTGATCCGCCATCTCGCCCTGGATCCGGCCGGCTACGTCGAGCCGGAGCATCCCCTGCAGCGGTTGGTCACCGAAGCGATCGAGGAGTTCACCGGCCACCGGCTCGCCGATCAGACCCCGGGCCGTGATGGCTGTGCCATCCCGACCTTCGCGGTGCCGCTCGTCGGCCTGGCCGGTGCGATGCAGCGGCTCGTCGATCCGGTCGGCCTCGACCCGGCGACCGCCTCGGCCGCCGCCCGCCTCGTCGCTGCCCCGCAGGGGCGGCAGTTCTGGATCGCCGGCACTGGACGGCACGAGGTCACGCTCGGCGACGCCATCGCCGAGCCCCTGGTGGTCAAGACCGGGGCCGAGGGGGTCTTCGTCGCCGGTCTGCCGGACCGTGGGCTCGGCATCGCGGTGAAGGTGGCGGACGGTGCGACCAGGGCCGCCGAGGTCGCGATCTCGGCCGTCCTGGCCCGGCTCGGCATCCTCGATCAGGGCGCGGTGAGCCGGGCGGTGACCAACACGTCCGGCGACGTGGTCGGCCGGATCGAGCCGGCGGTCGCCTGACCGGTCAGCGGCCCGCTCACGACCGATCATCGGCGCCGTCCGGGTCGGTTGGGGAGACGAGGCCGGGGTACCATCACGCCATGTTCGAGCAACGCCTTGATCGGGTCCGTGCGGCGATGTCGGCATCCGGGGTCGACGCCCTGATGCTGTCGGTCGGCCCAGACATGCCATGGCTGATCGGCTACGAGGCCATGCCTCTCGAGCGTCTGACCATGCTGGTCGTCCGGTCGGACGGCCCGGCCACGCTCGTCATCCCGGAGTTCGAGGTGCCACGGGTCGTCGCCCGACCGGAGGTGTTCTCCGTCGTCGGGTGGGGTGAGACCGAGGACCCGGTCGCCATCGCCGCCGACCTGGCCCGGGGGGCTCGGACCGCCGCCATCGGCGACCACACCTGGAGCCGGTTCCTGGTGGCGCTGCAGACCGCCATGCCCGGCGTCACCTGGTCGGCCGGCGGGCTGGTGACCGGTCCGCTGCGGGCGGCAAAGGAGGCCCACGAGATCGAGCGGCTCCAGGCTGCGGCGGCCGGGGTCGACCGGGTCGCCACCGCCCTCCGGTCCGGCGAGATTCCGCTGATCGGCCGGACCGAGGCCGACGTCTCGGCCGAGCTCGGTCGGCGCATCCTCGCCGAGGGGCACGCGGCGGTGAACTTCGCCATCGTGGCCGCCGGTGAGAACGCAGCCAGCCCCCACCACCACGCCGGTGACCGGGTGATCCAGCCGAATGAGATCGTGCTGTGTGACTTCGGTGGGACCACGGCCGAACCCCACGGTGAGCCCGGCTACTGCTCGGACATCACCCGCTGCGTCTACACCGGTGAGCCTCCGGCCGAGTTCGCAGAAGCCTACGACGCGCTCCAGGAGGCCCAGGCCATGGCGGTCGACGCCGCCGTCGTCGGCGCCCCGGCCGAGTCGGTCGACAAGGTGGCCCGGGACCGCCTCGAGGACGCCGAGCTCGGCAAGTGGTTCCTCCACCGGCTCGGGCATGGCATCGGGGTCGAGGCCCACGAGGACCCCTACCTCGTTTCCGGAAACGATGCGCCGCTTGCCGCCGGCAACGCCTTCTCGATCGAGCCCGGCTTCTACATCGCAGACCGGTGGGGGGCCCGGATCGAGGACATCGTCGTCAGCACCGACGACGGCCCGATGCCGCTCAACCGCGTTGCCCACGACCTGGCCATCGTCGAGGCGTGACCCCGGTCCCAACCGCAGCACCAAGCGGGAATCGACCGTGATCGAACTCGACGGGGCCTCGGTCCTGCTCCAGTGGGCCACCGGCGGCCTGCTGTTCCTGTGGGTCACCACCCGCCATCGCCTGGTCGGCCTCGGGTACGGCTGGCTGCTCCGGGGAACCTACGGGCTGATGGCCCTCGGCGCACTGGCCGCCGGGCTGGTCTTCGACCCGCTCCTGCTCCGGGATCTGAGCGCGGCGGGGGTCGCGCTCGCCGCCGCCGTCACGCTGGTGGTCTCGGTCGTCCGCAAGGACGCCGGCGTCACGAACCAGAAGGCCCTGGCCGAGGCCCGGACGGCACGGGTGGCGGCGATGACCGGCATCGACCGGACCGCCAGGGACAAGGGGGACGGCCCGGAGTTCGATCCCCGGCTCGACCTCATCGCACCGGCGATCGGGCTGGTCGGGGTGGTCGCAGCTGCGGTGGATGCCGGCGGTCCGACCTGGTTGGCGGTGGCCAGGATGGTGACCGGCACCGTGTTTCTCGGAGCGGTCAGCGACGCCATGCTGCTCGGCCACTGGTATCTGGTCCAGCCCGGGCTGAGCCGGGAACCGATCGGCGAGCTGGTCCGATGGACCGGGATCTCCTGGGTTCCTGAGGTCGTGCTGCTCCTCATCCCCACCGGCATGGTGTCGGTCTGGACCGGTGCCATCGATGACGGCTGGAACGGGATGCTCGGCTGGTTCTGGGCCGCCTGTGCGGTCACCACCATCGGGCTGGTCGGGGTCACGGTCGCCGCACTGCGGGAGAAGCAGTACTCGGCGGTGATGGCCGCTACCGGCCTGTTGTACCTGGCCATCCTGACCGCGTTCGGGACCGATCTCGTGGCCCGGGCCCTGTTGGCCAACCCCGTCGCCTGAGCCGGCCGGTCGGGCCCGGACCCGGCGGCCGTGCCAGGGGCCGGCCGGCGAAGTACCCTCTAGTGGACCGGGGATGGGAGTCGCCCGGACCCGGGCCGTTCCCGTTGTGGGATCGGAGACGAGATCGTGTGCCCGGATGCGTCGGTGGCTCAGCCGCCCCGACGTCCGACCGAAAGATGGATCATGCCTCGAGCCATTTGGAGCGGAGCGATCAGCTTTGGCCTGGTGTCCGTACCGGTCAAACTGTTCAGTGCCGTCAGTCGGAAGAACGTCCGGTTCAACCAGATCGATGCCAAGACCAACAGCCGGGTCAAGCAGAAGCGGGTCAACGCCGAGGGCGAAGAGGTCCCGTACGAGCGGATCGTCAAGGGCTACGAGGTCACCAAGGACTCCTACGTCATCGTCACCGAGGACGAGCTCGCCACCCTGTCGCCGAAGGCGTCCCGGATGATCGACATCTCGGACTTCGTGCTGGAGGCCGAGATCGACCCGGTGTTCTACGACTCGGCATACTTCCTGGTACCGGACGAGCTGGCCCGTAAGTCCTACGCCCTGTTGGCCAAGGCCATGGAGGAGAGCGGCCGGGTCGCCATCGCCACCTTCATCATGCGGACCAAGCAGTACCTGGTCGCCATCCGGCCGATCGACGGGCTGTTGATGATGTCGACCATGGTCTATGCGGACGAGCTGGTGGCGTCTGACGACATCCCCGGCCTCGAGGAGTTGTCGGACATCGAGATCACCGATGCCGAGATGACGATGGCCGGCCAGCTGATCGACTCGCTGACCACCGACTTCGAGCCGTCCCAGTACCACGACACGTATCGGGAGGAGGTCCTCGATCTGCTCCAGAGCAAGGCGTCCGGCGAGATCCGGACCGTCGAGGCACCGGCCGCTGCGGACGACGCTGCGGTGATCGATCTGTTGGCCGCCCTCGAAGCCAGCGTGTCCGCAGCCAAGGAGGCCCGAAAGGCCGGGGCCGAGGACACCGAGTCGATCGAGGACGAGGATGCGGTCAAGCCTCGGAAGAAGGCGGCGAAGAAGCGTCCGGCCAAGCGGGCGGCGGCCAAGAGCGGATCGAAGCGGTCGACGAAGAAGGCGGCGGAGGACGAGCCGGCGGCCAAGTCGGCCTGACCCGGTAGCGAGCGACGTGTCCGATCGAGTCGAGGTTGCGTTCGAGGAGCGGACGCTCAGCCTGTCGAACCTCGACAAGGTCCTCTATCCGTCGGTCGGGTTCACCAAATCCCAGGTGATCGACTACTACGCCCGGATCGCTGCGGTGATGCTGCCCCATGTCCAGGGTCGCTGTATCACGCTCCGGCGGTGGCCGGACGGTGTCGACGGCGAGTCGTTCTATCAGAAGACCTGTCCCGATCACCGGCCGGCCTGGGTCGGCACGGCCCTCGGTCCGGGGGACGGTGACGCCGGGATCGACTACTGCACCCTCGACGAGCCGGCGGCGCTGGTCTGGACGGCAAACCTGGCCGCCATCGAGCTCCACAGCCCGATGGCCAGGGCCGCAGATCTCGACACCCCGACCATGGTCGTGTTCGACCTCGACCCCGGGGTACCGGCCGGCATCGCCGAGTGCTGCCGGGTCGCGCTCCGGCTTCAGGAGGTGCTCGACGCGGTCGGCCTGGCGGCGTTCGCCAAGACCTCGGGGTCGAAGGGGCTCCAGGTCTACGTCCCCCTCAACACCCCACACGGGCATCGACAGGCCGCCGATTTCGCCCTGGCGGTCGGCCAACTGGTGGCCAGGGCCGATCCCGATCACGTGCTGGTCGAGATGAAGAAGGCGCTGCGCCACGGGAAGGTGTTCGTCGACTGGTCCCAGAACTCCAGGCACAAGACGACCGTGGCCCCGTACTCGCTTCGGGCCCGCCCCAGGCCGACGGTCTCGGCCCCGGTCACGTGGGACGAGGTCGCAGACGGGGCAGACGGTTCGCCGCTGTCGTTCGAGGCCGGGGAGGTCCTGGCCCGGGTCGCCGACCACGGTGACCTGTTCGCCGGCACGGTCGACCTCGAGCAGGCGCTGCCTGCGCCCGCCAACGGACGGTGACATCGAGCGTTGACTGGGGGCGGTCGAGCGCCCTCGGGGTTTGAACCAACCGCCAATAGGCTTGCGCCATGCCTACCGTCACCGTTGCGACTCGCCCGCCGAAGTCCGCAACCGCCACCGATCGACCGACCACCACCAGCCAGCTGAACAAGCTGCCGGCCGCCATCAAGCGGGCGGCAAAGCTGCAAGGCTTCGAGGCCAAGCCAGGCCAAACCCTGTTCCTGCCGGCAAACGGCAGCGGTCCGGCCGAGGTCCTGGTCGGGCTCGGCAAGCCGGCGGAGGTCGACGCCGACCGGATCCGTCAGGCCGCTGCGGCCTACGCCAAGGCGGTTGCCGGTCATCAGCAGGTGATCTGCACCCTGGGTGCCGGGGTCGGCTCGGTCGAGCCGGCCGATGCCGCCGTCGCCGCCATCGAGGGGATTCGCCTCGCCAGCTACCGCTACACCACGCTGAAGGAGACGACCGCAGCCAAGCGGCAGATCGCCCTCAAGAAGGTCACGCTCGTCAGCGCCGGGCGGGGGGTCAAGGGCGCAGTGGTAGCGGCCAACGCCGTGGTCGACGCGGTCAACCTCGCTCGGGATCTGACCAATGAGCCCGGCGGCTCGCTGACCCCCGAGGCTTTCGTGGCCAAGACCAGGAAGGCCGCCGCCGGGACCGGCGTCCGGGTTTCGGTCTGGGACGAGGAGCGGATCCGGGCCGAGAAGCTCGGCGGGTTGCTCGCAGTCAACCAGGGGTCGGAGAATCCGCCCCGGTTCCTGACGATCGCCTACACCCCGAAGGGTCGGACACCGAAGGCCAAGGTCGCCCTGGTCGGCAAGGGCATCACGTTCGACTCCGGTGGCCTGTCGCTCAAGACCGCAGCCGGGATGATGACGATGAAGATCGACATGGCCGGCGCAGCGGCGGTCATGGCCACCATGACCGCCCTCTCCGCCGCGGCGGTCCCGGTGGCGGTCACGGGCTACATCCCGCTGACCGACAACATGACCGGGGGCAACGCCCAGCGGCCTGGGGACGTCTTTGTAGCCAGGAACGGGATGTCGGTCGAGGTCCTGAACACCGACGCCGAGGGCCGGCTGGTCCTGGCCGATGCGTTGTCGCTGGCGGCCGAGGCCGAGCCGGACGCCATCATCGACATCGCCACCCTGACCGGATCGGCCTCCGCAGCGCTCGGGACCCAGATCGCCGCCCTCATGGCTTCGGACGACAAGCTGGCGGCCAGGGTCGAAGCGGCCTCGGCCCGGACCGGGGAGAAGGTCTGGCGGCTGCCGCTGCCGGAGGAGTACCGGGGCCAGCTCGACTCGAACGTGGCCGACCTCCGCAACATCGGGAACGGTCCCTACGGCGGGGCCCTGATCGCCGGGCTGTTCCTCAAGGAGTTCACCGACGGTCGGCCGTGGGCCCACATCGACCTCGGCCTGTCGGCCATGGCGGACGCCGATCGTGGCCTGACGCCAAAGGGAGGGACCGGCTTCGGGGTCCGGGTCCTGATCGACACCCTGGCCAACTGGTGAGGTCGGGGTGCATCCCTCACCCGGTTGCGCCCCATTGAACTTCTAAGGGTCGATTCCGGACCCGCCGACAACTGAAGGGACGTTCTCCCTCCGTCTTCGGCGTACCGATGCACCCAGTCTCGACCCCACCAACCCATGCCCGTTCGGCGTCTTCCACGCCGCCGATGTCGTCGTTCCGAGCGATCCGCCGACGGGTCCTGGTCATCGCCTGCGACATCGTCGCCATCGTGGTCGGTGTGGTCGCCGCCCTCGCCATCACAGACGGCGGGGGTCTGACCGTTCCGGTCGCCGCCGCCTTCGGCTCGACGGTGTGGCTGTGGATGGCGATGTTCCGGCTGTACAACTCCCGACTGGCCACCGACCGGGGCGAGGAGTTCGCCCGGATCGGCCGCAGTGGGATCCGAAGCCTGCTGCTCCTCGGTGCGGTGGCCGGCGTCAGCGGCCTCGACATCGATCTCGGTGCCGCCGTCGTCCTGCTGTTCGCCACCGTCGGCGCGGTCGCGGTCGAGCGGGAGGGGCTCCGGCTCTGGTTCGCGGCCCGTCGCAAGGCCGGTCACGGGCTCTGGGCATCGATCCTGGTCGCAGGCGGGGCCGAGGGGACCGAGCTTCGAGCCTCGATCGATGCAGACCGGACCAGCCCTCACACGGTCCTCGAGCAGCTCGATCCGGCCGAGTGTCGGGACGCGGACGAGCTTCTGACCCGTACCGTGGCCCTGGCCCGCAGCGCCGATGCACGGGGCGTGGTGGTCGCGGAGTCCTCGGTCGACGGTGCCACCTCCAACCTGCTGGTTCGAGGACTGCTGGAAGCCGGGCTGTACGTCGACCTGGCCTCGACGCTCTCTGACATCTCGACCGATCGTCTGGCCACCCGCACCCTGGGGCCGAGCGTTGCGACCTGGATCGCTCCCCGGCCCCGCGGCGGCTGGCGAGGGCGGGCCAAGCGACTGTTCGACGTCAGTGTCACGTCGATGGTGCTGTTGGTTGCCGCACCGCTGATGCTGATCCTGGCCATCGTGATCAAGGCCACCTCCGATGGTCCGGTGCTGTTCCGACAGGAACGGGTCGGCCGAGACGGCGACCCGTTCGACGTGTTCAAGTTCCGGTCGATGGTCGTCAATGCCGAGGAACTGCTGGCCGATCTCGAGGCCGAGAACGAGGGCGCCGGTCCGCTGTTCAAGATGCGGGCCGATCCCCGGGTGACCGGGGTCGGTCGGTTCCTCCGCAAGACGTCGCTCGACGAACTGCCGCAGTTGTTCAACGTCCTCAGGAACGAGATGAGCCTGGTCGGGCCCCGCCCGGCGCTCCGGGCCGAGATGGCAGACTGGGACCCCGAGCTCTATGCCCGGCTACAGGTCAAGCCGGGTATCACCGGCATGTGGCAGGTATCCGGGCGGAGCGGGACCAGCTTCGCCGAGTACACCCGACTGGATCTGTACTACGTCCACAACTGGTCCCTGCTGGTCGACGTGTCGATCCTGGCCAGGACAATCCCAGCCGTGCTCAAGTCGGACGGCGCCTACTGACGCCGACCGGCCGATCGAGCCGGGACCGCAGCGAGCTGGCCGGCTGCGGTCCCGACCCCCGGCTCAGGCAGCGTCATCCAGCGGGGTGACCTCATCCGAGCTCGTGCCGGCCGGCGTTTGGCGATCCCGCCGCTCGGACCAGGTGGCGATCGTCTGGCGGCGCGGCTGAACGAGCCGCTGCTCTGCCCACCGGGCGTGCTCGGCCGCCAGGTCCGCCGGGAGCCGCTCGGTCTGACGGGCGGTGAGCGGCGGCAGCCGTCGCCGGACCGCAAGCAGCTCGCCGTTCCGTTGGGCCGCCCCGAACCGGCACGCCCGCTCGACCGCCCGCCACAGCGGCCCGTTCCTCCCGCCCTTCATCCCGATACCGAGCGCCGGGGCCAGCCTGGCGGTCTCCAGCAGGAACCCGTCCGGCGACCGCTCCAGGTCGGCCGCGAGCCGTCGGAGGAGCAGCACGCACGACGGACCGAGGATCGGGAGCCAGAACCGCTCGACGTAGGGGGAGCGGGGGTCGTGGCCGAGGTTGTCGAGCACCGGGTCGGCCCAGGCGGTGACCCGGATGGCCTCCTCGGGGAACGACGGGCCGGGGCGTGTGGGCCGCCACTTGTCTGCCCGGCCGATCGGCTCCGCCGACGACCTGGATCCCGAGGCCTCGGTGTCCCGTTGGCGATCGGGCCGGTGCTGATCCTGTGATTCCATCACTTCGCTCCTTGCGCATCGAATGCGGGCCCGTTGTGGGCGGCAGGGGAAGGTCTGGACCATCGATGATACGGGACCGGGCGAGGATTCCTCCGTGACGAGCTTCCGCCGACGGCTGCGGTCTCGGCTAGCGTCTGGGCGTGAGCAGCGGAACGGGTCAGGCCGGGGACGACACCGAGGAGGCGATCGAGGCAAGGGCCGCCGCGGTCGCCGAGGCAGCGGCGCTGGTGTCGGCGGCCGAGCGCATCACCGTCCTGACCGGGGCCGGGATATCGACCGATTCCCGAATTCCGGACTTCCGAGGGCCCCAGGGGGTCTGGACCAAGAACCCGGGAGCCGAGAAGCAGGCGACGCTCCAGAACTACCTGGCCGACCCCGACCTGCGTCGGAACGCCTGGCTGACCAGGCTCGACAGTCCGATGTGGGCGGCCGAACCGAACCGGGGCCATCAGGCCCTGTTGGCGCTGGAGCAGCGCCGCAAACTGCACCTGTTGATCACCCAGAATGTCGATGGGCTGCATCACGCCGCCGGATCGGATCCGGATCGGATCGTCGAGGTCCATGGGACGGCCCGGGAGGTGATGTGCATGTCGTGTGACTACCGGGCCCCGATGCAGGAGGCCCTGGATCGGGTGCGCCGGGGCGAGACCGATCCGCCGTGCCCTCGCTGCGGCGGGATCCTCAAGTCGGCGACGATCTCGTTCGGCCAGAACCTGCTCGTCGAAGACATCGAGCGGTCGAACCAGGCCGCCGCCACCTGCGATTTGCTGTTGGCGGTCGGCTCGACCCTGGCGGTCTACCCGGTGGCTCGGGTGGTCCCGATCGCCAAGGGAAGCGGGGCCAGGATCATCATCGTGAACGGCAGCCCGACCGAGATGGACGACCTGGCAGACGTCGTCGTCCAGGGATCGATCAGCGAGGTGCTGCCGCCGATCACCGGCTGGGAATAGCCGCTCGGGCGGCGGGGTTCCCTCAATTGTTGACCAACTCGGTAGGGTTTGGATACCGACCAGAACACCCAGAACACCCCCAAGATCGGACGCACCTCATGACAACGTTCAGGGACCTGCTGGCAGCCACCAAGGCAGCGATCGCCGAGACCGATCCCGAAGGGGCGGCGGCCGCACTGGCGGGCGGGGCCACGTTGCTCGACGTCCGGGAGCCGGACGAGACCGCACAGGGCGTCGTTCCAGACTCGGTCCAGATCGTCCGGGGCAATCTCGAAGCCCAGGTCGAGGCCCGGCTGCCGGACAAGGCGGCACCGGTGGTCGTCATGTGTGCCGGCGGGGTCCGCTCGGCGTTTGCGGCAAAGACGTTGATGGAGCTCGGCTACCGCGACGTGACGTCGATGGACGGTGGCTTCAACCGATGGAAGGACGAGGGGCGGCCCTGGGTCTCGCCGAAGACGTTGAGCGCCGATCAGCGGAACCGCTACAGCCGTCACCTGCTCCTTCCGGAGGTCGGCGAGGAGGGGCAGCAGAAGCTCCTCGACGCCCGGGTCCTGTTGCTCGGCGCCGGCGGTCTCGGCTCGCCGGCTGCGCTCTATCTTGCCGCCGCCGGGGTCGGCACGATCGGGATCATCGACATGGACGTCGTCGATGAGTCGAACCTGCAGCGACAGATCCTTCACAATCAGGACCGGATCGGCGAACGCAAGGTCGATTCGGCCAAGGCAACGCTTACCGCCATGAACCCCGACCTGGAAGTCCTCACGTTCGACACTCGGCTTGGTGCAGACAACATCATGGACATCCTGTCCGGCTTCGATGTGGTGATCGATGGGGCCGACAACTTTCCAAGCAGATATCTGCTGAATGATGCCTCGGTCAAGCTCGGTATTCCAGTCGTGCACGGCTCGATCTTCCGGTTCGAGGGGCAGGTCACGGTCTTCGATCCGCTCAACGGCCCGACCTATCGGGACCTGCTCCCCGAGCCGCCGCCGCCGGAGCTGGCACCGAGTTGCGCCGAGGCTGGCGTGCTCGGGGTGTTGCCAGGGATCGTCGGGTCGATCCAGGCCCTGGAGGCGATCAAGTTGATCCTTGACCTCGGGGACTCGCTCCGAGGGCGTCTACTGGCCTTCGATGCGCTCGAGTTGAGCTTCCGCGAGTACCGGCTGAACATCGATCCGGCAAACGAGGTGACCTACGCCAATCGGGATCTGATCAAGGTGGTCGAGCTCGACGGCCTGTGTCAGCCCCAGCTGTCGACAACGGCCGGCGGCTGAGTGGGCCCCCTGGTTGTGGTCCGATGGTGCCGGCTATGCATGCTCGCGACTTCAACGGCATGAGCGGTGATGCATGGTCAGAAAACATGAAACACTATGGGTGTATATAGAGCCAAAAGCGACTTGATTCTACGGGCAACATTTAGCCCCTGAGTGACGCCACAACCGCCTCATATCGGGTTAGTTTTGTCCTATCAGCACGTTGATGGGCTCCGCCGCCCCATTTCTCCGCCGAGTGCTCTCGCTGTCCCTGCTCGTCGTGGTCGGGGCCGGTGTTCTCGCGGTGTGGTTCGCCGTCGGGACCAGCCCGCCGGAGCTGGAGAGCCAGCCGGTGATCGACCGGCTCGACGGCGACGGCGTGGCCACGCTTGCGGTTGGCCTCGAAACCGGCTGGCGGGTGCCGGACCTCGGCGTCTTGGACCAGGCCCACCTCCATGCCGCAGACGTCGTACCACTGGCGGCCGGGACCGAGACGGTCGGCGCCCGGATCACCGTGGCCCCGCGGGCAACGATCGCCCTGGTCAACGGCGCATCGGCCCAGACCCTGGCCTACCGGTCGGAGACCGGCGGGGCGTGGGGGCCGTGGCAACGGTTGGAGCTGGGAGATCACGAGGGCCCGGACGGGGTGCCGGGCGAAGAGGGTGCGGTCACTACCATGACCGGTGCCGGGCCGCTGTGGCTCGGCCAGGACACCGGACAGCTCGAGTTCGTCGTCGTCGGCGGCTCGACGGCGACCTTCGATGTCACCTTCATCGGCGACCGTCCCGGCCGGGAAGATGATGAGACCTTCGAGCCGGCCTCGGCCGCGGCGGTGGCCGGTGCCACCGTCGGGCCGACCATGCCGGGCGTCATTCCTCGAGAACAGTGGGCGGTCGGGGGTTGGAACACCCAGGCCGACGGCTGCACGGAGGGCCCGAGCATCGCCGATCACCTCCAGGCGGCGGTGATCCACCACACGGTCACCGCCAACAACTACGGCGAGGGGGACGTCGACGACCTGCTCCGGGCCATCTACCACGGCCATGTCGTCGTCAACGGCTGGTGCGACATCGGCTACAACTTCGTCGTCGACCGGTTCGGTCGGATCTGGGAGGCCCGGACCGGGTCGATCGAGGATTCCGTGATCGGCGGCCACGCCCGGGGATTCAACACCGGAACGGTCGGGATCGCCCTGCTCGGCCAACATCATCCGGGGGCGAGCCCCTCCGCCGCTGTGCCGACCTCGGCGGCCGAGTCGGCGATCGCCGACCTGGTCCACTGGAAGCTCGGGATCCACGGGGTCGACCCGGCGGGTCACACCTGGCTCCGTAACCGGTCGTCTCGTTCGCCGCTACGGCTCACCGGAAACGCCTGGCACTACGTCCCGACCGTGCTCGGCCACCGGGACCTGGGGATCACGAGTTGCCCCGGCAATCACGGCCATCAGCTGGTGGCTGGGCTCTCCGCCCAGTTGGCGGCCAGGCGAGACGTCTCGCTGCCCTATCGCTTCGCAGACTGGCAGCCCCACGATCATGGCCCGGGGCTCATCGTCGCCGAGGCCGGCGGCGGCGTCCGTCCGGCCGGCACGGCCGAGCCGTGGTCGCAGGCCCCGGCCGGGGTCGGTGCCGGTGATCCGATCATCGCCGTCGGTGGCGCCGCCGCTGGCGGCCACCTCCTGACCGCCTCCGGAGGCCTGGTGCCCTACGGGGCCGCCCCGGCAACCGCTGCGCCGCCGCTCGGGGTCGCGGCGGTCGATCTCCAGGTCCGGAGCGACGGCCGGGCCGGGTGGATCGTCGATGCTGCCGGCACCCTCCACGGGTTCGGCGGCGCACCGACCGTGACCGCGGCCGAGGTCGACGGGGCCGTCGTAGCGGCGGCAACGGACGACGGCGGCAACGGGTACGTCGCCACCGCAAGCGGTGGGCTGTTCCCGACCGGAGCCGCCCCGTCGCTGCCGGCGCTCTCCGGCTCGATCGACGGCGCCGCCATCGTCGACATCGACCTCTCGCCAGACGGCTCTGGCTGGGCCCTCGACGACCGGGGGTTCATCCACCGATTCGGTGGCGACCCGGCGTCACACCGGGTCTTTCCCCCGGAGGCGGTCCGGGCGGTGGTCGCCGCCACCGCAGGCCCCGGCGGCTGGGTCCTCGACGCCGATGGCCAGCTCTGGCCCTTCGGTGGCGCCCGGCTCATGTTCCCGGTGGCTACCGACGCCACGGTCGCCGATGCGGTCGACGCCGACCACCTCGGCATGACCTACCGGGCCGAGTTCACCACCGGCGACGACGCTCGCTACGTCACGGCCATCAACCGCCTCTTCGCCGACCGGACCCCGACGGTCGACGAACTCCACCTCACCGTGGCCGACCTCGAGCAGGGCATCGACCGGGAGGACCTGACCGCCGTTCTCGCCCGCTCGGAGCACTGGTCGGGGACGAGCCTCGACCGGATGTACCAGGACGTGCTCGGCCGAGCCCCAGACGCCGAGGGCCGGGCCTACTGGCTCGGCGAGATCGCCGCCGGTCTCAACCTCCAGGATCTCGGCACCTACTTCTACGGGTCGAGCGAGTACGCGGATGGGGCCGGTTCGGCCGCCGCCTACGTCACCGGCCTCTACCGGGCCCTGCTCGGCCGGGATCCCGATGCCGACGGCCTCACCTACTGGGTCGACCTGCTGGAGGGCGGCGAGGCCGGCCCGCCGGACGTGGCGAACGGGTTCTACGCCTCGATCGAGTCCCGCCGGGACCGGGCGACCAGGATCCACCAGGACGTGATGGGGACCGAGCCGTCCGGCGATGATCGAGACCTGCTGGCCGACCGGCTGCTGGTCGTCGGCGATGCCGGCGTGGCCGCCGAACTGGCCGGCTCGTCCGACTACTACCGGTTGGTGACCGAAGGGCCCACCGCATGACCGTGCGAGGACGTCCGCTGCCGGTGGTCGGGGCCGTACTGACGGTGCTTGCGATGTTGATCCTGGTGGTGGCCGCCCCGGTTGCCGGGCCGTCTGCCAAGGATCGGGCCGATGCCATGACCGCAGCCCCGACCATGGAGCTCGCCGGTCGGGGCTGGGGCCATGGCCGGGGGATGAGCCAGTACGGAGCGCTCGGCTACGCCCGGGACTTCGGCTGGAGCTCGGCCCAGATCCTCGATCACTACTACGGCGGTACCTCGGCCGGCACCGCCCCACGACCGGGAGCCGTCGACCCGGACAATCTCCGGGTCGACCTGGTGTATCTCCGTGGTCGAGCAACCACCGTCGCCCTCGACGCCGGCAACCTCGAGGTGCTGGCCCCGGACGGCACGGTGCTGCACACTGCGACCGGGGCGGTCCGCCTGACCGCCCAGTCCGGTGGGCTGCAGCTGGCGGTCGGCTCCGGCTGCGATGGCGGGTTCGCAGACATCGCCCTGCTCGGCCACACCACGGTCCGGGTCCGGGCAACCGGCAACCCGGCCGACCAGTCCGGGCTGCTCCAGGCCTGCGGGCCGTCGTACCGGACCTGGTACGACGGTGAGATCTGGGCCATCGCCACGTCGTCTGGCCAGCGAACGGTCAACCTCGTCACCGTCGAGGGCTACCTCCGGGGCGTGGTGCCGAACGAGGTCCCCGCCCTGTGGCCGACCGAAACGCTGCAGGCCCAGGCGGTGGCGGCCCGGTCCTATGTCCTGGCCGGTGACACCAGGTGGTCCGGCTACGCCGACACCTGCGACTCCACGCTGTGTCAGGTCTACGACGGGCGCTACACCACCAGGGGTGGCCTGCGGTCCGCCACCCATGCTCGAACCGATGCGGCGATCGCGGCCACGACGGACGTGGTCCGACTCCGGGGAAACGGCACGGTGGCCAGGACCGAGTTCTCCTCCAGCTCTGGCGGGCACACCGTCGACGGGGACTTCCCGGCCGTCGTCGACCTGGGCGATGCCGTCACATCCAACCCCAACCACACCTGGACCGCAGTCGTCGATCTGACGTCCTACGAGGATGAGGTCGACCTCGGCCCGCTGCTCGGCGCGGCGGTGGTGACCAGGGACGGCAACGGGGCCTGGGGCGGGCGGGTCGAGCAGGCCCGGTTCTACTTCGAGGACGGCGTGACCACGTTGACCGGCGACCAGGTTCGGCGCCGGTTCGGTCTGAAGTCGAACTGGTTCCGCTTCGGGCCGGTCGAGCGGAGCGGCAACGCGGCCAGCGGGGTCGACCTGGAGTCGGCGACCCGGTTCGTCGACGAGGCGTTTCGACGGCTGGCCGGGCGGACCCCGAACCAGGCCGAGATCGACCGCTGGGTCCGAGCACTACGGGTCGGGAACCGCCAGACGCTTACCGACCAGCTGGCCGGCGGCGAGCACTTCGCCGGGGTCCTGGTCGACGACCTGTACCGCATCGCCTTCGGTCGGTCGTCAGACCCGGATGGTCGGCGGTACTGGATGGACGAGATGGCGTCCGGTCTCAAGTACGAGCACCTGGGGACGCTGTTCTACGGGTCGGCCGAGTACGTGCTGCGGTCCGGGGCCACCGATGCGGCCTTCGTCGACACCCTGTACCGGGACGTCCTCGGCCGGGAGGCCGACGCCGGAGGCCGCCAGTACTGGCTCCGGCAGCTGGCCGACGGACTGGCCACACCGCCCGATGTGGCCAATTCGTTCTTCGTCTCGATCGAGTCACGCCGGGACCGGGCCGATGCCATGTACCTCCGGGTGCTCGGCACCGCTGCCGGCCCCGATCTGGTCGACCGGCACGCCGCCCGGCTGCTCGAGGTCGACGACCTGACCCTGGCCGCCGAGTTGGCGACGGAGCTCGGCGGTGGCGATGGCTGACCGCACCGTGAGCAACCGAGGAGCTGCCGGCTGGCCGGAAGGAGCCCATCCATGACCATCGATCTCACCCAGTCGGTCTTCGTCGCCGGTCACCGTGGCCTGGTCGGCTCGGCCATCTGCCGCCGGTTGACCGCTGCCGGCCACGGTCGCATCCTGACCGCGACCCGAGACGAGCTCGACCTGAGGAACCAGGCCGCCGTCGATGCATGGTTCGAGCGCCACCGCCCGGATCAGGTGTACCTGGTCGCCGGGACCGTCGGCGGCATCATGGCCAACTCAACCCGGCAGGGTGAGTTCCTCTACGACAACATGATGATCCACGGCACCGTCATCGAGGCGGCCCGCCGGACCGGGGTGACCAAGCTGCTCTACCTCGGCAGCGCCTGCG
>JBCCFN010000070.1:0-19082 GCA_039029715.1 Actinomycetota bacterium | reverse complement strand
GCGGCGGTGTGGTCGAGGTCGGCTCCCGACATGGCTTCGAGCGTAGTGGCAGCGGCCACACCCTTGGCAGAATGATCGGTGATGATTTCTCAGACCCGGCAACGGCTGATCATGGGCGGCATGGTCGGCCTGGCTCTCCTGGCCATCGTCGGCGGGGCCCTCTATCAGGACGACGACCGCCTGGACGAGGCGAACATCGTCGGCGGCGGCACCCAGAATCAGGCCGATGGCGGCGGCGCAGCCCTGCCGGCGGACGCGGCTCCGGCCCCGGGCGGGGCGATCGAGGGATTCCTACCCCGCTCCGGTGAGGCCAGCGCCTGCCGGGAGGAGGTCGGGGTGGATCTGGCTCCCGGCTTCGGCGCCCGGCTGACCATCAACGGGATCGACATCGCCCCGGAGGAGATGAACGTCAACCTCGATGGCGACGGCAACATCTCCGATGTGATCACTGCGTCCCGCTCGCTTGGTCACTACACGTTCTCACCGACCGACGCCTGCCCGAACGGTCGATTCCTCCGGCCGGTCGACAACCGGCTCGAGGTGTGCGTGTTCCGCCTGTCTGACGCCACCGGGGCCTGTGCCTTCCGGGCCGAGAACATCTTCGACGCCCTGTAGCGGCGGGTCGGGGGCCGCTCAGCCCGGCAGCTCCCCCGATGCCAGCAGGGCCTCGAACCCGGCCTCGTCCAGGACCGGGACGCCGAGATCCTCGGCCTTGGACAGCTTCGACGCCCCCGGCTCCGCTCCGACGACCAGCGCCGTGGTCTTCTTCGACACCGAGCCCGGGTTCTTGCCGCCGCGGGACTTGATGGCATCGGCCGCGCCGTCTCGGGAGTAGCCGTCGAGGGTCCCGGTGACCACGATCGACATGCCGGCCAGGACGGGAGCCACGGTCGACACCTCCGGCCCATCGAGGTTGACCCCGGCGGCCCGGAACTTCTCGACCAGCTGCCTGGCCTCGGGCGTCGCCATGTACCGGGCGACGCTGTCTGCGATGGTCGGGCCGACCCCGTCGACCGCAGCCATCGCCTCAGAGGAGGCGTCGACGATGGCGTCGAGATGGCCCAACGCTGCAGCCAGGGCCTCGGCCCCGGCCGGGCCAAGGTGGCGGATGCCGAGCCCGACCAGCAGATTGGCCAGCGGTCGATCCTTCGATGCGTCGATGGCGGCCCGGAGGTTGTCGATCGAGGTCTGGCCGAACCCGTCGAGGGCCGCCACCTCGTCCCAGGGGATGGCGTAGATGTCACCGACGTCGCCGATGAACCCGTGCTCGATGAACAGGGCGACCCGGCTCTCCCCCATGCCCTCGATGTCCATGCCGCCCCGGGACGTGAAGTGCTCGATCCGGCCCTGTCGCTGGGCCGGACAGGTGGGGTTCTGGCAGAAGATGTGGGCCTCACCCTCGGGGCGGATCAGCGGGGTCCCACACGACGGGCACACCGACGGGAAGACCCACCGCCTGCGGTTCTTCGGCCGATCGGCCAGGACCGGGCCGAGGACCTCGGGGATGACGTCGCCGGCCTTGCGGACGATGACGGTGTCGCCGGGCCGGACGTCCTTCAGCTGGACCTGGTCGTCGTTGTGGAGGGTGGCCATCTGGACCGTTGAGCCGCCGACGAACACCGGCTCGAGCACGGCGAACGGCGTGGCCTTGCCGGTCCGACCGATGGAGACCTGGATCTCCAACAGCTTGGTGGTCCGCTCCTCCGGCGGGAACTTGTACGCGATCGCCCACCGGGGGGCCTTGGCCGTGGCCCCCAGCGACTCCTGCCGAGCCAGCCCGTCGACCTTGACCACCGCGCCGTCGATCTCGTAGTCGAGGTCATGACGGTGCTCGAGCCAGTGGGCATTGAACGCCATGACGTCATCGACCGTGTCGACCCGGCGGCGTTCCGGGTTGACCGGCAACCCGAGCTCACCGATCCAGTCCAGGGCCTCGGCATGGCCACCGAGGGCCGGCCCGCCCTCGACCACACCGAGCTGATAGGCCCAGAACGCCAGACCCCGGCTGGCGGTGATGGCCGGATCCTTCTGGCGGAGGCTGCCGGCTGCGGTGTTGCGGGGGTTGGCGTAGCGGGGCAGACCCGCCGCCTCCTGGGATTCGTTCAGGGCGTCGAAGACCGAGATCGGGAGGTAGACCTCACCCCGGACCTCGACGACCGGTGGCGGTGAACCAGCGAGCCGCTCCGGGATGACGTCGATCCCCCGGACATTGGCCGTGATGTCCTCCCCGACCCGGCCGTTGCCCCTGGTCGCGGCCTGGACCAGGACGCCATCCTCGTACCGGAGCGAGCACGCCACACCATCGATCTTGAGCTCGCAGACGTAGCCGACCGCCACGGTCCGAGCCTGGATGGCGGGATCGACGGCCGGGGCCGGCTCCTCCGCCGGGTCGCCCTCCTCCGCTGCGCCTTGGTCTTCAACCGGTTCGGCGTCCTCCGGTGCGGCTTGGCCCGCATCCGATTGCGGGGCAGCCGCAGCATCGTCAACGGCCGGGGCCAGGTCGAGGCCCTTGACCAGCCGGGCCGCCCACTGGTCGAGCTCATCCCGATCGAAGGCGTTGTCCAGGCTCATCATCGGCATGGCATGGGTCACCGGGGCGAAGGTTGCACTTGGCGCACCACCGACCTGCGACGTCGGCGAGTCCTCGGTCACCAGCTCCGGGTGCTCGGTCTCGATCCGCTGGAGCTCACGGACGAGCTCGTCGTAGGCCGAATCCGGGATCTCCGGCGCGTCCTCGGTGTGGTACCGCCGGTTGTGGTAGGCGATCAGCTCCCGCAGCTCGGCGGCCCGGGCGGCGGCTGCTGACGGCTCGGGGAGCGATGCGGCTTGAGACGAAGACGGCTGGCCCACCCGAGAGAGACTACCCAACTCCACCGACAGCGGGTGCGGGCCGCAACCGGCTCGGACCGCGGTCCGATCGGTCCGCTCCGGGACCGGATCGGGCAGACTGAGACCCGATGCTCCTCGATCGACTGGGATTGTGGCCGGCCCGGGCCATCTGGCTACTCGCTCCGTTGACGATCGGTGCCGCCCTGGCCCAGGTCCTGGAGTCCGAGGCGTCGACGCCGGCCCTGATCGTCGAGATCTCGCTGTGGATCGCCTGGTTCGCAGTACTGGTCGCCACGCTGGCACCGTCGCCCCGCAGCCTGACGATCATCCGGGTGATCGCGCCGGCCGCGTTCGCCGCCCTGCTGCTGGTCGGGCTGTCCGGCCACTGGAACGGGACCACGCTGCTCGGGCTCGGCTGGGCCGCGCTGTTCACCGCCGTCGTCTTCCTCCCGACCGTCGGCGACGGGATGATCAACGGCTCGGCCTACGGATCGGAGCGGCGGATGGCGCTCCGACCACCGGCCTTCGTCCTGCTCGGTCCGGCCCAACTGGCCTGGCTGCTCGCCTTCGCCGGGTTGGTGACCTGGGCCGTCCTCGTCCTGGCCGAGCGGTACGTGCTTGCCGGGCTGGCCGCAGCCGGCGGGGTCGTTGCGGTCTGGGCATCCACCCGGATCCTCCACCAGCTGAGTCGGCGGTGGATCGTCTTCGTCCCGGCCGGGTTCGTCATCCACGACCCGGTCCTGCTCGTCGACTCGGTCCTGTTCCGTCGCAACGAGGTCACCGCCCTCGGCCCGGCCCTCGATCCGTTGGCGACCACCGGCGGCGACCGATCGACCGCAGACCACCCCGGGTACCACGATCTGTCGGCCGGTGCCCTCGGCCTTGCGCTCGAGGTGGTGCTCCGAGACCCGACCCCGGTGACCATCCGGGAGCGGGGGCAGGCCCGGATCGTCGAACTGGACGAGCTGGTCTTCACCCCGACCCTGCCGGGGGCGATGCTGCGGGAGGCCAGGATCCGGGGCCTCAAGATCGCCGCCGCAGACAGCTGAGCCGATCACAGCCCGCTGCGGCCGGCGGCAGACGAGGCTCAGCGCTCGCCGCTCCCCCGCCGCCGACCGACACCGGGCGGCGGTCCGGTCTCGACCGGGACGCCCAGCTCGTCCAACCGGGCCGCCACCCGGTCCCGGGTCGCATCGACCTGGGCCACCGGCGGGTCGGCCGGGCCGGCCTCGGCCCACGCGGCCAGCGCGACAGCCAGAGCATCAAGGTCGACCGCCAGCACCAGGAGCGGCACGGCCAGGCGCTCCTCGGCCCCGAGCGGGTCGGCCGCTGCGGCCGACATCGCCCGGTCGTAGCCCCGGAGGACCCCGTCGGGGTCGGCGCCGGCCGCAACCAGTCGAGCCAGGTCCGCGGTCCGGACATCCGGCTGCGGTTCGACCGGGGCCTGGCCGAGGCCAGACGGGTCGAGGGCTCGGTCGGCGACGACCGGGTGGCGCTCCAGGATCCGGGCCACGTGTTGGAGCGGGGCGTCGAGGCGCCGCATCGTCTCCAACAGCCGGCCGACCCGGGCCGGATCGGGCTGGGCCAGCCGGACCAGGGCGGACCGGAGGGTCCAGTCGCCGGGATGCGGGGACTCGGCGTAGTTCAGGAGCGATCGGACCCGGTCCGGCTCGGCCGGGGGCTGTTCGGAGAGGTGACGGTCGGCCAGCCCCCGCCCCAGAGCGTCGGCGTCGACGGTGTCGGCCATGACGAACCGGCCCTGGCTGCTCAGCCGACCACCGTCGGGTCCGGGATCTCGGTCCGCAACAGGAACTGGAACGACTGCCAGGCCACGACCGGCTGCTCGGCCCACTCGGCCAGCTTCTTTGCCGCCTCGTCCGAGACCGCCTTGCCGTTCGGGGCCTTGACGTGGACCTCGGCCACCCGTTCGGCCATGACATAGAACCCGACCGCCTCGGCCACCGACGCCCCGGCGGTCAGCAGGCCGTGGTTCCGCAGGAAGCACAGGCCGGTGGTGCCCATCGCCTCCGCGATCCGCTGCCCGGTGGCGAAGTCACCGACCGCCAGCTCCTCGCCGTCGAAGATCGACTGGTTGTAGACGAACGAGCACGCCTCCTGGCTGATGGCCCGGAACGGGGCCACGTTTGCGCACCACGGCGTGCCGTAGGGGGTGTGGGTGTGGGCCACGCACACCACCTCGGGCCGGACGTCATGGATCGGCATGTGGATGTAGTACGCGGTGTCGTTGATCTCGCCATCTCCCTCGACCACCGAGCCGTCCGGTCCGACCAGGACCAGGTCGGCCACGGTGGCCTCTCGGAACGGGACGCCGTAGCGAAGCAGCCAGAAGTGGTCGGTCCGCTCCGGATCTCGGACGCTGATGTGACCGTCACCGAGTTGACCCCACCGCATGGCCCCGAAGGCCCGGTAGGACAGGGCGCACTGCCGCTGACGATGCAGGCGCTCGTCAGCGGGGTCGTCGAAGGTCGGCTCGGATCCGTTTCGCGGGAGCGGAGGGTAGGCCATGGCACAAATACTAGGGCCCGCCGTCGGCTCAGGTCAGAGCGTAGACCTCGTAGGTGACCCCGCCCTCGACCGATCGACCGATCCCGACCGCCTGGACGTTGTTGAGCCAGGCGTAGGCCTCGGCGCCAGTCTCGAACCGGGGGGCGGTCCGAATCTGGTTGACCCCGTCCTCGTCCGGGACACCGATCCCGTTGTAGGTCATCAGGATCGACTCGCCATCGTCGGTGACCAGCAGGACCCGGACGTCCAGGTGCATCGACCGATCGTCCCGGAGATGGACCCAGTCACCGGCCGGTAGGGCCACCGTGCCGGACAGCCGCGGCCCGGCGAAGTCGCCACCGGTCACCTCGGCGATGTAGCGACTACCGGTCGGGCCTCCCGGAATCAGCCCCCGGCGACCCTGGGCCACCGATGCGTTGAGGGTGAACAGGTACTCGACGTCCAACTGGGTCGTTGCCATGGGCAGAACGCTATGACGTGACCGATTACCGGGCCAATCACCGATCGATGCGCCACACTGGACCCATGACCGCACTCGACGACCTGCTCGCTGCCAAAGGCTTTGCGCTCATGGACGGGGCGACCGGAACCGAACTGTTCAAGCGGGGCCTCGAGTCCGGCGACCCGCCGGAGACGTGGAACCTCGATCATCCGGATCGGATTCGCTCCGCTTACTCGGCCTACGTCGACGCTGGGTCTGACATGTTCCTCACCAACAGCTTCGGCGGCACCCACTACCGGCTCGCGCTCCACAAGCTGCAGGACCAGGTGGTCGAGCTGAACGAGGCGGCGGCCCGAATCGGCCGGGAGGTCGCCGATGCCGCCATGGCCGCCACCCCGGGTCGGACCGTTCTGGTCGCCGGGTCTATGGGCCCGACCGGTGAGCTGCTCGAGCCGATGGGGTCGATGACCCCGATCGCCTGCCAGGCCGCCTTCGCCGAGCAGGCCACCGGGCTGGCCAAGGGTGGGGCCGATCTGCTGTGGATCGAGACGATGTCCTCTCTGGAAGAGGTCGAAGCGGCCGTCACCGGGGCCCGCCAGGTCTGCGACCTCCCGGTCTGTGTGACCATGAGCTTCGACACGGCCGGCCGGACGATGATGGGCGTGACCGGGACTGCGGCGGCCGAGCTGGCCGTCCGGCTCGATCTCGACGCAATCGGGGCCAACTGTGGCAACAACCTGGCCGACACCGAGGCGGCGATCCGCCAGATGCGGGAAGTCACCGACGAGCTCCCCCTGATCTCCAAGGGCAACGCCGGGATCCCGGAGTGGCACGGGACCGAGCTGCACTACAACGGCACGCCGGAGGTCATGGCGGCCTACGCCCACCGGGCTCGGGAGATCGGGGTCCAGCTGGTCGGTGGGTGCTGTGGCAGCTCCGCCGAGCACATCGCCCTCATGCGCAAGGTCCTGGACGGCGAGGCCCCGGTGCCGGAGGTCGAGGAAGTCACGGCCACGACTCAACTGGTGGCCAAGAAGCGTCAGGGGCGCCGCCGGCGAAGCGGCGGCAGCCGGGGCTGACACCATCGACGCACCGCCGACTGCTCAGCTCGGGCGGGGTGCGGCCGCCTTGTGGAGGCGGTCCAGCACGGCGTCCCGCAACGAACCGGTGGCGGGCGGCATGACGAGCAACCGCTCCACTCCCACCGCATCGGCCTCTCGGAGGGTGGCGTAGAGCCGGGCCGCAAACCCCGCCGCATCGTCGGGGAGGACCCAGACCTGGACCGGTGGGGATCCGGCCGGTGGCGACCAGTTGGTGAGCACGGTGTCCGGACCGGCAACGCCGACGACGCCGACCCCGCCCCCGGCCCCGATCAGGTCGGCCGCGGTCGGTTCGGCCTCGACCAGGACCACCGCCGCCCGGGGGGCGTAGTGAGAGGCAAGCATGCCGGATGCCCGGGCCGGCCCGGACCGGCCGTCGACCAGCGGCTGGCCGATCACCGCCTCGATCTCGACCGGGGCGATCCCGCCCGGGCGGAGCAGCTCCGGGCGGTCGCCAGTGACGTCGACGATGGTCGACTCGACTCCCACCGCGCTCGGTCCACCGTCGATCACCACATCGACGTCCGCGCCGAGATCGTCGAGGACATGGGCCGCCGTGGTTGGACTGACCGCGCCGAACCGGTTGGCGGACGGTGCGGCGACCCCGGTGCCGCCCCGGTCGACGAAGGCCCGCAGCAGGGCGAGCGCCACCGGGTGGTCCGGGACCCGAAGCCCGACGGTGTCCTTACCCCCGACCGTCTCGGGCGCCACCGCATCGGTCCGGCGGACCACCAGGGTCAACGGACCGGGCCAGAACGCTGCGGCCAGGGCTTGGGCCGGCGCCGGTACGTCTGCGGCGAACCGGTCGAGCCAGCCTGCGTCTGCCAGATGGACGATCAGGGGGTGTCCCGTCGGCCGACCCTTGGCGGCGAAGATCCGCCCGACCGCCACCGGGTCTGCGGCGTCTGCGCCGAGCCCATAGACGGTCTCGGTTGGGAAGGCGACCAGCAGACCGGCGGCCAGGGCGTCTGCGGCTGCGCCGACCTCGTCCGGGGCGAGCAGCTCGGCCACCGGTCCGGTCAGCGCTCGATCGGGGCCGAGGCGGTGGCCCCGGCGATCACGACGTCGCCCCGGTACAGGACGACCGACTGCCCGGGGGCGATGCGGCGCTGCGGCTCGTGCCATTGGACGGCCGCTCGGGACGGATCATGCGGGGCCCCGGCGTCGACGACCAGATCGGCCGCCATCGGCGTGCCGTGGGCCGAGCACTGGACCAGGAACGGACCATCGACCGGGCGATGGGACCACGCCAGACCGTCCAGCCACTGACCGGCGACCAGGAGGTCGTCCCGATGCCCGATCGTGACCGTGGCGGTCCGCTGGTCGATGTCGACCACGTACCGCCGCTCGGCGTCACCACCGAGGTTGAGGCCCTTGCGCTGCCCGAGGGTCACCAGCTCGATCGAGGGAACCGCACCGACCTGGGCCCCCTCCCGGTCGACCAGCCGGGCCGGCCGGAGCGGGATCCGATCCCCAAGGAAAGCCTGGCGCCCGCCCTGGGAGTGGATGAAGCACACGTCCTGGCTGTCCGGCTTGGTCGCGGTCCGCAACCCAAGGTCGGTGGCCAGCGCCCGGACCCGGTCCTTCGTCAGATCCCCGACCGGGAACGACAGCCGGGCCAGCTGGGCCTGATCAAGCATGTGGAGGACATAGGACTGGTCCTTGGCCGGATCGGCGCCCCTGGCGATCCGCCGGACCGCAGGACTTTCTGTGGCGTCGCCGGCCGCCTCGCCGGCCTCGGCCACGATGCGGGCATGGTGACCGGTGGCCACCAGATCGAACCCGAGCGCGTCTGCCCGCCGGAACAGCTTGTCGAACTTGATGTGGCGGTTGCACTCGACGCAGGGGTTCGGGGTCCGACCCAGGGTGTGGTCACGGACGTAGGGGTCGACGACGTGGCGGTCGAACTCCTCACCGAAATTGAACACGTGATGGTCGATCCCCAACTGGTTTGCCACCCGGCGGGCGTCGTCGACGTCGGACACCGAGCAGCAGCCGGAGTCGCTCTCGCCACCCCACAGCTTGAGGGTCACGCCGACCACGGTGTGGCCATCGGCGACCAGGCGGGCGGCCGCAACCGACGAGTCGACCCCACCGGACATCGCAACCAGGATCTCGGCCATCTCAGCCCCGCTCCCGCAGTCGAGCCACCGCCGGTGGCACCGAAGCCAGTACCGCATCGACGTCGCCGTCGGTGGAACCGTAGCCCAGTGACAGCCGGAGCGACCCGAACGCCAGCTCCCGATCGACCCCCATGGCGGCCAGGACGTGACTGGGCTCCATGGCGCCGCTGGAACAGGACGAGGCCGCTGAGGCCATGATGTCGTCCTTCTCCAGCAGGAACAGCAGGGCCTCGCTCTCGATCCCGTCGAAACACAGGTGGCAGATGTTTGCGGTCTTGCCGTTGCGCCGGCCGGTCTCGACCGCGCCATCGACGGCGGCAAGCAGGCCGTCGGCCAGACGGTCCCGGAGGGCGGCGACCCGGGGGACGGCGGTCAGACGCTCGGCCACGGTGTCGGCCGCGGCCCGAGCCATGGCGGCGATCCCGGCCACGTTGTGGGTCCCGCCCCGGCGGCCCCGCTCCTGGCCCCCTCCCCGGAACAGCGGAGCCGGGCGGGCCCGATCCCGAACCACCAGCGCCCCAACGCCCTTCGGGCCGCCGAACTTGTGGGCGCTGACCGAGATCAGATCGGCCTCGGCGGCGAGGTCGGCAACATCGAGCCAGCAAAGCGCCTGGACCGCATCGGTGTGGACCAGGGCGTTCGGGGTCAGGTCCCGAACCATGCGGACCACCTCGGCCAGCGGCTGGATCATGCCGGTTTCGTTGTTTGCCAGCATCACGGACACCACAGACGCCCGGTCGCCCAGATCCTCAAGGATCTCGGCCAACGCCGACAGGTCGATGAGGCCGTCCCCGGTCACCGGGACCGTGCGGCCACCATGGTGGAGCACCGGGTCGAGGACGGCATGGTGCTCGACCGCCGAGCAGACCGGCACCCCGCCGGCGGCCTCGACCATGCCGGTGACCGCCAGATTGTCCGCCTCGGTGCCACCGCCGGTGAACACGATCTGGCCGGCGTCTGCCCCGAGGGCATCGGCCAGGGTGTCCCGGGCGTCGTCGAGGACCCGGTTTGCGGCCCGGGCCATCCGATGGGCCCCGGACGGGTTGCCGTAGCCCTCGGCAAGCAGGGGCACCATGACCTCGAGCGCGGCGGGGCGCAGGGCCGTCGTCGCTGCGTGATCGAGGTAGTGGGTCACCCCTCCAGGCTATCGACGGGCCGATCAGCCGACGTTGGCGTTTGCGTTCAAGACCGCAGCGGCGGTCCGGGGGTCGTCGAGGGTGACAACGAAGACCCGATCCCCGGAGAGCTTGAGGTGGACACCGGGACCCCGCCGCATGACCACGGCGGCGGCACCGGCGAGCCGGAGCGACCCCCGATACCCCCACCCACCCCATTTCATGGGCTCGACGTCGATGACGGTCGCCTCCTCGATGTCCTCGGCCGGGACCTTGGCGAACCGGATCCCGAACAGGGCCGAGCGGACGACAAGGCCGGAGCGGTCGGCCTGAATCCGGAGCGCGCACAGCAGGACGGCCGGGACGGTCGACAGGCCGACCAGGACCACGATCCACCAGGGCGTGAAGTAGGCCATCACCACGGTCAGGGCAAGCAGACCGACGACCGGCCACAGCAACCACCGGGGGGCGATCGTCTCGGTGAACACCACCCGCTCCCCGTCCGCCACATCGAGCGTCGGGGCCTCCCCGGCCGGGTCGGCCCGGAAGGCGGTCGCAGCAGGATCGTGGGGAAGACCACGGGCCAACACCGCCCCGACGGCCCCGGCCCCGGCGGCGACCACGATCAGGACGATGACGCCGACGATCGGATTGTCGGCCTCGGTCCACGACGACAGGTTTCGCTGGGAGATGGCGGTCTGGGCCACGATCCCGGCCCCCAGGATCCCGAGGAAAGCCCCCATGCCGACCAGGAACGGGGCCGCCATCCGGCTCATTCGCCGGGAGGCCACGGCGGCGATGGCCACCATGATCAGACCCGGGCCGATCAGGAGCAGGCCGGTGAACACGACCAGCCCGGTCAGGGTCATCGAGTCGTCCGGCGTGCCGGCGCCGTCGAAGTGGGTGGCGACCCGGTCCGGCAGGTCGGCCCCGAACAGCAGCAACGGCACGACCAGGAGGGCGAGCACCACGACCGGGATGCCGATGCCGACGGCCAGCCGGCGGCCCGTCCCCGCCCCGTTCTCCACGCCATCCTCCGCCCCGTTCTCCGCCGACCCGCCCCGGTCCTGATGCATCGTCATCTCCTCCCGCTCGTCGCTCACAATCGATCCTCGACCAGCCGGAGCACGTCCTGGCGACTGAGACCGGCCCGCCGGGCCTCGGCAACCAGCTGTTCGGCCAGCTGGACGAACCGCACCGTCTGGGGTGCGGTTCCGGTGACCACCGTGCCCCGCCCCCGGCGCATGTCGACCAGTCCCTCGGCCCGGAGTGTCTGCAGGGCCCGCAGCAGCGTGTTGACGTTCACGTCGAGGCCGGCCGCGAGCTCCCGGGCCGGCGCCAACCGCTCACCGGCCGAGAGCTGACCATCGGCGATGGCGGCCCGGAGCTGACCAGCGATCTGGTCGTGCAACGGCTGGCTCGACGAATGATCGACTCGAAGCATCATTGTCATAGAGTATATATAACAATGGCCCCGGCGACAATGGGCCGGCGCCGACTCCGTCGAGGGTCGGTGCCGGACAGTCAGGCCGGATCAGGCCCGATCAGGCGGGGTCGGGCTGAGGGGCCGGGCGGTGGAGCACTGCGCTGACGGCGGTGATCACGACGTGGTCCTCACCATGGAGGCGGGCCTCACCGTCGACGATCAGGCTGTAGCCGGCCGGCTCGGTGGCCGGGAACAGGATGGTCACCGCCGGCCGACGTCCGATGTTGCCCCGAGCGGTCCGGCCGGCCGCGGCCCGGAGCTGGACCTGGCCGTCTGCGGCCGCCACCTCGAACCACAGGTGGGTGGCATGGGGCCGTGAGTCCATGATCGAACTGAGCAGGAAGCCGGGGCCCCGGGAGGTGATCTCCGTCGGCAGATCCGCCATCTCGACCCGCATGCTCATGGCACAGCCTTTCGTCGTTGGATTCCTGACCCGGCCCCGATCCTACCGACCGGTTCCCGGTACCTGCGCCGTCGGCTCGCCAGTCGGGCAGGGCGATCGCACCGTGCGGTCCGATCAGGGCTGTCGATCAGGGGCGTCGATCAGGGCTGGGGGGCCTGGACCATGCCGGTACCGACCGCGGCACCGCCGAGCGTCGGATCCAGGCCGGCGTAGGTCCCGCTGCCGATCAGCCGGGCTCGCATCGCCCCCGGGGTGAGCAGCCCCTGGGTGGTCGAGATCCGCTGGGCCCACAGGGCCGCCGCACCGGCAACGTGCGGGGTGGCCATGGACGTCCCGCTGAGCGAGGTCAGACCGCCGCCGACCGCCGCCGATGACACCGACACCCCCGGTCCGGCCAGGTCGACGTTGACGTTGGAGAACGGGGCGATGGCGTAGCCGTCCGGCCCCTGCCCCAGTGCCCCGACGGCGATCAGGTCCTGGGCTGCCGCCGGCGGTGCCACCGCGATCTCGTAGTCGGGGTTGATCGACCGACGGCTCTCGTTCCCGGATGCGGCCACGATCACGGTCGGGCGGCCGAACGGGCCTCGCATCTGGGCCAACTCGCCGAACGCTCCGAACAGGTTGAGGTTCGCCCGGTAGCCCTCGAGCGCCCGGGACGTCGCCAGGTCAGCCGGCCAGTCCTGCTGGATCAGCGCATTGACGTAGCCCGGGAAGTCGATACCGAGCGACATCGAGATCACGTTGGCCCCGTTGTCCAGCGCCCACTGCATCGCCTGGATCAGGGTGTCAGACCCTCCACCGCCCTGGCCGAGGACCTTGGCGATGTAGGCCTGCTCGACCCCGCGGGCCACGCCGATCCGACAACCGTTGACGTCGCGGCCGAAGATCGTGCCGGCGCAGTGGGTCCCGTGCCCGTTTGTGTCGTCGTCGCCCTCGGCGGTGAAGTTCCTCCGCACGAGGTCGACACCGGCGAAGGCCTCGTGGTCGGGGTCGATACCGGTGTCGAGCACGGCGACCACCACGCCGGCGCCGTCCTGATCCGAGGTGTGGGCCCCGATGGCCTCGATGCCCCAGGTGTTGCCGGCATCGCTTGCCGGGAGGTTCTCACCCTCGAACGGCTCGTGGAGGGTCATCGGCATCGACGGCGCAAAGGCCTGGACCGACGGGTCGCCGGCCAGGTCGATCGCGTCCCGGTGATCCATCCGCTCGACGTCGATCATCAGGTCGCCGTCCCCGGTCTCGAACGGCCCAGGGGTCCCCGCATCTCTGGTGCGGGGTGTCCCGAAGTCCGAGGTTCCCCGCCCCGGGGAACGGAGAATCACGTAGTCGTCCATGGTTCCTCCTCGTCGGCCGGGGCCGCCTGGTCCCGGCCGAGGTCTGATCGGTGGTTTCTGCTCTCCGCCATGCAAGACGGTTGGCCGCAACAGGAACGTACTCCGTTCCCACCGCCGTCGCCGCTCGGACGGCGGTTACGGTGATTCCATGATCCAGCGGACGATCGCCGGCCCCGATCCCGGCGACACCGGGGATCGGGGTCCGGACCCTGCAGCCGAGCAGATGGAGCCCCGGTGACCGGCCCGGCCGACCCGGTGCAGGCAGCCCGCGCGGTCGACCTCGACCGGGCCGACGCCTACGGCCTGGCCTTCGCAGACGTCTACGACCGCTGGTACGACGGCGTCACCGATGCGACGGCCACCGCAGCCTTCGTGGCCGAGCGGGCCGTCACCGGACCGGTGCTGGAGCTCGGGGTCGGGAGCGGCCGGCTGGCCAGACCACTGGCCGCCCGTGGCCTCGCCGTCATCGGTCTCGACGGGTCCGGCCAGATGCTGGCCCGGTGCCGCACGTCCGTTGCCGACGACCGAGACGACCGAGACGACCGGGGCTCGATCAGCCTGGTCCGCTCAGACATGCGGGCGCTCCCGTTCCGGGGCCCGTTCGGGGCGATCCTGATCGCATTCAACACCCTGTTCAACCTCGGTGACGCAACCGAGCAGGGCCGCCTTCTCATCGATCTGGCCGCCGTGCTGGCCCCGGCGGCGCCGCTGGTGATCGAGGCGATGGACGTCTCGACCCTGGCCGATGCACCGAACCGGTCGATCGGCCTCAGCGAGGTCACCGACGACGGGGTGGTGGTCTCGGCCACCCGCCTGGACCACGACCGCCAGACGGTGACCGGACGCCACCTGGAGGTCACCGACCGGGGGGTGACGGCACGCCCCTGGCGGCTCCGCTGGCTGACCCCGCCCCAGCTGGACGATCTGGCCGGGCATGCGGGCCTGACGCTGATCGAGCGGCACGGCTCCTGGACCGGCCACCCATTCACCGCATCATCAGACGCCCACATCTCGGTCTACCACCGCCGCTGACCACTGCCGGTCGAGGCGGCGCCACCCATGGGGAGTGGGCGACACCGAGAACGCTCCGAACCACCCCATGGTCCGGCAATCCCCCACCGACCGCGCCGAGGCTGTACTCTGCGTGACCGGGTGACACGTGTCATAGGGCGTCACCCATTCGATGCGTCGTTCGTAGGGAGGACCTGACGTGATCCAGGAATTCAAGGACTTCATCAACAAGGGCAATGTGTTCGAGGCCGCCGTCGGGCTGATCCTGGCCCTGGCCTTCGCCCCGGTGGTGCAGGGCCTGGTCGACAACATCATCATGCCGATCGTGGCCCGGATCTTCGGTCAGCCGGACTTCAGCAGTATCCGGATCGGCCTCGGCGGCGAGCAGGAGGTGACCCTCGAGGACGGCACGATCGTCATGCAGGAGCCGACGATCGAGATCGGCACCTGGATCACCACCGTGGTCGGCTTCATCATCCTGGCGTTCATCGTGTTCCTGATGGTCAAGGCCTACAACCGGGCGACCAACGCCCAGGAAGAGGAGGCCGGCCCGAGCGAGGTCGACCTGCTCACCGAGATCCGGGACAACCTCAAGGCGTCGTAGCGCCCAGAAACACCCGCGCAGTAGCGCGCAGAAACACAGCGCAGCAGCGCCCAGAAACACCGCGCAATGGCGGGTCGTCCGGCGGTCAGCGCCGACGGCCCGCCGTTCTCGCATCACGGCGCCTACAGCGAGACGGCGGTGCCTTCCTCGGCCCCGGCCAGCTCCTCGCCGACGTGGACCACCTCGGTCACGCCGTCGACCCGTTGCTTCAGGATGCGCTCCAGTCCCTGCTTGAGGGTCTGGGTGGAGGCCGGGCAGCTGACGCAGGCGCCGACCAGCTCGACCGACACGATGCCGGAATCCTCGTCGACCCCCTTGAGGAAGATGTCGCCCTGGTCGGCCTGGATGGCGGGGCGAATGATCTTCACCACCTTGGCAACCTCGTCGTAGAGACCGGGCGCGGCCGACGTGGCCTCGGCGTCGGCAGCCGGTGCCAGATCCTCGGATTCGGTTGCTGCGACAGGGGACGTTTCCGGCATGAGATCCAGGGTATCGGTCGAGGGGACGGGGGGATGAGTCAGGCGGTCCTGGTCCGTGCGCCGGCCGACGGACCTCCTAAGCTGATCACCTATGACATCGCCGGACGGCGCCGAAACATTCCCGCTCGTCGGGAGTTTCCTCCTGGCCCACCAGGGCGGATGGGACGAGATCCTGATGGTCGTCGGACCGCTGGCCGTCGTCGGCTCGTTGCTGTGGCTCGCCAACAAGCGGGTCTCGGCCCAGCTGGCCAACGGCGAGGAGGCCGAGCAGCCGCCGGCCCGGCCGGATCAGACCCGGCGGTGACCGACACCCGGAGCCGATGGCTCGCCTGACCCGGACGGTCGAGGTCGATCGGGACGGCCTCGACGCCCTCCGCGCCCCCCGCACCGATCTGCTTGTCGAGCGGGCGGACGGGCCGGATCGCTGGGTCGTGGCCGAAGGCCCTTTCCGCCACTACGAGCGCCGACTGGAGGTCCGGGCCACCGCTCCAGGAGGTGATCGCCGCTACGAGGTCACCGAAACCACCGACTACAAGCTGGCCATGCCGATCTGGTGGCCCTACCTGTGGGTTCCGATGCGACTGGCCCTGGCCGGCGCCGACCGAACGCCACGGCGGCGTTGGTGGTGGCCGAAGCACGTCGTCTCCGCCGCCACGTCCCGCCAGATCTGCTACCTGGGCACAGTCGGGACCATGGCCGGCTACATGGGGGTCCTCATCGGTCAGACGATCAGCTTTGCGTCTTCGGACTTCGGGGTCGAAGACGACGTCCAGGCCAACACCCTTGCTGCGGTCCGGATCGGGGTGCTGCTGTCGTTCCTGTTTCTCGGTCGGGCCGATCGGATCGGGCGGAAGCCGCTGACCATCCGGTTCGCCCTGGCCGCCATCCTGTTCACCTCGATCGGGGCTGCGGCGCCGAACATCGTGGCCCTCGGGGCCAGCCAGACCGTGGCCCGGGGCTTGACCACGGGCCTGCTGACCCTGATCACGCTTGCCTCGACCGAGGAGGTACCGGCCACCGCCCGGGCGCTCGCCATCAGCTTCATGACCCTGACCACCGGCTTCGGGGCGGCACTGGTGGTGTGGGTCCTCCGGGTCGCCGACCTGTTCGCAGGGGCGTGGCGGCTGGCCTATGTCGTTCCACTGCTGTTCCTCCCGCTGCTGTGGTGGATCGCCAGGAACCTGCCGGAGACCAGGCGGTACGAGGTGGCGACCGCAAGCGATGCGCCGGCGCCGATCAACTGGTACCGATTCGCCCTGATCGCCGGGGCGGCCTTCGCCTCGACCATCTACCTGTCGCCGGCATCGCAGCTCCGCAACGAGTTCCTCCGCGACGACCTGGGGTTCACCGCCGGCGACGTCTCGACCTTCCAGCTGCTGATCTCGCTCCCCGCAACCGCCGCCGTGCCGATCGGAGGGATGATCGCCGACCGGTACGGTCGGCGCTGGATCGGAGCCGGGTCCCTGGCGGTCAGCGCGGTGTTCGGGGCGATCTCGTTCCAGACCGACGGTCTCCTCCTCTGGGTGACCGCCGCCATCGGCGTGTCGGCCGGGGCGGCGTCCATCCCGGCACTCCGGGGATACCAGACCGAGTTGTTCCCGACCCGGGCCCGGGGCCGGGTCGGCGGCATGATCGACGTGCTTGCGGTCGCCGGCAGCGCGCTCGGACTGGTGGTCGTCGGCCAGCTGTCGGTGCGATGGGACGACCTGGGGCTCGCCATCGCCGCCATGGTGATCGCCCCACTGCTGGTCGCAGTGCTGATCCTGGTTGCCTTCCCGGAGACCGCCAACCGGGAGCTGGAGCACTTCAACCCCCAGGACCCGGCGATCGAGCCGGGCGGCACCTCGACACCTCGGGGCACGGACCGGTCCGGGACCGGTTGACCGGCCGGGTCGGCTACCGGACCATGTCGGCGCTGGTGGCCAGGTTCAGCTTGTAGTGGGAGACGCTCCGGCGAATCAGAAACGGGGCGTACCGGCCGACCAGCCGGTACGGCAGCGGCAGGTTGGCCATCAGCGACGGGTCGGCGTCGGCGAAGGTCTTGGACTCGACAACGGTGAGGCCGAGGTCCCAGGACTCGATGATGGTTGGATCGGCGCAGGCCCAGGTGAACCATGAGTCCTGGGACAGGTGCTTCATGGCGTCGTGCGTGGCCTGCCCGTCGACCATCGACTGGTCGGCGGTGTCGAACGCCAGGGCCATCGGCCCGAACCGGGCGGACAGCTGGGCCATGGCCTGACGAACCTCGGCCTCGTCGAGGTAGATCAACACCGCTTCGGAGATGA
Source organism: Actinomycetota bacterium (assembly GCA_039029715.1). GTDB lineage: Bacteria > Actinomycetota > Acidimicrobiia > Acidimicrobiales > SZUA-35 > JAHELU01. Next base: position 1,345 of record JBCCFN010000070.1, on the reverse strand, counting down.
ACAGCCACGGACCACCGGTGGCCTCGACCCGGTCCATCCAGTCGGTGGCCAGGGCCGACCCGGCGATCATGGTCCGCCGGGGTTCGTCTACGAAGAACCGGCGGCGCAGCTCGATCACGTCCGGCAGGTCGAGGTCGAACCAGGTCGCCTGGCCGTTGTCCAGCCGCTCGAACCGGGTGTTCAGCCCACAGCCCAGTTCGACCACGGTGCCGGTCGGGTGGCGACCGAGGAAGTCCTCGACCCACCGGTCGAACATCCGGGTCCGCAGCGCCGCCCCCATCAGGCTCGGGCCGCCCTCCCATTTCTCGAAGTCGTAGTCGAGGCGCTCGACGATCTCGACCGCCTTCGGGTCGTCGATCAGCCCACGGCCCTTCCGGGTCTCGGCCGCCCGTCCGAGCAACGGGATCAGCAGGGTCTCCTGGACCGCTCCGAGCTCCACATCCATCTTGTCCGTCATGTCACTCCAAGGTTCGCTTGTCTGGTCCGAGACGTCGCTCCGGCCGCGGTGAGCCCTCCCGGCCGGGACTCAACCGTCCTCGGCCCGGAGGATGACGGCCCCGGACACCGCATCGGCCGGGATCGGTTCCCGGAGGCCTCGGATGGTGACCGACCGGACGCCCGGCCCGTCCGAGGTCGGCACCAGCCAGGGGTCGTCCGCATCGACCAGGTGGTCGAGCTCGGTCCGTCGTCCATCGTCGATCCCGAACGAAATCGAGGTCACGGCCACCGCCCCGTTGGGATGGTCGACGGCGCTCGGCCGGGGATTCGGTTGGTAGGCGCCCATGAAGAACGGGAGGTGCTGGTCGTGGGGGAACGAGGTCCGGATGTGCACGGTCACCCCGCCGGGCGGGGTCCGATGGTTTGCGAACGGTCCGGCGATCTCGAGACCGGCAGCCCGGGCCGCCTCGGTCTCCGGGGTCGCATCGCTGTCGGTCTCCAGGGCCAGGTCGCACCACCCGGGGGCCTGGTCCCGCCACCGGTCGAAGCGGTCGATCCAGGGCACCTCGACCGGCGGCCTCGCCCCCTCGGCGTCGATCAGCTCCAGGAACGGCCCGGACTCGAACCAGATCAACGCATTGATGGCGGTGGCCGGGTCGTTTCCCCACTCCACCTCGAACCCGGCGGCCCGGAACGCGTCGATGGCCGCCGACAGATCGTCGACCTTGCACAGGATGTGGCTGCTCTTCATGGCGTACTCCTTGGCGTCCTATTCGGGGCAAGGACGCGGGCGGGGAGCGACAGAGCCGTTTCAGCTCTTGGCGAGACCGGACGATCGGTCTACCACGGCTCCGGGTCGGCCCGCTTGGCTTGCTTCATGCCTTCGTCCGTATCGCCGACCTTCCAG
>JBCCFN010000069.1:0-19665 GCA_039029715.1 Actinomycetota bacterium | reverse complement strand
CTCGGCGACCCGGGCTCGATTCTGCTCGTCGTCGGCGGCACGATCGGCACCACCGCAGCCTCCGGGACCATGCCCCAGGCGCTGAACGCACCGAAGGCCCTGGTCAAGGGCCTCACCGGCGGTGGCGGCATCGACCGGGCCGAGGTGATCAAGCAGCTGGTGGCCTTCGCAGACACCGCCAGGAAGGAGGGCCTCCTGGCCCTGGAGTCCGAGATCGAGAAGATCGAGGACACCTTCTTCCAGCGCGGCCTCCAGCTGGCCGTCGACGGCACCGACCCCGGTGACCTGCGGGAGATGCTGGAGCTCGACCTGGAACGGATGGCGGTCAGACACAAAGAGGGCGCTGGCTTCTTCAGTACCGCCGCCGGTATGGGTCCGGCCATGGGCATGGTCGGCACCGTGATCGGTCTGGTCGACATGCTCGGGAATCTGGACGACCCGTCCACCCTGGGTCCGGCCATGGCGGTTGCGTTCTTGACCACCCTGTGGGGCGCCTTCATCGCCAACTACTTCTTCCAGCCCATCGCCGCCCGACTCAAGGCCCTGGCCGCAGACGAGATGGCCTCAAAGGAACTGATCCTGGAAGGGATCCTCTCGATCCAGGCCGGATCGAACCCCCGGGCCGTCGCCGGCAAGCTGGTCTCGTTCCTGCCGCCGGGCGACCGCGAGGAGATCCTGGCCAGCTAGTCGGTCTGGAGGCGGAACCCCATGGCGAAGAAGGAACTCCCCGAGGACGAAGGGCCATCACAGGAATGGCTCGCGTCGTATGCAGACGCCATGACCCTGCTGTTGGCGTTCTTCATCATGATGTTCGCCTTCGCCCTCATCGACGAGGGCAAGTTCTTCGACTTCAAGGTCGGTGTGGTCGCCGCCCTCGGCATCCCGGACCCGCTGACAGACAACACCGACAGCATCCTGTCGAAGGGCACCGGCATCACCCCGGACGTCGGCCTGACCCCGCTCACGCCATCGGAGTCCCAGGAGCTCTATCGAGCTGAGACGCTCGCCGAGATCGTCGCCGACGGCACGGTGACCGCTGATGAGGCCGAGGCGCTCCGGGAGGCGATCCAGCTGGGTATCGACGGCGCAGGGGCCACAGACCTGGTCGAGGTCGGCGTCGACGAGCGTGGCGTTTTCATCAAGTTCGCCGAGCGGGTGCTCTTCGGAAGCGGAAGCGCAGAGTTGGACGATGATGGTCTCATCGTCCTGGCCATAGTGGCCGGCGTGTTGAACGAGTTCGACAATCAGCTCGAGGTCGAAGGGCATACCGACAACCAGCCGACAAACGGCAGTGCCTTCCCAACCAACTGGGAGCTGTCCGGGGCGCGCGCCGCCGGTGTCGTCCGGTGGATGATCGACAATGCGGAAGTCACTCCGGGTCGCCTCGCTGCCGTTGGTCTTGCCGACACGAGGCCGGAGGGCAACAACAACACCCCCCTGGGTCGCCAGGAGAATCGGCGGGTCGAGGTCGTCATTCGCCTGCCGGAGGGCGATGGCTCCGAGTTGCTCGATCGTGGTGGGACCGTGGTCGACAACACCGGTGACGGGGACGCACCGGACGTGATCGGCCAGGACGACATCGTGGTGATCGATCCGGACGCCGATGGCGGCGACGGGACCGGTGGCGACGGCGGGGCGACCGAGACGATCGACCCGATCGGCGACCCGATCGGCCTGGGCGGCGGCTGATCGTTCGACACTCATTTCGGCCCCGGTTCGGCCGATTTGGAGACCGTGGCTGACTCGACTCCGGTTGCAGACAACAACCCGTTCCAGCAGGCCCGGCTGCTCACCAACGACCGGGCCCAGATGGTCAGCCGGACCGGCGAGAAGCTGGCCGAGGTGTTCCAGGACGAGCTGTCCCGGTGGCTGAGCGACCCCAAGGTGGTCCCCGGCGCGCCGGAGCAGACCACCCTGGTCGACATGGTGACCCCGAACACCGATCTGGTGGTCGTGAAGTCGCTCTACCAGACCACCTACGGGCTGATCACGATCGATCAGCAGCTGGCTCTCGGCATGGTCGCCGTCCTCTGCGGTGGTCTGGCCCAGCCGGCCCCGGACACCCGTCCGCTCTCGCGGTTGGAGACCGGGGTCATCGATCTGCTGCTCCAACCGCTGCTCGCCATCTCGATCGAGTTGTTCGAGCTCGAGCCAGCCGAGCTCGGGGCCCACTTCGCAACTGCCTCGGCCCTGCCCCATCATCAGCCGGATCCGGTGATCATGGTCCCCCTGACCGTCACCGTGTCCGGGATCGAGGGGACGGTCACGGTCGGGCTCACCGCCACCATGCTCCAGCGCTACAGCGAGGAGATGGACCGCCGGATCGCCGGGCAGATCGCGGCGAAGCGGGACGAGCCGAACGTGCAGATCGTCCGGGCGGTGCAACCGGTCACCGTCGAGCTGATCGCCGGGTTCGAGCCGCTGCAGGTCCCGGCCCGGCAGCTGGTCGGCCTCCAGGTCGGCGATGTGCTCCGGACCCGCCAGTCGATCACCCGGCCCCTGGTGGCCCGGGTCGGCGGCGAGCGGCTGTTCCAGATCCGGGCCGCCCAGGAGGGTCAGCGTCTGGTCGCCGAACTGACCGGCGTGATCGAATCACCGGGTGCGGCCCTGGGACGGGGGGACGGCAATGACTGATGCTGCGGTCGCCGCCCTCACCACCGAGCAGGGTCTCACCGTCGACCCCTCGATCGCAGACGCGGCCGGCCTGGACGGCCTGACCGGTCCGTTCCTGACCGCCGAGATCGCCACCACCGACGGCACAGTGATCGGCATGGTCGCCGTGTTCGACGGCCCGGACGGCGGAGACGAGGGTGCACTGGCCTCGCTTGCCGAGACCGTGGCCGCCGAGGTCGGTGGCACCGTGGCCGCCGGGAGCCCGGTCGCCGGTGGTGCCGACATCGCCGCCCGGTTCCCCATGCCGGTGGCGGTCCAGGTCTGGACCAATGCCGGTCAGGCCCACATCGTCACCGTGGTCGCCGCCGACCGTCGAGCGGCCGCAGCGCCGGCAGCCGAAGGCGCTCAGACTCCTGTGCCGGCTGGGGCGGCGGGGGTTGGTCAGGTGTTGGGGGTGGCGTCTGGTGGTGGGTTGGAGAAGTTGATCAATGTGTCGTTGGACGTGTCTGTGGAGTTGGGGCGGACGCGGGTGACGTTGGCGGAGGTGATGGAGTTCGATGTTGGTTCGGTTGTGGAGTTGGATCGGGCTGCGGGGGCGCCGGTTGATGTGCGGGTGAATGACACGTTGTTGGCGCAGGGTGAGGTGGTGTTGATCGATGATGAGTACGCGGTGCGGATCACGGCGATCGTCGACCCGTCCCAACCCCACCACTGACCGGATGGGTTGATCCACCGACCGGACCCGCCAATGACCAGGACCGGAACCTCCCCCGCCACCCGATCCCGCCGGCTTCGCACCCTCCTGCTCACCGCAGGCCTGGTGCGCAGCGTTGCGATCCGAACCGGGTTCGCCGCGCCGGCCGGCGCGCTGAGCCCGGACGTCCCTCCACCGACGATTCCGCCGATACCGATCCCGGGCCCGGGCCAGGACGAGCCGAACCCGTCGAACCTGGAAGACGACGGCATCATCACCATCGACGTCGGGGGAACCGGCGAGAACTCGGCCTCCCAGTCGATCATCCTGATCCTCGGGCTCGCGGTGCTGTCCCTCGCCCCGTCGATCGTCCTGATGCTGTCGAGCTTCACCCGGATCATCATCGTCTTCTCCCTGACCCGCAACGCCCTCGGACTCCAGGGGGTCCCACCGAACCAGGTGCTGGTCGGCCTGGCCCTGTTCCTCAGCCTGTTCATCATGGCCCCGACGATCGACGAGCTGAACGAGGTGGCGCTCCAGCCATACCTGGCCGGCGACCTGACCCAGGAGGAGGCGGTCGAGGCCGGGACCGCCCCGATACGGGAGTTCATGCTTGCCCACACCGACCCGGCCGAGTTGGAGGTCATGCTGGACGCCGCCGGTCAGGAGACGCCGATCGTCACCGACGAGATCGGCATGACGGTGTTGATCCCGGCGTTCATGCTCACCGAGCTGAAGACGGCGTTCATCATCGGCTTCGTCATCTTCATCCCGTTCCTCATCATCGACATCGTCGTGGCTGCGGCCCTGATGGCGCTCGGCATGATGATGCTGCCGCCGGCGTTCATCTCCCTGCCGTTCAAACTGCTGCTGTTCATCATGGTCGGCGGCTGGTCCCTGGTGGTCGAGACGCTCCTCGCCACCTACCTCTGACCCAGATCCGGAGTCTCCCATGGACGACGCAACCATCCTCGAGATCGTGACCCGAGCCCTGTGGACCGCATCCCAGGTCTCGGCCCCGGTGCTGCTGACCGCCCTGGCGGTCGGGGTGTTCATGGGCCTGCTGCAGTCGGTGACCCAGATCCAGGAGCCGACGATGGCCTTCGTCCCGAAGTTCGCCGCCGTCGGGCTGGTGATCGCCCTCACCGGCAGCTGGATGCTGCAGCGGATGATCGACTTCACAACCGATCTGCTGATACGGGTCCCTGACCTGCTGTAACCCGACCCGACGGCGGATCTGTCAAGCGGTAGACTTGACCAGGCCGATCGTGCGTCTCTGGTCGCCGCCCTCGGACCGGATTTCACCTCATCATGGGACTTTTGCAGCGCCTGTCAGGCGACAATGCGGAGAAGACGGCGCTCGACGAGCGTCGGGCGGATCGCCTCGATCCGTTCCTCTACGACGCCGAGCTCCGGAACGCCTACCGGTTCCTGGTCGACGGGGACTGGCGCCGCCTCGAACGTTTCCTCGAGGAGTCCCACCTGGCGTGGATGTTCGGCGACATCATCCTCAGCGATCTGGTCGACCTCGAGACCGTCACCTTCGAGCGCTGGGTCGACTTCAAACAGACCCCGCGGTCCCGGACCTACTACGCCTCGGTCCAGATCAGGGACGCCTTCCGGGAACGGGCCGCCATCGCCGCAGCATCGACCGATGGCACCATTCCCCGCCATGAGCACCAGCGGTTCATCAACCGGCTGAACGCGGCGGAGGAGATCCTCTACGAGGTCGTCACCGATCGGCCGGCGCTGGCGGACCCGTGGGTCCAGCTCCTGGTGTCCGGCCGTGGTCTCCAGGTCCACCTCGAGGAGTTGCGGGAGCGGTTCGAGAACGCCCACAGCCGCGGGCCCTTCCGCCCAGACGCCACCCGCCAGTACCTGATGAGCCTGACCAAGAAGTGGGGCGGGTCCAACACCGCGACCTTCGACTTCGCCCGCTGGATCGAAGAGGAGTCCGACGACGCCTCCCCGGCCCGGGAGGCGTTGCCGATCGCCCACATCGAGCGGGGCGTCCTCGAGCACGGCCTCACCGATCTCGCCACCTATCTGATGCAGCCGGACGTCGTGGCCGAGTTGGCAAACGGACTGCTGCGGTTCCTCCAGGCCACGCCGAACCCGGCCCCCACCGAGGCGCTCGGGGTGCTCAACGCCTACGCCCTGGCCATCACCCCGGAGGGCGAGTCGACGGCGAGGCTGGCGATCGAGACCTTCGCCAGGATCGACAACCGGCCGACCCTGTATCCGTGGACGGCCTACTCGGACGACGTGTCCGAGGTCTTCACCGCCATCCAGGCCGAGCAGCTCCGGTTCGCAAACCGGTTCTGACCGGCGGCCCGGCCGGTCGTGATCTCACCGGCCGAGGCGCGCCGACCGCTCAGACCGAGGCGGCCTCTTCCTTGGTCACCCGCTGGTGGAGCTCGACCGGCTCGGCCGGTGAGTCCTTCCGCCGGCGAGCGGCCAGGTTCAGGACCTCGACGAACACCGAGAACGCCATGGCGGCGTAGACGTAGCCCTTCGGAATCTTCTGCCCCATGCCCTCGGCGATCAGGGTCATACCGATCAGCAGCAGGAACGCCAGGGCCAGCATCTTGACCGACGGATGCTGGTTGACGAAGGCGTAGATCGCCTTCGACGCCCCGAGCATCACGGCGATCGAGGTCAGCACGGCGATGACCATCACGGCGATGTACTCGGTCATGCCGACCGCAGTGATCACCGAGTCGACCGAGAACACCAGGTCGAGCAGCATGACCTGCCCGATGACCGAGGCGAAGGTGACCGCCTCCTTCGTACCGGTCAGCTCGACCTCGCCCTCCAGCTTGTGATGGATCTCCTTGGTCGCCTTGTAGATCAGGAAGATCCCACCGGCCAGCAATATGAGGTCCTTGCCGGAGAAGCTGCGGTCGAAGAGCGTGAACAGCTCACTGTCCAACCCGATGATCCAGCCGACGAACATCAGCAACACCACCCGCATCAGGCCGGCGGCGACGATGCCGGTCTGACGGGCCCGGTCCTGCTCGTGCTCCGGGAGCTTGGAGGCCAGGATGGAGATGAACACGACGTTGTCGACGCCGAGGACGATCTCCAAGGTCACCAGCGCCGCCAGCGCACTCCACGCCGCCGGATCAGACAGCCACTCTGTAAGCCAACCCACCGTATTTCCTCCCCTTGGGACCCCCGGCCGGGGCGTCGTTCGACGGCCCGCATTCTAGGGGCAGACCGGGCCACAATGGTGAGGAGGGCCAAGGTCGGGCCGGCGGGGACCGATTCAGGGGCGAATGTCCAGCCGGCAGCCGCCGATCGTCGGCATCGGCCCGGCGGCGGTCAGCAGTTCGGCCAGACGGTTGAGCACATGGCGGACGACGGCCACCGCGAGGCGGTGATAGAGGCTGGCGGCCTCGGTTCGGGCGTCGATGCCGGGGGCCAGGGTCGAGCGGCCGAGCAGGTGGAGGTGGGCTCGATTCGGCCCGAACGCCGCCAGTTCGATGTCGGCATCGAGTGGTGCGACCCAGGTCCCCTCGGCCGACCACCAGGTCAACGGCAGGACGATGGCTCCCGGCCGGCGACGGGGCTGGCCGATCTCGGCCCGGAGGCGGTCGGGGTGGCAGGCCCGGGCAGACAGGCCGGCGGCGCCGGCGGTGCTGGCCTCGGCGTTCCAGGCCTCGGCGACGAGCAGGATCACGATCTCGGGGGTGAGTACGTCCCGGAATCGACCGGCGGCCGTGATCGGATCGAGCGGCAGGGGGACGAAGTCGTGGACGAAGACCGGGCTGTCCGGCACGTCGTCGATCGGCGGCGCCGGCCGGTGGGTCGTGGTACTTCTCATGGGTCCACGGTGATCGATACGTCCAGAAGCCGGTAGGGACCTTGGTCCCTGGCCGGATCGGTCCTCGGCGCGGACGATCAGGACATGACCAGCACACTGATCGCTCCGAACGACAACAGCACCGAGAGCGCAGGCGCCGAGCAGGGCGTCGGCCGACCGATCCTCGAGGAGGCGCCGGCCGCCAGGTCCGAAGGTGCCGTGACCCCGGCCCCGCCCATCGGGTTCGGGGCCGCCCAGGCCCGAGTCATGCCGGCGGCGATGCTGGGGGTGTTCCTCCTGGCCTCGATTGGACTCAACGTGTACAACGGCGAGTCGATCGGCGCCGTCGGCCTCGCCGCCTAACTGGCCATTTTGCTAGGCGGCGGCTTCGGGTTCCTCGGTGGTGGCATCCTCTGGGCCATCGACCACGAGCGCTACGAGGCCGAGACCGGCGGCCACTAGGCCATGGGTACGACTAAGAGCTCCCGGCTTGCTCCCGTTCAGCCGGGGCCGGCCGGGGCACGGTCCAACGCAGGGCCGTGCCGGCCGGCTGGTTCGGTGCCACCTCGAAGGAGCCACCGAGCGCCAACGCCCGGTCCGCCAGATTGCCGAGACCGGATCGGTTGACGTTGTCCGGGATCCCGACCCCGTCGTCGAGGACCTCCAGGGAGAGCTGGTCGCCCGCCAACCGCACGGTGACGGTGGCCCGTGACGCCCCGGCGTGACGGGCCACGTTGCTGAGCGCCTCCCGGACCACGGGCAGCAGGTGCTCGATGACCGCGGCGTCCGTCATCTCCTCGACCGGTCCGGCGAAGGCCAGATCGGGTGCGAAACCAAGGCTGGCCTCCATCTCACCGACCACCTGGGCCACCCGCTGCCGGAGGCCGGATGCCGGGTCCGAACGATCACGCAGCCCGTAGATCGTGGTCCGGATGTCACGGATGATGTCGTCAAGTGTGTCGACCGCCTCGCCGACCCGGCCGGCCACGTCCGGGTCCGCGATCTGATCCGGCAGCCCCTGGAGCCCGAGACCGAGCACGAACAGCCGCTGGATCACGGTGTCGTGGAGCTCGCTTGCGATTCGGTCGTGATCCTCGGCAAGGGCCCGACGGCGGTTGGCCCTGGCCACCACCGCCTCGGCCCGGACCCGGTCGGTCAGGTCGCGGACCGCGGCGAACGACATCGGCCCCTCGCCGGTGTCCAACCGGGCCAGGCTGATCGCCACCGGGAACGTCGAGCCGTCGGCCCGCAGCCCCTCGAGGTGGCGACTGGCCGCCATCGGCCGGGCCACCGGGTCCCGCTCGTACCCCATCCGCAACCGGGCGTGATCGGCCCGGGTGTCGGCCGGGATCATCGATTCGATCTGGAGCCCGACCAGCTCGGCCTCCGGGCGGCCGAACAGCGACACGAAGGCCGGATTGACCGCCCGGATCGAGCCGGCGGCATCGACGAGCACCAGCCCATCCGCGGAAGCCATCCACAGCCCCCGGGCGGTCATGGTCCCGATCGGATCGTCGGCCGACCAGGGTGTCGGCTCACCAGGGGCGGTCATGGCAAGCTCACTGCCCGCCGAACCGGCCCCGCTGACGCTCGGCCAGCGTTGCCGCCAGAGCCGCAACCTCGGCCCGGCGGGACAACCCGAGCTTCGCCAGGACGTTGGTGACGTAGTTCTTGATCGTCTTCTCCGCCAGGTACAGCTCGTCTGCGATCTGTCGGTTGGTGAGGCCCTCAGCCATCAGGTCGAAGACCTGCCGCTCCTGGCCGGTCAGCGCGGCGATCCGACCCTCGTCCGTCCCCTCGAGCCGGCGGCGGCCCAGTCGGACGGTTGCGTCGTCGAGCAGCTTGGCGCCCCCGGCGACCCGCCGGATCCCATCGGTGATCTCGGTACCGCGGATCTGTTTCAGCAGGAACCCCGCGGCCCCGGCGTCTGCCGCGGCCAACATGGCGGCGTCGTCGGCGAAGGCGGTGAGGATCACGCAGGCCACCTCTGGGCAGGCGTCCCGGATCTGCCGACAGACGTCGAGGCCGGAGCCGTCCTGGAGGCGGACATCGAGCAGGGCGACCTGCGGCCGAGCGGCGGTGATGGCGGCGATGGCCTCCGGTGCGGTGCCCGCCTCCCCGACGACCTCCATGTCCGGTTGCCCGTTGACCAGCTCGGCCACGCCACGTCTGACGATCTCGTGATCGTCGAGCAGGAAGACCGTGATCGGATGGTCGCCGTCGGCCACCACCAGAACCTAGCCGGTAGCGTCGCCGACCGCCGGGGCTGGTGCCGGCATCACTGATCCAGCGACTCGACGAGGTCCTTGACCGTGTGCTGATCCTCGAGCGGGTGGCGGAGGTGGCGGCTCAGGTCGACCTGGTAGCGGTTGCGGCGACCGATCTTCTCCGTCTTCAGGTAGCCGCCGTCCTCCAGCTCGTGGATGATCCGCTGGACCGCACCGACCGTGATTCCGACCACGTAGGCGATGTCACGCTGACGCAGTTCGGGATCCCGGCTGATGGCGATCAACACATGGGCGTGGTTGGTCAGGAACGTCCACGGCGGGAGCTGTGGTTCTGGCACCGTCAAAGACACGCACGAGAGTATACGTATCGCTTCGGGGGTCTTCGAGTACCGCTTCTCCAGAACCGCAGAGTGCGAACCCTACGAGGCGGTCGGGACCGAGTCGGCGGCGGGAGCCAGACGCTCGAGCAGGTCGCCGATGCAATGGCCGGCCTCGATCGGATGGCGAAGGCTCCCGGACGGGTTCACCCGATAGTGGTTTCGACGCCCAACCCGCTCGACGTCGATGTAGCCGCAATCGTTCAGGTCATGGAGGATCCGATGGACGGCGCCCTCGGTGATCCCGACCAGGCGGGCGATGTCCCGCTGCCGCAGGTCGCCGTCCCGGTACAGGGCGAGCAGCACGTGGCCGTGGTTGGTCAGGAACGTCCAGTTGCCGCCGTCCGGGCGCCCTTCGTCAAGGCTCATCGGCCCCGACCTCCCGGCGCGGCGACCGATGCCCGCTCGACGGTGGCGATCAGCAGTGCGGCGATGGAGATCATGGGCTTGTCCTTCCCCGGGTGGAGAGCCGGAACGAACCGACCATGCAAAACATACTACGCAATATCGGTATTAATACAAGCTCATTGAGAAACAACCGTTGGCTGACGCCGCTGGAGTGGGAGATCATCGGGGTTGACGTAGCGCCGGTTGCCGTGGACAGCTCGATGCCTGCGGACCGCGACCACGCCGGTCAGCACGGTCAACGGGACCACGAACCCGATGATCACGACGGCGAACGGGTCCCGGATCCGGCTCCCGGTGGCATCGAGCACCAGGAACGCCAGGTAGGCCAGGTAGTAGCCGACGAACACCAGCCCCTCCCACCGGTCGAGCCGGTGATCCCAGAACACCATCGGGAGACAGGCCACCGCAGCGGCGACCAGGATCGGGAGGTCGAGCCGCAGTGCGTCGTCGCCGATCGAGATCCCACCGGTCAGCACGGTCGGGCCGCCGAGGACCAACAGGATGTTGAAGATGTTCGACCCGACCGCGTTGCCGACCGCCAGATCCCGCCGGCCCCGCATGGCGGCGATGACGGTGGTCACGATCTCCGGCGCCGAGGTCCCGATGGCGACCACGGTCAGCCCGACGATCAACTCCGGCACCCCGAGACCGACGGCGATCGCCTCGGCGCCGGTCACCACCAACCGGGCCGCCAGGGCCAGACCGGCCACCCCGACCCCGAGGGCGGCGATGGCGACCGGTAACCGGTCCATCGACCGCACCAGGACCGCCAACGGGCCAGTACGCTCACCGTCATTCCTCTTCTTCGCCCGTCCGATCGACCCAAACCCGCCCCCGACCACGATCTGCCGCTGGTCTCGGTCCTGGTCGGCGCGGGCGCGAGCCCGGGATCCGCTGTACAGGGTCCGGCCGACGAAGACCGCCAGGCCGGAGAGCAACAGGGCGCCGTCCAGGCGACCGAGTCGACCGTCGGCGGCCAGCACCAGGAACGCCACCGACGCAGCGATCATCACCGGGATGTCTGCCCGCACGACCCGGGAGGTCACGGTGATCGCCCCCAGGCCGGCAACAACGCCGAGAACGAGCAGCACGTTGGCGATGTTGGAGCCGATGATCGACCCGACCGCCAACTCGGTGTCGTCGGCGGCGATGGCCTGGAACACCACGGCCAACTCCGGCGCGCTTGTGCCCGCCGCCACCACGGTCAGGCCGACCACCGTCGGGGTCAACCCGAACCGCAACCCGATCCTGGACGCGGCCGTGACGACCAGATGGCCGGAGACGAGCAGGACGAGCAGCCCAGGGATGAATGACGCGATACGAGCAGCTTAATACATACTTTCAAATATGGCAATCCAGTTGTCGGCTCTACAATTACCCTGTAGCGTGTCGCCCGTGATCTGGTTGCTCCTGGTGGCCCACCTGGCCGCGCTCCCCGCAACCGTCATCGCCGGCAAACAGTCGATGCGTTCCGGCCTGGCGGCCGCGGCCGTCGTCCCGGCCATCACTGCGGTCTGGGCCGCCGTCCTCCTGATCGACGATCGAACTCCGACCACGGCCGAACTGGTCTGGGTCGACGGACTGGATCTGGCGCTGCGATTCCGCACGGACGCGGTGGCACTGATGATGACGCTGCTGGTCTCGGGGATCGGCGCGCTCGTCTTCGTCTATGCCATCGGCTACTTCTCACCGGGCGCCAAGGGCGGGACCCGGTTCCCGGCCTCGCTCCTCGCCTTCTCGGCCTCGATGCTCGGGCTGGTCCTCGCCGACTCGGTCTGGACGCTGTTCATCTTCTGGGAGCTGACATCGATCACCTCGTTCCTCCTGGTCGGCCACAAGAACGACGACGAATCGGTCCTCGCGGCGGCCAGGCGAGCACTGATGATCACCGGTGCCGGCGGCCTGGTGCTGCTGGCCGGCCTGCTGATCCTGGCCGACGAGGCCGGGACGGTCGTCCTGTCCGAACTGACACCGGTCCAGGGCGGCGGGGCGACGCTTGCCGCCATCCTGATCCTGATCGGGGCCGCGACCAAGTCGGCCCAGGTCCCGTTCCACGTCTGGCTCCCGGGGGCGATGGCGGCGCCGACCCCGGTCAGTGCGTACCTGCACTCCGCAACCATGGTCAAGGCCGGCGTCCTGCTGGTCGCCGTCCTCGGCTCGACCTTCGCCGAGGTCGATGCCTGGAAGGTGGTCGGACTCGGGTTCGGCATCATCTCAATGCTGTGGGGCGCGGTCGGCGCCCTTCGCCATCGCGACGCCAAGCTGATCCTGGCCTGGGGCACCGTGTCCCAGTTGGGCCTCCTGATCACCCTGCTCTCAGTCGGGTCAGGTAAGGCGACCTTCGCCGCCACGTCCATCCTGTTCGCCCACGCTCTGTTCAAGGCGGCCCTGTTCCTCACGGTCGGCGAGATCGACATCCGGACCGGGACCCGGGACATCGGCGAACTCGGCGGCCTGGCTCGCAAGATGCCGATCACCTTCGCCGTCGCCCTGGCCGGCGGACTGTCGATGGCCGGCGTCCCGCCGCTGCTCGGATTCGCAGCCAAGGAGGCGGCGATCGAGGCGGTGCTCGGCCTCGAGGGGCCGGAAGCCGGCATCGCCGGGTTCGGGGTGATCGGCGGGTCGATCCTGACCGTGGCCTACACCACCCGGTTCCTGGTCACCGTCTTCGGGCCCGGCCCGGACACCACGGTCGCCCCTCGCCGATGGGCCATGACCGGCCCGGCCGTCTTCCTGGGGTCGGCCGGCGTCGTCGGCTACGCCGCCATCGGTCCGGTCAACGACCTGATCGTCTCCGCCGCAACCGAACTCAACGAGAAGTCGAACGTCTACCTCCTGTTCCGCTGGCCCGGCCTGACCACCGGACTCGCCGTGTCGGCCGCCGTGGTCGGCGTCGGCGCGCTGCTCGGCGCCATGATGGCCAGGCGGACCAAGCCGGCCCCCAAGCCGACCGGGGCGACCCTGGCCGACGACGGCCTGGACGGCGTGCTCAAGCTGGCCCGCAACCTGACCGCCATCGTCCAGCACGGCTCACTGCCGGTCTATCTGGCCACGATGGGTGCGACTGCGACCATCGCCGCCATCCCGTTCCTGTTCGGCCTCGGCACCGACCATCTGATCCTGGCCGACGACCCGGTCCAGGCGTTGCTTGCGGTGGCAATCGTCGGGGCGGCGGCCGCCGGGATGTTCGTCCGATCCCGACTGGGGGCGGCGCTCACCCTGGGTGCGGTCGGCCTCGGTGTCTCCGGCATGTTCGTGGTCCACGGCGCTCCGGATCTCGTCCTGACCCAGCTGCTGGTCGAGACCGTGGTGGTCGTCGGGTTCGTGATCGGGCTCGGCCACCTTGACCGGCGGTTCCCCCGTAGTCCGAACACCTGGCGGGCGGTCCGGATCACGATCGCCATGACCGGAGGCATCGCCGTCATGCTGGCCCTGGCCGCCGCCGGCGCCGGCCCGGTCGGCGAGGCCCCGGTGGCCGACATCGCCGCCTCGTCGGTCGACGAAGGCGGCGGCAACAACATCGTCAACGTCGTCCTCACCGACCTGCGAGCGCTCGACACCCTGGGCGAGGTGGTCGTGCTGGCCACCGCGGCCGTCGGCATCCTGGCTCTGGCCCGGGCCGGTCGACCGGAGACCGAGGAGGCGCCGGCATGATCCGGGAGCACTCCCCCGTCGTCGAACTCGGCGTCCGGGCCGCCAGCCCGCTTGCCATCATGGTCGGGGTCTATCTGCTGTTCGCCGGCCACAACAATCCCGGTGGCGGGTTCGCCGCAGGCCTGGTGTTCGGTGCGGTCGTGGCCCTGCGGACCGTGGCTGGTCTGCAGCGGACCGACCTGGCGCTCCCGCTGATCGCCGGCGGCGTGATCGTCGCCGGGCTGGTCGCCGCGGCGCCGCTGCTGTGGGGTGACCTGATGCTCGATCAGCAAGTCTGGACGGTCGAGGTCCCGGTGCTCGGCAAGGTCAAGTCGGGGACGGCCCTGTTCTTCGACCTCGGGGTGACCGCCATCGTGATCGGGCTGGTCATGGCGGTGCTCGACGGGCTCGGAGCCGCAGACCTGGCGGCACCGCCGTCCCACCATCCAGACGGCGACGGCGACGGCGACCGGGAGACCGGGTCGGACCCGGTTGCGGAGGTGGACGCCGGATGAGCATCGCCCTCCTCGTCACGGTTGGCGGCCTGACCGCCGTCGGCCTGTACCTGATCACCGCCCGTTCGCTCAGCCGGATCGTGTTCGGGT
The DNA here is from genome assembly GCA_039029715.1 of Actinomycetota bacterium. Taxonomy (GTDB): domain Bacteria; phylum Actinomycetota; class Acidimicrobiia; order Acidimicrobiales; family SZUA-35; genus JAHELU01. Next base: position 5,302 of record JBCCFN010000069.1, on the reverse strand, counting down.
TCTCCCTGCTCGGCCATGCCGCCGTGCTGTCGCTGCTGACCGCCGGCGGCCCGCCGGGAGAGGCCCCGATCGCCGACCAGTCCTCGCCCGACGAGATCGCAAACCCGATCCCCCAGGCCCTGGCCCTGACCGCCATCGTCATCTCGTTCGGGCTGACCCTGTTCCTCCTCGCGCTCGCTCGCCGGCAACAGGCATTGTCCGGTGACGACCAGGTCGAGGACGACCTGGAGGATCGGCGGATCGCGGCCGAGGACGCGGCCGATGGGCTCGAGGAGGTGACCGAGTGAGCGCACTGGTCACCATCACCATCATCGTCCCGCTGCTGGCCGCCGGCCTCGGGATCGTGCTTCGCAACGGCAACCCGATCATCCGCGACGCCGCCACCCTCACCGGGCTGGTGGCGGCGGCCGCCGCATCGCTCGGCATCCTCTGGTCGGTCCAGGCCGACGGCACCCAGGTGATCCGGGTCGGTGGTTGGTCGCCAGAGCTCGGCATCGTCCTGGTCGCCGATCTGTTCGCAGCGCTGGTCCTCCCGGTGGCGCTGGTCATCATCGTCATTGTCCAGCTCTTCGCGCTCGGCCAGCGCCGAACGGCCTGGGCCGCAAACCCGGCCCTGTCTGGACCGCTGCTCGGCGTCCTGACCGCCGGCGTGTCGATGGCGATGCTGACCGGGGACCTGTTCACCCTCTTCGTCTCATTCGAGCTGATCCTGGTCTCGAGCTACGTGTTGCTGACCCACCAGGGCCGGCGTGGCCAGGTCCGGTCCGGCATGACCTACGTGGTCATGAACCTGCTGGCGTCCACCCTGTTCCTCCTCGGCCTGGCCTTCGTCTACGCCGCCGCCGGCACGATCAACATGGCCCTGCTGGCCGAGCGGATCCCGCAACTGGACGACGGCGTCCGGATCGGCATCGGGGCGTGGTTCTTCGTGGTGTTCGGGACCAAGGCCGCGGTGTTCCCGCTGTTCTCCTGGCTCCCGGACTCCTACCCCACCGCCCCGACGACGATCACGGCCGTGTTCGCCGGTCTCCTGACCAAGATCGGGATCTACTCGATGATCCGGTTCCACACCCTGATGGGGATGGACGAACTCGGTCCGATCATGCTCATCGCTGCCGGGATCACCATGATCATCGGGGCCCTCGGTGCGCTGGCCCAGAGCGATGTCAAGCGGATCCTGTCGTTCCACGTGATCAGCCAGATCGGCTACATGCTCATGGGGTTGGCACTGTTCTCGGCCGCTGGCATCGCCGGGTCGATCCTGTTCGTCGTCCACCACATGCCGGTCAAGACCGTGCTGTTCCTGGTCGGCGGGTTGATCGAGAACGAGGAGGGCACCAGCTCCCTCGACCGCTCGGGAGGCCTGGCCCGTCGGCGGCCGCTGGTCGCTCTGCTGTTCGCCATCCCCGCCCTCAGCCTGGCCGGCCTGCCGCCGTTCTCCGGCTTCGTGGCCAAGCTGTCGGTCATCCGGGCCGGGATCGAGGCGGCCGAGACCCCGATCGTGATCGCCGCGCTGGTGGCCGGGGCCCTCACCCTGCTGTCGATGACCAAGATCTGGCTCGGTGTGTTCTGGGGTCGGGACGTCGACGGCTCCAGCCCGATCCCGACCGCACCGGCGGCCCGCCGGACCATGGAGGGGGCGACCGCCCTGGCCATCGTCGGGTCGCTGATCATCTCGCTGTTCGCCGGCACCCTGTTCGACCTCAGCACCGAGGCCGCGGACGACCTGCGGGACCCGGCGGCCTACATCGGTCCGGTCCTGGACCTCGATCAGACGGCGGCCGAGGGGGTCGGCTCATGACCCCGACGATCCGGCGGTTGATGATGATCCTGGCGCTGACTGTGACCTGGGTCGGGCTGTGGCGCGTGGTCTCGGTGGCCAACGTGGCGTCCGGCGTGATCGTGGCCACCGCCATCGTCGCCACCGGGGTCGGCACGCCGGGCCTGGGCGGGGTCCGACCGGGGGCGCTGGCCAAGCTCGGCTGGACCGTCTTCATGGACCTGGTCCGGTCAACGGCTGCGGTGACCCGTGAGGTCCTGACCCCGACCGACTACACCAACGAGGGGATCATCGCCGTCGAGGTCCCGAAGGGCGGACGGCGGCACCAGCTACTGCTCACCATCGCCATCACCATCACGCCGGGGACCGCCGTGGTCGACGTCGATCCCCAGACCGGCACCCTGTACCTGCACCTGCTCTACGTCGAGGATCGAGCCAAGACCGAGGAGCACGCCCGGAATCTGGTCCGCCTGGCCTTCGAGGCCCTCCCGCCGGCCAATCGAACGGAGGTCGCACCGTGATCGCCAACTTCGCCATCGCCCTGTTCGCCGCTGCCGGCCTGCTGGCGACCGTCCGGCTCCTGATCGGCCCATCGCTCGCCGACCGGATCATCGCTCTCGACACGGTGCTGGTCTCGCTGATGGGCGGGATCGCCGTCGATGCCGCCCGTCGCGAGAACGGAACCAACCTGATCATGCTGGTGGTGTTGGCGATCATCGGGTTCACCGCGACCATGGCCGCCGCCCGGTTCATCGAGCACCAGAAGCCACAGCACGGAGGTGCCGCATGACGATCGTGGCCGAGCTGTTCATGGTTGCCGGCGGGCTGGTTGCCCTCCTGGCCGGGTTCGGATTGCTGAAGCTACAGACCCCCTACGCCCGGTTCCATGCCGCCGGCAAGGCCAGTCCCGTGTCGTTCCTGGTTGCGGCCATCGGGGCCGGGATCATCCTCGGCTTCTCCAACGCGGTCTACCTGGTGATCGCTGCGGTGGCCATGGCCCTGACCTTGCCCGTCGGGGTCCACCTGCTGTTCCGGGCTGTCCATCGTTCAGACACCGGCATCGAGCTCGAGGTCGACGAGCTCACCGAGGCCGAAGACGCCGCCGGCCACCGGCACCGATGACCGCCACCGGACGTCCAGGCGATGAGCCATGGCGTCACCGGTACCGGGCGGCCCGAGACCTCATCGCCAGTTATCGGGACGACCCGACCACCACCGATCGGGTGGCGCGGGCCGAGTTGGCGCTGGCCGAAGCGACGAGCGATCATGACGGCCTGGTCGAGGCCATCGCCACCCTCGACCCGGACCGGGTCACCGGCGAGCTGAAGTCGGTCCTCCGAACCCGGCCCGACCCGACCGCTCCGGACACCCCACTGATCCGATCGCTTCGTCAGCGATACATGACCATGCACTCGTTGAAGAACCGGCGGACCGAGATCGAGGGTCAGATCGAGGCGACCCTGATCGACCTGGAGACCGTGGCCGCCCGGTGTATCGAGCTGTCGCATGTCCGTGGAGGGACCGGCATGCTCGACGAGGAGCTGACCCGATTGAACGACGACATCGAAGCGCTCCGCCAGGCCCACGAGGAACTGGATCGTCTGCCGGGAGGACCTGCGCAAGGAGGTTGGCAGTGAACTGCCCGATGTGTATCGATCAGACGCTCGTCGCCCACCACCGGGCCGGGATCGAGATCGACATGTGCCCCCACTGTCATGGCATCTGGCTGGACCGCGGGGAGTTGGAGCGGCTGGCCCTCGGCCCGCCGGCCCCGTCCGGGGCAGCCGCCAACCCTGCCGGCCTGCAGGACCGTCCGGCCGACCGTTCCCGGGACCGGGAACGTGACCGGGATTGGGACCGTGACCGGGACGACGACTGGCCGAAGAGCAAGAAGAAGAAAAAGAAGAAGAAGAACAAGTCGCTCGGCTACCGCCTCGCCGACGCCCTCGACGACCTGATCGATCTCTAGAACTTCGATCCTCGAGCTGCCACTGCTCCGAGGGTTGTCGCGCCGATGGCGCTCTGCTCGCATTGCAGCGACAGCAGGTTCGGCGACCCGCCCGGACCTGCGCGCCATCCTGCGGTTCGCATAACAGCGACAACCCCGACTCCGGCCGTCTGGCCACCCTCACCACTCGCATTACAGCGACAACCCCGGCACAGGCCGTGTGGCGGCCACCCCCGCCGCTCGCATTACAGCGACAACCCCAGCTCCGACCGTCTGGCGGCCACCCCCACCAATCACCCTCACCGTTCGCATCACAGCGACAACCCTGGCTCCGGCCGCCCGTCCGGCCAGACCGACGACCCTCACCACTCGCGTCACAGCGACAACCCCGGCTCCGGTCAATCGGTTGTCGCTACAACGCGAACCCCAGAGCCGGCAACCACGCCCACAACCCGTTGTCGCTACAACACTGCGCAAACCAAGACCGAACGCTCAACCACCGCCGACCCGCTCCACCGGTTGTCGCTACAACACTGCGCAAACCGACCCACCACCCTCGGACCGGCGAGGCGCTGCGGGCCGGCAGCGGAGACGGCACAGAGGCGAGGAGACCGGGGCGCGAGAGAGGGGAGGCACCGGGCCTCCCCTCTCCTCCGTTGGCGGAAGGTATGGGATTCGAACCCATGGTGACCCGGAGGCCACAACGGCTTTCGAGGCCGCCCCATTCGTCCGCTCTGGCAACCTTCCGCAGGCAAGGCTAGCGGCATTCCAGGGCGGCGTGACGGTCCTTCCGAGCCGCCAGGCACCGACGACCGAGGATCAGCGGCGGGCGGCGAAGAAGTCGGTGAGGAGGCGACCGCAGGCGTCGGCCTCGACCCCGGGAACGAGGTCGATCCGGTGGTTCAGCCGGGGGTCGTCACAGACGTTGTACAGGCTGAGGCAGGCCCCGGCGGCCAGGTCGGCGGCCCCGTAGACCAGCCGATCGATGCGGCTGCTCAGCGCAGCCCCGGCGCACATCAGGCACGGCTCGAGCGTCACCACCAGCGTGCAGCCGACCAGGTGCCACGAACCAACCACCGCCGCCGCATCCCGCAGGGCGAGCACCTCGGCATGGGCGGTCGGATCACCGGTCAACTCCCGCTCGTTGTGGCGGCTGGCGATGACCGCACCGTCTCGCACCACGACCGCCCCGACCGGGACGTCGTCGTGAGCCTCGGCCAGCGCCGCTTCGGCGAGGGCCAAGTGCATCCACTCGATGTCCGCCCGGTCGACCGCCGGTGCACCGACCGCTGCGCTCGTGCCGGAACCGTCCTCGCTCGTCATGGCCGGGAGTCTACCGACCCCCGGCCGAGGGTCGAATTCCGATCGCTAGAGCGGGCGGGGCCGGTGGGACCGGGGACCGAGGATGGAGAACGCTGCGCCACCCGGATCGACCAGGACCGCCTGACGACCGACCGGGATGTCGAACGGCTCGGCCATCTGGACCCCGCCGTTGGCGCTACAGGTGGCGGCGGCGGTGTCGACGTCTGGGACCAGGAACGCAGGCGACCACGTGGCGTCCATCCCGGGGATGG
>JBCCFN010000068.1:0-19757 GCA_039029715.1 Actinomycetota bacterium | reverse complement strand
TTTTTTTTCAAGCGTGCAGCAAAACAACAATACATCCATTTGCTCATTTTATGTAATTTTATTTACTTTTAGGCAAGTTTTTTATACTATTCCCACAGGCCTAAGTACTGTGCTTGCACTGGAACAGCTGCCGCAGCAATTACTTTTTCTCTTTGCTGCAAAGCATGCAGAATTCGCCGTGCTGAACAGCCGCAATGCAATTCTGTGTTGAGATTCTGCTGGGTGAACCAACCACATCCCTAACTCTGTGCTCCTCCAGTGCTTGACCCTGCTGAAAAAGGCTGGCGCCAAAAGGATGGAGTGACGTGGATGACACAATCCCTTTAGGACTAAGAGTACTAGGATGCTTTCGTAGTGAAAACTCTATTACATCTCCTAGACCCCCTCCCAAAGTCGCGGTGGTAGCCCGGCCCCTCGAACCGGTCCAGCCGGTCCCAGTGCCGGTCGAGCTGGTCCGAGACCAGGACCCGGACCGGGATCAGGTTGCCGCCGGTGTCCAACACGACGCCCGGGTAGCCTTCGGCCCCACCCCAGGTCACATCGAACAGGTAGCCCCGGATGTAGCCGTCCCGCCATTCGCCGTCCACGCCGAGCAGGACGTGGTGGTTCGACTCGCCAGGGGCAAGGGTGCCGTAGACCGCAAGCGCCCGGTCCGGGGTCATGTCCGACGAGTGGGTGTCTGCGTGCGCCTCCAAGCCCCCGAGTCTAGGGGCCAGGCGTTCAGGCCGATCGGAGGCGGGCCGCGTCGGCCAGCTCGGCCCGATGGCCGGTGGTGACCTCGGAGTTGAGCTCCTTGATCTTGTCGCTGGCCGAGGTGCAGCACAGCCCGGGGATGATGGCGTGGACCATCGCCTTGGCGCTCGCCCCGGCTAGCTCCCGGGCGTAGTGGGTGGCGACGGCGAAGTGCTCGAGGTAGGTCTCGTCGACCGACGCCGGATGATCGAGGAATGCCTTGCGGAACCATTGGGGAGCGGCCATGCAACGACGGTACCGAAATCTCCGAGGACGATCCGGTCGAATTGCTGATGAGATCGACTGAGAACTGATAGATTGACCCTTCGAACACTCGATTCAGAGAACAGTTTCCTATTGTGGACCACATAGATCAGGAAATCCTTCGTCTTCTGCAGGAGGACGCCACCCGCTCGGTCCGGGAGATCGGGGAGGCGGTCGGTCTCAGTTCCACGCCGTGTTGGCGGCGGATCCGCAACCTGGAGGACGCCGGCGTGCTGGCCAAGCGGGTGGCCCTGGTCGACCCACTGAAGGTCAACCTCGCGGTCTCCGCCCTGGTGTTCATCCGTACCAACGAACACAACCGGGACTGGCTCGACCGGTTCATCGCCGGGATCGAGCGGTTCCCCGAGGTGGTCGAGGCCTACCGGACCAGCGGGGAGATCGACTACCTGCTCAAGGTGGTGGTCCCCGACATTGCGGCCTATGACGAGTTCTACAAGCGGTTGATCGAAGAGGTCGACCTCTACGACGTCCGCAGCACCTTCGTGATGGAGCCGATCAAGCACACCACCGCTCTGCCGCTGCACTACGCACTGGACTGACGGCACTCGATTGACGGCACTCGGCTGAATATTCGGCCCCCGCCGGTCGGAGCAGGCCCTAGCCTGCGGCGGTGGACAATCGACGACGCTTCCTCGAGGCCTTGGCTGGCCAGGCCGACTTCGACCCCGCCTTGATCGACCGGCCCGGCACCGCGGTCCGGGCCAACGAGGAGCGGACCGATACCGGCATCGTCGTCTGCTATTGGGTTGGCGAGCATGCCCTGATCTGGGGAGACCCCGCCCTGCTGGCGGACCTCGGTGACCTGGACGGTGCGCCGACCGCGGTGGATCGGGACACCGCACGCGCCCGGCTGGCCGCCCTCGGCTCGCCGTTCGTGGCGTCGGCTGACATGCGGGTCCAGCCCGACCCGCCGGCCGCGCCCGGCCCGATCCCGGACGGCTATCGCCAGCGGTGGCTCCGATCCGCAGACCCGGCGGACGCCGACGAGGTCCGGGCCTTCGCCGACCGCAACGATCCCGACGACGTGGAGGAGGCGGCCCTGGATGAGCTGGACGACTTCGACGAGCACGCCATCAACGTCCTGGAGCCGACCGCCGGCGACGAGGCCGGGCGGATCGTGGCCTACGCCTCGGCCTGCGATTGGGACTGGGACGACGGCTTCACCGACATCGGGGTGCTGGTCGAACCGCCACACCGGGGCCGCGGGCTCGGCACCCTGGTGGTTGCCCATACCGCCGCCGCCCTCCACGCCGAGGGCCGGATCCCGCTGTACCGCCACGGCCACCACAACGACGGCTCCCGGCTGATCGCCATTGCGAACGGCTTCGAGGTGGCGACCTCCTTGATCTTCCACGCCCCGCCAGACCCGGAGGATTCCGACCAGGCCGGGTCGGAGGGCGACGGCTAGCATCGACACCATGCGAGTCGGTGCGTTCCTGTTCGGTGGAGTGGAGATGGACGATGCCGGGGCTGGCCCGCCGGCGCCGACCGACCGTCGCTACAGCAACGAGGCGATGTGGCGGGCCTCGGAGCAGATGCTCGACATGGGCGTGCTCTGTGACCAGCTCGGCTACGACAGCTACTGGCTGACCGAGCACCACTTCCAGTACGAGGGGTATGAGGTCGTCCCGAACGGGCTGCTGTTCGGGGCCATCCTGGCCGAGCGAACCGAACGGATCCGCATCGGCACCATGTTCAACATCGTCGGCCAGTGGCACCCGCTGAAGCTGGCCGAGGACTTCGCAACCGTCCACAACATCTCGGGTGGTCGGGCCATCCTCGTCGTCGGCCGGGGAACCGTGCCCCGGGAGGCCCAGGCCCTCGGGACAGACATCGGCAGCTTCGACAACCCGGACCAGGCCGCCGCAGACGCCCTCAACCGGCAGCAGTTCGACGAGGCCATGGACGTCATCATGCTGGCCCTGACCGAGGAGACCTTCTCGTTCAAGGGCGATCTGTTCGAGTTCCCACCCCCCGGCATTCCGGACCGTGGTGGCTTCGTCGAGACCCTGACCCTGGTGCCCCGGCCGCTCCACCCGTTCGAGACCTGGCAGGCCATCACGTCGCCCCCGACCCTGGACTACGTGCCCCGAAAGGGCTGGGGTGGGGTGTTCTGGCTCAAGCACCACAGCTTCGCCGCCCGGTTCTGGGACACCTACGCCGAGAACTACGCCGCAACCCACGGCCGGGAGCTGGCGCCGGGGGAGAAGCGGCTGCTTGTCGTCAACCCGTGGATCGCCGACTCCAAGGAGCAGGCGATGGCCGAGGTCCGCGACGGCCACGACGAGTTCTGGAAGTTCCTCGGCCCCTATGGCTGGAGTCGGGGCTACATGGGCGAGGACGGCAAGCCGATGCCGGCCGGGATGATCCCCACCCTGGAGCAGTCGATCGAGAACAAGACCTGGGTGGTCGGCACCCCCGACGACGTGGCGGAGGAGATCCTCTTCTACTCCGAGGCCCTCGGCGGCCTCGACGATCTGGTGATCTTCCCAAACATGCCCGGTGACCCCTACAGCCGGACCGCCGAGCAGCTCACCCGGTTCGCCGAAGAGGTCATGCCCAAGCTGACCTGAACCTGACAGCGGTTCGAAGTTCGACAGTCAACATCTGGATTTTCTCGGTCTGGCATGTAAGTGTCGATGGTTCTACAAGGTGCGGGGCTCGAGGGCCGCTCGTTCCCCGTTCCTCCAGGACCAAGCGGCCGAGCCGAGGTATCACCACCGTGCGCACGCTTGCCGAGTCCCTGGCCGACGACCGGGTCCCGTTCGACGAACTCCACGACCGGTACCACTCGGTCCTGGAGATGGTCCGGACCCTCATCGGCGTGGTCCCCAAGTGCGACCCCTACCTGGAGATCTGGCAGCCCGGGTTCCGGACCTACAACTTGATCGTCCCCAACTTCTTGAACCTTCCGGCCTCCCTGGCCGGGGCGGGGGCACCGAAGGACCTGGTCGGCCTCGGCATGTACCTGTCGTCCCGGGCCGCCGGCTGCGCCTACTGCTCGGCCCACACCTGCTCGTTCGCCCTCCGTCGGGGGTCCAGCGAGGCGGCGGTCACCGGTGAGGCCCGGACCGAGGTCGAGGTGGCGGTCGCGGCCGTGGCCGAGGCCCTGTCGACCGTGCCCCACAGCTTCACCCCGGACCTCGAAGCGGAGCTGAACCGCCACCTGTCGGACGGTGACACCGAGTGGGTCGTCATGGGGGTGGCGATGATGGGATTCCTCAACAAGTTCATGGACGCCCTCGGCGTCGAGCTGGAACCCGAGGCCATCGATGACGTGGCCGAGCTGATCGAGCCGACCGGCTGGTCGGTCGGCCAGCACGAATGGGCCTACGAGGAGGGCGAGCTGCGACCACGGGAGGGGGCGGAGGGGCCGAAGGTCGACTCCCTGTCCACGGCCTTCCCGGTCCTTCGGAACGCCTTCAGTGCCATCAGGTTGGACCGGGCGTGGCAGGACGGGACCCCGAAGAACCCGGCCGAGGCCCGGGCCATGGTCGCCGCCGCCGGGTTCGACGAGCCGTTGCTCGAGACCCTGCAGCACGGCCGGCCCCGCCGTGCGCTCGCTGCGGTGCTCCGCCACAACCTGGACCCGGCCCAGTCTGCGGTCGGGATCGGCACCAAAGCCCTGGCCGGGCTGGTATTCGCCAGGGCGGTCGACAGCGACCACCTGGCCGAGCAGTCCCGAGCACTGGCCGAGCACCACGGCGTCGACGCCGCCGAGATCGAGGCCGCCGCCGGCTACGACCCGGCGAACCCGCCGGCCGAACTCGACCAGCGGTTGGCCACCGTCCTGCGGGTCGCCGCCGGGTTCGGGCCGAGCCCGGCCCAGGTGGACACCGACACCGTTGCGGCCGCAGACGCCGACCTGAAGCCGGCGGAGATCATCGAGCTGGCGGTCTGGGTCTCGGTCAATCAGCTGATCCACCGGCTGACGTTCCGCCGCCTGGCGATGGCCGGGTAGCGGCGGCCATCGGTCGACTCAGCCGCCGCCTCCGCAGCCGCCGCCACAACCGCCGCCGCCACAGCCTCCACCTCCGGCGTCGGCACCGCAGCCACCGCCACCGCAGCCGCCACCATCGGTGCCTTGGCGCCGGCTCTGCTCGCCCTGGCCCTGGGTCGGTCGACCGGCCCGCCCGGTCATGGTCGCGGTGAGGGCGGCGATGGCGAAGATCGACACCAGGATGACGATGATGATCACGCCGCCGGCCCCGCCGCCGTCCTGGGCCAGCAGTCCGATCGTGCCGACCCCGGTGCAGCCGGCGAGCAGCAACGAACCGCCGGCCAGCAGCCCGGCTCGTCCGTGCCGCCGGCCCGGCAGCCGTGACCGGTCGATCACCAGCTGGCGCCTGGTGTTGACCCGGACCCAGTACGGGGCCTCACCGAACCGGATCGAGGATGGGGGCCAGACGTCGGCCGGCGGTTCGGTGCCGAACCAGGCCCGGTAGCCGTCCAGTGTGCGGGCGTACCAGTCCTCGAACTTCGTGTCCTCGGCCGGGCCGCCTCGGGTCGGGCCGTGATGCAGCGGCCGACCGAGCACCTGGCCACACAGGTCGTCCCAGTACGAGCGGGTGTAGGTCAGATGTAGGTGCCAGGCCTGGTCGACCTCGTCGCTCGGCGTCACCGGATGACCGAGGACCTGGCTGAGGAACACGAACCGGCGGTACTCCTCGACGACCCGTTCGGCGAAGGCGGCGCTCCAGCCGTTGTCCCTGGCCAGTCTTGCCGTGAACCCGAAGCGGGCCGGGCCCGCACCCTCGGCCCAGTCGTCCAGGTCGAGCGTGCTCAGTCGATCCCACAGCGCTCGGTGCTCGGTGTCTGCCAGTTCGGTGAGGGTGGTGGTCTGTCCCATCGGAGGCTCCCTTTCGATGCAGTCGGTGTCGGTTGTGGCTGGCGGGTCAGTCGATGGCCTCGACCCTGGCGAAGCGGTGTTCGGCCGGTTGCTTGCCATCGACGGCGGTGTGGATCCGGCCGGTCTCGTCCGAGGTGGCGAGGGCCAGGTGGGCCCGAGCGATGTGGGCCGGGTCGGCCATGCCGGGCGGTATCGAGCCGTCGGTGATCCTGGTCATCGGGGTCGCAACCGCGCCGGGGCAGACGCAGTTGATCCGGATCCGGCGCGGCTTCAGCCCGGGAGCCAGGGACCGGACCAGCCCCACGACAGCCCACTTGGTCATGGAGTAGACCGGGTCGGCCGACCACGGGAACAGCCCGGCAAGCGAGGCGGTTGCCCCGATGGCGCCCCCACCGCCGGCCTGGAGCACCGGAACCAGGGCCCGGACCCCCAACGCCACCCCGTCGATGTTGACCCCGAGGGCCCGGCGATAGGCGTCCAGATCCCAGCCGGCCGGGTCATCCGGTTCGACCATGACGGTGTCGGTCGGGCGGAACTCGACGCCGGCGTTGAGCACGGCGATGTCCAACCGGTCCAGCTCACCGGCCACTGCGGTCCACTCATCGGCCGAGCTGACGTCGAGCGGGACGAACCGGCCGCCGATCTCCTCGGCCACCGCCGCACCGTCCGAGGTCGGCAGGTCACAGACCAGGACCCGGGCACCGTCTGCGGCCGCCAGCCGAGCGGTTGCGGCCCCGATCCCGGACGCCGCTCCGGTGATCAACACGGTGGATCCGGCAAGCCCCCAGGCATCGTTCCCCATCTAGGAACGCTAGCCGGTTCCGACGGTCGGTAGCCGTCGGCGCATCTCCAGTTCGTCGGCACAGGGGTTGGAGGGGAGGGTGTCGACCTTTCCGGTCGGCTCGAACCCACACCGTTGGTAGAGGGCGATCGCAGAGTCGTTGGTCTTGACCACCCACAGCATCAGCTCGTCCGCCTCCTGGGCCGTTGCCCAGGCGGCCGCCGCCTCGACCAGGCGGGCCCCGACGCCTCGGCCCCGGGCCTCGGGCCGGACCCACATGGCGACAAGCATCGGGCTGGCGTCCCACTCGGTGTAGCCGACCCCGGCGGTCCCGGCCGGCATCGGCCCGAGGTCTGGCAGCTCGTCTACGAACGTGACACCGGGTCGGCCGCCGAAGCCGGCAACCCGCTCCCGCCACCGTGCCTCGTCGAAGCCGACCTCCCGCTCATGGGTGGAGGCGAAGGCGTCTGGATCGGCCAGGAGGGCGGCCAGCCGGATCTCTCGATACATGGTCACGTCGTGTGCATCGTCAGCGGAGAGGATCCGAACCGTCATGCCACGACGGTAGAGGAACCGGTCGAACCCGGGCCCCGGATTTCGTCCGTTGCGCCTGGCAGCTACGTTGCTCCGGTGGCCACCGATCCCCTCGATGTCGTCGCCTGGTCGTCGCTGACCGGGGATCACCGGCATCTGGCGGTGATCAATGCCGCCGGCACTGCAGCCAAGTACCGCAAGGACGTCGGGCTCTTCGGGGCGATGGCGGTCCCGGACCAGTCCGGGTGGCAGGCTGCTGCGGAGTTGACTCGGGACGGCGGGATCTTCGGGGTGTTCCAGGCCGATGTCGAGGCCCCGACCGATCCGCAGTGGGAGGTCCTGTTCTCCGAGCCGGTCGACCAGTTCGTTGCCGGCACGATGCGGGCCATCGACGCCGAGCCCCTGGCCGATGGGGCCGAGATCGTCCCCCTCGGCGAACCGCACGTCGAGGACATGGTGGCCTTGACCAAGCTGACCGAGCCCGGCCCATTCAAGCCCGGCACCATCTCGATGGGCGACTACTTCGGGATCCTGCACGGCGGCCGTCTGCTGGCCATGGCCGGCCAGCGGTTCCGGCCGGAGGGCTACATCGAGGTCTCGGCGGTCTGTACCCACCCCGACGGCCGAAGGCGTGGCTACGGCGCGGCCCTGACCAGATACAACGTTGATCGGATCCGGGCCGAGGGTCGGGAGGCCATCCTCCACACCCGGTGGAACAACGACGGGGCCCGGCGGCTGTACGAGGCGATGGGGTTCCGGTTCCGCCGCAAGGTCGACGTCGTGGTCGCCAGACGTCTCCCGGCCGACTGAGGCGGGTCGCCTGGTCCCCGCTCAGCCGACGAAGGCGACGCCCTCCCGCAGCAGTGCCCGCCACCGGCCCTCGTCGATGTCGGTCACCGCCAGCCACTCCTTGAACACCTTGCCGGCGGGGGCGAACGACTGGCCCTCGCCGGCCTCGATCAGTGCGGCGACCCGATCGGCCGGCAGTTTGACCACCAACCCCTCGGTCTTGTGGTGGTTCATGGCCAGGAACTCGGTCCCGACCCGCAGACACGGCGAACTCATGATCGTCCCCTCGACGATCCGCCCGTCCTCGGCCTGGAGCTCGGCGGCCAGGTCCCAGAACAGTGCGGTTGCTGGCGAATCCTCGCTCCGGTCGGTCACGCCGGCTCCTTCTGGTCGATCGTTGGCGGCCCGGAGGTCGGCGGGCAGGTCCTTCGTGAACATTGTGTCAACTGGGCCGGAGGGAATCCATGAGCCGTTCAGGTGTGGGTAAGCTCCCGGAATGGGCTGGGTCCAGATGTCGGGGTGCGCGTGGTGGTGCACGTCGAGGTGCGTGTGAGGTGCATGGCGTGAGTGCGCCGGGGGCGACCACCCTCACCTTTGACGGCGTCGGCAAGATCTTCCCGGATGGGACCGAGGCGCTCGCCGAGGTGTCCTTCACCGTCCAGCCCGGCGAGTTCGTCACCGTGGTCGGTCCGTCGGGGTGCGGCAAGTCGACCCTGTTGCGGATCGCCTCCGGTCTGGATGAGGCGACAAGCGGCTCGTGTCAGGTCGACCGGTCGAACATCGGCTATGTCTTCCAGGACGCCACCCTGCTGCCGTGGCGGACCGTCCGCCGCAACGTGGACCTGTTCGCCGAGCTGCACGGGGTCCCCCCGGAGGAGCGGGCAACGACGGTGGCCGAGGCCATCGAGCTCGTCGGCCTGACCGGCTTCGAGGACCACCACCCTCGGCAGCTGTCCGGCGGCATGCGGATGCGGGTCTCGCTGGCCCGGTCGTTGGTGATGCAGCCCCCGATCTTCCTGTTCGACGAGCCGTTCGGGGCCCTGGACGAGATCACGAGGGAGCGGCTGAACGAGGAGACGCTGCGGCTGTTCGCCCACGAGGGGTTCGCCGGGCTGTTCATCACCCACTCGATCTCCGAAGCGGTGTTCATGAGTACCCGGGTCCACGTCATGTCTGCCCGGCCGGGGCGGATCGTCGCGTCCCTTGACATCCCGTTCGAGTACCCCCGCCATCCCGACCTCCGGTTCGACCCTCGCTTCGCCGAGCTGAGCGGACAGCTCAGCCACGCCCTGCGGGGAGCGCACGCATGAGCGCCGCCGCCGCCCCGACGTCGGCAGCCGCCGCCGTTCCCGCGTCCACCACTCGGTCCGGGCCCATCCCGCGGTGGCGGTCCCGGGTCCTCCCGCCGGTCATCGTGTTCTTCGGGTTCGTGTCGCTGTGGTACCTCTACGCCCGATTCGTCCTCGACGAGAACGGCCGAAACACCGCCCTGGCCTACCCCCATTCGGTGTTGACCACGTTCTTCGGCGGCGGCCCGACCGGGGAGCAGCCGTGGCAGTTGCTGTCGGCCCTGTGGCTGACGTTCGTGGTCGCTCTGGCCGGCCTGGCGATCGCCATGATCCTCGGCGTGTTCTTCGCCGTGCTGATGAGCCAGGCCCAGTGGGTCGAGACCTCGTTCTATCCCTATGCGGTGCTGCTCCAGACGGTGCCGATCCTGGCCCTGGTCCCGCTCATCGGGTTGTTGTTCGGGTTCGGGATGTGGGCCCGGATCCTGGTCTGCGTCATCATCTCGCTGTTCCCGATCATCACCAACACGCTGTTCGGGCTGAAATCGGCCGAGCGGCCGATGCACGAACTGTTCACTCTCCATCACGCAAGCCGCTGGACTCGCCTGACCAAGCTGCAGCTACCGGCTGCGCTCCCGGCGATGTTCACCGGCTTCCAGATCTCGGCCGGATTGTCGGTCATCGGCGCCATCGTCGGTGGCTTCTTCTTCGGTCGGGGACCGCGGGACCTGGGCAATCGGATCCTGCTCTATTCAAACCGGCTCCGTCCGGCGGAGATGATCGCTGCGGTGATCCTCTCCGCACTGCTGGGAGTGGTCTTCTTCCAGTTCTTCGGGTGGGCCGGCAATCGGCTGACACGGTCTTGGTACAAGGGAGCGACATGACCAACCAAACGGAAACCCCCACGAAACGGAACCGGAGGTGGCTGCGGCTGTTGGCTGCCGTTCTGGCCATGGCCATGGTGGCCGCGGCCTGCGGTGACGATGATGAATCGAGCGAGGCCGCCTCGGGCGAGGAGGGCGGCAGCCTGTCAGACTGCCCGAACCCGATGATCTTCCAGACCGACTGGTTCCCGGAGCCCGAGCACGGCGCCCTGTACAACCTGACCGCCGGCGAGGGCAGCATCGACCCGGAGTCCGGGCGGTTCACCGGCCCACTGGCCGCCGACACGTCGATCGAGGTCGAGATCCGGGCAGGTGGTCCGTTCATCGGCTTCCAGCAGACGGTCGCCCTGATGGCGACGGACAGCGACATCTTCATGGGCTACGTCAACACCGATGAGGCCATCGCGAACTACGAGCAGTTCCCGACCACGGCGGTGGTGGCACCGTTGGACATCAACCCCCAGATCATCATGTGGGACCCCGACACCTACGACATCGGCTCGTGGGACGACGTCCGGGGCACCGGTGCGGTCATCAACCACTTCGCCGGGGCTGCATATACCGAGTTCCTCGTCGGGTCCGGCCTGGTCGACGAGGGCCAGCTCGATGGTTCCTACGACGGTGCGCCGACCCGGTTCATCGCCGAGGGTGGGGCCATCATCCAGCAGGGCTTCGCCACCCAGGAGCCCTACAACTACGAGAACGTGTTCGAGGAGTGGGGCAAGCCGGTCGACTCCCTGCTGATCCACGACTCCGGGTACGAGCTGTACCAGGGTCCGCTCGCCATCCTGGACGAGCGCCTGGACGACGCCGCCCGGTCCTGCCTCCAGGCCTTCGTTCCGATCTTCCAGCAGTCGATCGTCGACTTCCAGACCGATCCGGCGGCCACCAACGCCGCCATCCTCCAGGCCGTGATCGACCTGGACACGTTCTGGCAGCTCAGCGAGGACAGCGTCGCCAGCACCGTGGTGGAGATGGGCTCGCTCGACATCGTCGGCAACGGCCCGAACCAGACGATCGGCGACTTCGACTTCGACCGGGTCGACGAGGTCATCAAGATCACGGCCGATCAGGTGCCGTCGATCCCGGTTCCGGACGGTCTCAGCGCCGAGGATCTCGTGACCAACGAGTTCATCGACGAGAGAATCGGCCTCTGATCCGACCCAATTCGTAACAATCCAACGAACCCGTCGCGTCGGTCCCCGGGGCCGGCGCGGCGGGTTCGTCGCGTCAACGGAAGGTGAAATCTGCCCAATCTGGCGACTGGGCTGGGTGAATGTGCTTAGATGGTGGCCGTTCCAGTCAGAGCCACAAGCTCGTTACTGTTTGTCATAGGGTCGCTCTAGTGTGACCCTTTCATGACACCGGCACCCGCCGGCGTCCCTCTGCCCGCCGTATTCGCCGCCCACACAAGCCCCGCACACCGGGCCCGCCGATGACAACACCTACCGCAACGAAACCCGACACCGTCGGTCGTCTTCGCACTTCGTCGAACGGCGCAGCCGGTCAGGACTCGCTCCCGCTGGCTCTGCCGCGGACCAGGCGGTCCCGGGCGCCGCAGGCATTGCTGGCCGCGCTGCTGATGGTCGGCGGCGGACTGGGCGGCCTGCTGTTGTTCCAGCAATACAACCAGCGGACCCCGGCGGTCGTTGTGGTCGAGCCGGTGGCCCACGGTGAGATCGTCGGCCGTGAGGACCTGGCCATCACCGAGGTGGCGCTCGATCGCGGGGTCGCCACCATGGCCGCCATCGATGACGTCGTCGGTCGTTTCGCCGCCCACGACCTGCAGCCCGGTGAGCTCGTCACCCCCGGTGACCTGGCGGCCGAGGATCAGCTGGTTACCGAGGGGCGCTCGGTGATCGGCCTCCTGCTCGAGCCAGGCCAGTACCCGACCCGGCGGCTCGCACCGGGGGACCGGGTCGACGTGTTCGCCCCCGGTTCCGCCTCGGCGGTCGGTGCGGCGCTCGCTGCAGACCTGGCGGTGTTCGACGTGGTCGAGTCCTCCAGCGACGGCCGGACCCTGCTGGTGTCGCTCGTGGTAACCAGCGACCAGGCCGCAGCGGTGTTCCAGGCCGCCGAGGACACCGGCGTCCGTCTCTCGCTGCGGGGTCGGCGGTGATGTCCCGGTGACCGTCATCGCGCTGGTCTCCTGCAGCGGGGCGCCCGGGGTCACCACGGTGTCGCTTGCGACAACGGCGGCCCTGACCGGCACCGACGCACCGGAGCCGGTGATGGTGGAGCTGGCGACCAGCGGCGGCGTGTTGGCCGACCAGTACGACATGGCGACCGAGCCGGGTCTCGCCTCCCTGACCCTGAACCTGGGGGCCGAGGAGACCTCGTTGCTGGCCCACGCCCAGGAGCTGCCCGGCGGTGTCCCGGTGGTCATCGCCCCGCTCTCCGGGTCCAAGGTCGGCAAGCTGCTGCAGGCCAAGGTCGACCCGCTGGCCCACCATCTCAAGGCCACGCCGGAGACCGTCATCGCCGACTGCGGCCGGATCTCGACCACCTCGCCGGTCCTCCCGATCCTCCGACATGCCAGCCTGGTCGGGATCGTCCTCCGGCCGTCCCGCCAGGACTTCCACCTGGCGGCCCTGACCCTGGCCGAGATCAACGAGCAGCTCGATGCCCCGCTCCCGGCGGGGTGGGTGCTGGTCGGGCACAACCCCTGGTCGAGCGACGAGATCCTCGACCAGTACGGGATGCCGATCTTCACCACGATCGCCGACGATCCGCCAGGGGCCGAGGCGGTGGCCGGCCTCCGCCGGTTCCGCCGCCGGTCGCCGCTGGCTCGCAGCACCCATGCCTTCGCCGAGGACCTGGCCAAGCATCTCCGGGTCAGCGACGCCGAGGCCCCGCTTCGATATCTGGACCCGAATGCGCCGGTCACCGCAACCATGCCACCGCCGACCGGCCCCGAGCGGGTGGTCGACGAGGACGGGGCCGCATGGGCGGCCGACGTCGATGCGGTCGATCTCGAAGACGAGCCCCCGGATGCGGTCGATCTCGTGGACGAGGCGCTGGATGGTGAGGACGAGGCGCCGGCGGACGGTGACCAGCCAAACACCGACGGCCCTGCGCCAGACGACGCGCCGGCCAACGACGCGCCGGCCGCCAATGGCTCGGACGCCGAGGCCCTGGCCGCCAACGGTCCGCCTGCCGATGCCGGGGATCTCGACGAAGCGGTCGGTGAGTTCGATGCGGACGAGCTGGCAGCCGGCGACCTGGAGGCGTCGGCACCATGATCGACCTGACCGTGGTCCCCCGGCTGGCCGCCGACGTCGGTGAGGCCCTGGCCAGAACCGGCTTCGAGCATCTCGCCCCGGACGACCGTAAACAGCTGGCCATCGCCACCTCGACCAAGGTGGCCAAGGACCATCAGCTGTCGGTCATGAATGGCTCCGGGGTCCTGCTGACAGACGACGAGATGGCCGAGCTGACGTCCGCCCTCTGCGACACCGTGCTCGGCACCGCACAGCTCGGTCCGCTGCTCCGCCAGGGGGACCGCTACAGCGACTTCCACGTCAACGGCGCCGGGTCGGTGTTCGCAAAGGAGCGCCGGTCCGGCCGCATCGTCGCCCTCGCCCCGATCGTCGATACCGAGGACGAGCTGGTCGACCTGGTCAAGAAGCTGATCCGGGCCTACGCCCCCGGCGAACCCCGGTTCGACGCCGGCAGTCCGGCGGTCGACATCCAGCTCCCGGACGGCGAGCGGGTCCACGCCATGCGCCACGTGGTCGATCCGCCGGTCGTGCTCGCCATCCGCATCCCCGACTTCCGGCTGGAGAGCATCGGGGACCTGGTCGACAACGACACCCTGGACGAGGACCTGGCCCGGTTCCTGTATGCGGCCGTCGCCGCCCGCCTCAACATCATCGTCGCCGGGGGGACCGGCTCGGGGAAGACCACGCTGCTCCGGGTACTCCTCAACGAGGTCGACCCGATGGAGCGGATCGTCACCATCGAGGATCTCCGGGAGCTCCACCTGGCCCGGTTCCCGAAGCGCAACCCGAACGTCTGGTCTGCCGAGGCGGTCAAGCCGAATGTCGACGGCCAGGGCGAGGTCACCGTCGACTACCTGCTCCGGGAGGCGCTGCGCCAGGACCCGGACCGGATCGTGGTCGGGGAGGTCCGGGGCCGGGAAGCCCTCGAGATGTTCAAGGCGATGAGCACCGGAAACGACGGGTCGATGTGTTCGATCCACGCCCGGTCTGCGGCCAACATCGTGCCCCGGCTGATCCAGTGCATCCCGGACCGGGACCCCGGCCAGGTCTGCATCGAGATCGCCAACTCGGTCGACCTGTTCATCCACCTCAACCGGTCGCCGGACGGGCCGCGGATCTCCTCGATCCTCGAGGTCGACGATCACCTGCCGGAGACCAGGGGCCTGGTCCACACCACCAAGATCTGGGAGGGCGACGGACTGTCCCATCCGCAACCGGTCGGGCGGCTGTCCGCCCGCCGGGCGGCCCGGCTCCAGGCCGAAGGGTGGTCCTGGTGATCGGGCCCGGTGCCCTGTGGGCCGCGCTGAGCGGGCTGGTCGTCGCCTTCGGGCTGTGGCTTGCCGTGCAGACCATGCGGGACAACATCGTGGTGGGAACCCGCCGTCGAGCCGATCGTGGTCGCCCCGGTGGCGCCGCGGTCGGCTCGACCGGCCGGTGGCTCGGGGACGACCCTCGGGCCCCGTGGTTCGCCGCCGTCGGGGTCGGGGTCGCCCTGGCCATCATCCTCGGCACCAGGTTGGTGGTGGTGGGGGTGTTCGCCGGGTTGGCCGTCGTCATGGTGCCCCGCGTCCTCCAGGCCAGGGCCGACCGGGACCGGGCCATCGCCAAGATGCGGGCCGCCTCGGACTTCGTCGAGGCGATCCGGGGCAGCCTCGGCGCCGGGAGCGGGTTGGAGGCCGCCATCATCGAGTCGGCTCAGCGCCCGCCGGAGGCCCTGACCGCCGAGCTCGGCGCCTTCGTCCAGTACGTCAGGCTGCCGGAGGTCACCACTGAGGAGGCGCTCCGCCGGCTGGCGGACGACGCACGGGAACCGGCCATCGACCTGCTGGTCGGCTCGCTGTTGGCCGCCCTTCGGGGCGCAGCCGGAGACATGGGCCAGCTGTTCGAGCGGATCGCAGACCAGGGCCGATCGTTCGCAGACACCCGATCGGCCACCCAGGCCGAGCGGGCGAAGGTCGAGTTCCAGACCAAGGTGCTCTCCATCCTGGTCGTCGCCGTTGCGCTGCTGTCCGTCGTGGTCTCGCCGGACCTGACCACCGCCTACGACGCGACCGTCATCGGCCAGCTCCGGCTGCTGATCCCGGCCGTGATCTTCGGCCTCGGGTGGTGGTGGCTGGTCCGGATGAACCGGGTGGAGTCGCTCTACCGGTTCCAGTTGCGGCCGGTCGAGCCGATCATCGGGGAGGTCCGATGATCTGGATCGCCCTGCTGTCGGGGGTGGCGGTCGCCGCCGGTTTCTGGTTGCTGATCGGCAGCGTCCGCCGCCCACCTCCCAGCCTGGTCCTCCCGGTCGCCTCCCGGCAGGCCGGGGTCTCGGTCGCCACCCTCCGGGCGGTCCAGGTCGACCGGTTCGTCCATCAGGACGGCACCAACGGTGTCCGTCGCAACGCGCTCGCCAGTTCTGGCGGCTTGGTCCCGTCCGGGGGGTTCGGGACCGCCGCCTCTCCCTCGGCCCGCCGCCGCTCGTTCCGGACCGCTCTGGTCGGGGACGGCACCGGCCTGGCCACCTACCGGGATCTCGCCGCCGACCTGCGGGTCGTCGACGACACCCTGGACCAGATCATCTACCGGCAGATCCTGCTGACGATCACCGGGTTCGCCTTCCCGATGATCCTCTTGCTCGGCATCCTGCCGGTCGCCGGTCTGTCGACGCCACCGCTGGTGGCGGCGCTGCTGTCGGTTGCGGTGGCGGCGGCCGGGTTCTACCTGCCGCTCCACACCCTGCGGCAGGACGCGGCGGCCCGGCGGCGAGAGTTCGCCGCTGCGCTGTCCCACTATGTCTCGTTCGTGGACGTGCTGGTGTCCGGTGGCAACTCGATCGATGGATCGTTCGAGTTCGCCGCCGACCTCGGCCGAGGTTGGGTCTGGGACGAACTCCGGTTCGCCATCGCCTCGGCCTCCAGTGCCACCCTCGCCCCCTACCGGGCGTTGCGAGATCTCGGCGACGAGCTGGGCGTCGTCGAGCTGACCAACCTGGCCCGGGGGCGGGAGGCGAACCCGTGGCCGGGGGCGGCCATCGGACCGGCTCTCCGGTCCCTGGCCGACGGCTTGGCCAAGGACCAGGCCCGCCAGGTCAAGATCGCCGATGACGAGGTCACGGAGAAGATGACGTTCCCGCTGATGGTGGTGCTGACATCGCTCCTGACCTTCTTCGGTATCGCCGCGGTGACGGCGATCCTCCGAGCAGCGGAGGGCTTCTGACCGGTGCGGGCCGACACAAGACGTGCAGCACGTGAGAGGAGCACTGCATGCGGACAACCCAGTCAATCAATCGACGGCGGCCGGTCGCCGTCCGGCTCTGGCTCGCCGCCGGGGCGGCCCGGACCCGTCTCAGGGAGCGGGCGGCGGATGACACCGGCGCCGTCGCCATCGAGTACGTGATCGTGGCGATCGCCCTGCTGGCGATCGCCGGAGCCATCGCCGCCGCCCTGACCGCGCTTGGGAACGACGCCGTGTCGAACATCCCCGACACGGTCAGCGGCTGACCCCGCCACCCCGCTCTTGACGCCGCACGCCTTGGTGGGAGGCCTCGATCGACGACGGTCGGGACCGGTCCGTGACGACGGGTCGGTCTCGGTTCAGGCCGCCCTGATCGTGGTGCCGGCCCTGTTCTTCGTCCTGGTCTTGGCCCTGCAGTTCACGTTCGCCTGGATGGCGGCCGCTGCGGTCCAGGTGGCGGCCGAGAATGCGGCGGACGCGGCGTCGGCCCGGGACGGGACGGTGGCCGACGCCCAGGCGGCGGCCGACCGGGTGCTGTCGGAGAGCGGCTATGCCACGGTCACCTCCTCCAACGTGGCGATCGGGGCCGAGACCGTCCGGGTCGAGATCCGGGCGCGGGCCTACCAGTTCCTCCCGGTGGCCTGGGAGGTCGTCGGGGTGGCCGAGGCCGGCATCGAGGACTTCCGGGCCAGCACGGAGCGTCGATGAGATGGCCGGCCAGCTTCGATGGCCCGGGGGACCGGGGCGACCTGGCGGTCGAGGCCGCCATCGTGGTCCCGGTCCTGTTCTTCCTGATGTTCTTCGGGCTGCTGGTCGCCGGCCGGTCGATCCAGGCCAGGAACCAGGCCGAGTCGGCGGCCCAGGAAGCGGCCCGGGCGGCGTCGCTGGAGCAGACCCCGGGCGCGGCCGCGGCCGCTGGGCAGCGGGCACTGCAGGCCAACGTCAGCGACACCACCGGCATGACCTGCACCGCCGCCATCCAGGCCGCCAGCCTGGAGCCCGGATCGGTGGTCGAGGTCCGGGTCGACTGCCTGGCCGACCTGGTCGCCGGCCGGAGCCACACCTTCACCGCCACCGCCTTCGAGGTGGTCGACCGGTTCCGCCAGGGCGAGGCGTCGGAATGATGGCGCCGACGATCGTTTCGCGGCCCGTCGACGACGAGCGAGGGTCGATCGGGATCGCCGGTGCGGTGTTCGGGCTCGGCATCGTGGTGCTGATCGGCCTGGTCCTGATGCAGGGCCAGAGCCTCGGCTCGCTGTCCCGGACCAGGGAGGCGGCGGACAATGCGGCTCGGGCCGGTGCCCAACAGATAGACACCGACCACTTGCTTGGGACCGGTGAGGTCCGGTTGGACCCGGTCCTGGTCGCCGATGCGGTCGCCGCCTACGCCGCGAACCTGCCGTCGATCACGATCACCGCAGTCACGGTCGACGGGCCGACGGTGACCGTCTCGGTCGCCGAGACCGTGACCCCGATCGGCGGGGTCGGTGGGGCCAGGACCTTCACTGCGACCGAGTCGGCGACCGCCCTGCCCGGTGTGACCGGGGCGATCGAATGAGACGGGTGGTGGACGAGGTGATCCGACCCCTCGGGTCAGCGCTGGCCCTGGTGCTTGTGGTGGTCGGGATCCCGGTGGCGCTGATCCTGCTTGTCGGTTCGCCGATCCCATCGCCGCTGCCGACCACCACCGAGCTGGCAGACATGGTGGCCGGTCGAGCTCCGGTGCCGGCGTCGTACGCCATCGGTGCCCTTGCGGTGCTGATGTGGCTGTTGTGGGTGCAGATCGTCTGGGCTGTCGGTTTGGAGTTGGTGGCCGCGGCACGGGGTCGGCTGGCCCGGCGGGCTCGGCTGTTCCCAGGGCTGCAGGCCGGTATTGCTCGGCTCGTCACCGGTGCGACATTCCTGCTGACCTCACTGGCCGCTCGCCCGGTTGCCGCCGGGCCCCTGGTCCCGGTGGCGGTCGGGGTGGCAGACGTCGGCCCCGGGCTCGGTGCGTTCGCGGTCGACGGGACCGTCGCCCGGGCTGCGACGGCCGGCCCGACCGGCCCGCTCGGCGCCGTGCCGGACGCCTCGGCCGACTCGGCGCAGCGCCCGTCGGTCGTGGCCTACCGAACCGAGGCCGGCGACACCTGGTGGGGGATCGCGGAGTCGCGGCTCGGTTCCGGGACGCGGTGGAAGGAGCTACGGGCGATCAACCTGGGCCGGACCATGGATGACGGCACCGTCATCTCCGCCACCACCGACCTGCTCCGGCCGGACTGGCGGTTGCTGCTGCCGGGGTCGGGGCGAGCAGCGGTGTCCGCCGACGGTGTTCGGTCGGTCACGGTCCGCTCCGGCGACACGATCTGGGGCATCGCCGAGGACGACCTCGGTGAGTCGACGATGCCGGACGTGGCGGCCCATGTCGACGAGATCGCGTCATTGAACGACGCCGCCCTCGACGGCAACCCCGATCTGATCCACCCCGGCCAGCGACTGGTGTTGCCGCCGTTGGTCCAGCGGCCGACCACGACAAACGGCGTCACCCCGGACCAGGTCCCCGAGCCGAGCGAGGAGCCAGCGCCCGCCACCGACGCACCACCGACGCTCGACGTGTCGGTTCCGCCGCCCGCCCCGGCGGCGCCGGTGGAGGAACCGCCGGCCACCGAGGCCCCGCCGACGACTACCCCGCCGGCAACGGCCGCACCGACGACCGAGGCCCCGCCGACGACGACCCCGCCGGCAACGGCCCCACCGACAACCGAGGCCCCGCCGACAACGGAGCCTGCCCCGCCGCCGACCGAGGCCCCGCCGACCACGGGTAGATTTCGAACTCCTCGATCAGCGTTTCATCGATCGAGGTGGCCGAAACGATATCACTGACAAAGCTGATGGGTTCGCCCGCGCGCGAAAGGTCGCGCAATTCTGTCAAACCTTCCCGTGCCTCGGGGCCGGACTGCACGCCAGTGATTTCGATCGTCCCGCCAATGCGCCCCAGCCGTTGGAGGAAGTCCCCCTCCAGACCAGGAACATTATGCTCGCTCAATGCCTGCGCCTGCTCAATAGCGATGACCTGCGCTTGCTGCAGGGCCACCTCACCAAGCATGGGCCGGATCGGATCGGGCATCGGGGACGCGTCCTTGGCTTAGCTGTTCAACGTGTTCAGATGCGCAATGATCGCATCGATCAGATTGATCA
>JBCCFN010000067.1:0-19971 GCA_039029715.1 Actinomycetota bacterium | reverse complement strand
TGCGCCGCCGTCTCCGACGTTCCCGCCGGCTTCGACGTTCCCGCCGCCGGGGTCTGGCCCGTCGCCGGCTTCGACGTTCCCGCCGCCGGGGTCTGACCCGTCATCCGTTCCTGCGCCGCCGCCCGGTCCGCCAGCCGATCCTGTGCAGCCGCCGCCCGGTCCCCAGTTCCAGCCGCCATCACCGGGCCCTGACCCGTCGGTGCCGGGTGCCGCCCCGCCGCCCGGATGGCAGGCCCCCGGCGCACCGCAACCGTCGCCGGCGCCCTCACCGTCACCTGGCGCCTACCCAGCGCCGGGCCAGGCCAACGTGCCGCCCGGCCAGTTTGCAGCTCCAACCGCTCCCGGTTCGGGCTTCGGGTCACCGGGCCAGACCGCAACCCCCGGTTCGGGATTCGCCCAGCCGGGTCAGTCACCCGCTCCCGGCGCCGCCCCACCCGGGGCAACCCCGCCGCCGGCCTACAGCCCACCGCCCGGCCCGCCCGGAGGTTCGCAGACCGGAGGAGGCGGCGGCGGTGGTCGCCGGGTCGGGCTGTTCGTCGGGATCGCCGCCCTCGCCGGCCTCGTCGGTGTCGGAGCCGCCGTCTTCGCCACCCGAGATGGTGGGGACGAGATCGCCGCAGATGCGACGACGACCACGGTCACCAGCTTTCAGGAGGACACGACCACCACGACCGAGGCGGCCGGACCGCTTGGGCCGGAAGAGCTGGCCCAGTCGGTCGTCCAGGTCCAGCTCCTGCTCGACGGTCAGCCGGTCTGCACCGGCAGCGGGACCATCGTCGACACTCGGGGCACCGTTGTCACCAACTTCCACGTGGTCGAGCAGTCGCCGTTCTGCCCCCACGATCAGATTGGGATCGCCATCGCCGAGTCCAGTCAGTCGGTGCCGACGCTGACCTACCAGGCCGGTCTCTATGCCTTCAACCGGGACCTCGACCTGGCGGTGATCCGCATCGACCGGGACCTGTCCGGCAATCCGGTGACCCAGGAGTTCGTCCCGATCGAGATCGGGGATTCGAACGCCGTCGCCCTCGGCGACGAGCTTCGGATCATCGGCTATCCGGGGATCGGTGGCGAGACGGTCACCTTCACCACGGGCAGCGTCAGCGGCTTCGTCGACACTCCGGAAGGCGGCGAGCGGAGCTGGCTGAAGACCGACGCTACTTTCACTGGCGGCAACAGTGGTGGCTTGGCCGCCGATGCGGCGGGCCGGATTATCGGTGTGCCGACCCAGTTCGGTACCGGCGACGGTGAGATCGTCGACTGCCGGCCCGTCACCGACTCCAACGGCGATGGCAGTTTCGACAGCGACGACGCCTGCGTCCCGGTCGGTGGGTTCATCAACGGGATCCGGCCGGTGGCGCTCGCGCTGCCGCTGATCGACGAAGCCGAAACCGCAACCGTGATCGACCAGGGTCCGCCCCAACGGGACGAGCCGATGGACATGGAGCAGATCGCCGAGGCCTCCAGCCCGATCTGGTCCTCCGGCGTCGATGCCGACGGGTTCGCCATCGATTCCCTGATCGCCGCCTCGACCGCCCAGGACGAGCTGTGCCTCAACTGGGACTACGACAACGTCCCGACCGGAACCTTGACCGATGCGATATGGGCCATCGACGGGGAGTCGGTACCGGCGGCCTCGGTGTTCGACCAGCCGAACAACGGAGACATCTCCGGCTCGTTCTTCGCCTGCATCACTCGAGATGGTGGTCTGGCGGCCGGGACCTATGAGCTGTTCTGGTATGTCGCGGATGAGCTGGTCTTCGCCGAGGGGATCATCCTCGGCGACGGTGGGACCGCCATCATCGAGGTCGAGAACGTGACCGAGACCCCGCTGTGCGTGGTCCAGTTCAATCCGACCGGCACGGCGACCTACGGCCTGAACGAGCTGTCGGAACCGCTGCAGCCGGGCGACTCGGTGATCCTCGAGGTAGCGCTCGGTCCGCTGGACGCCCGAGTCATCGACTGTGACGGATCGATCCGGATCGAGGATGCCAGCGGGTTCGAGGTGGTCGAGGACCTGATCCTGACCGTGGACTGACCGCTGGTCGGCGCCGAGCTACTGAT
Organism: Actinomycetota bacterium; assembly: GCA_039029715.1. Taxonomy (GTDB): domain Bacteria; phylum Actinomycetota; class Acidimicrobiia; order Acidimicrobiales; family SZUA-35; genus JAHELU01. Next base: position 17,907 of record JBCCFN010000067.1, on the reverse strand, counting down.
CGGTGAACCGGAAGCTCCGGATCTCACCGAAGGCGTCGACCAGCTGCTCCACCGCCAGCTTGAACAGCGCCGCGCCCTGGGCGTCGTCGGCCCCGGTCGGGTCGCCGATCACGCCGCTGTCTCCGAAGTCGGCGGCCAGCCAGCCGAAGGTGACCGAGCCGCCGAACCGGACATGGCGGTTGTCCGCCAGGTGGGCTGGCACGTTGCGGTCGGCGAGGTCCATCCGCACCAGCTCCGGCCGGAGGTGGAGCATCAGTGAGGTCTCGTCCCGACCGGCATGGACCCCCATCCCAAGCTCGGAAGCGGGTTTGGCACTGGAACCGCCCTGGTCCGGGGGGAGGCTGGGGTGGAGGAGGAAGACCTCGAGGCCGTGGTTGAGCCGAAGCTCCCGGCAAGCCACGTTCAGCAGCGACGAGTTGCCGCCGTGGCCGTTGAGGAACGCCAGCTTGCGGGCCGGGGTTGCGGCGATCGATCGGCCGATGTCATCGAGCACCCGCAGCATCGTGTCCGGGCCGAGCCAGATCGTTCCCGGCGTGCCGGCGTGCTCGTTGGACTTGGTGTAGGCCAGAGGTTCGAGCAGCCACAGGTCGAGTGCGTCCCCGGCGGCGGCCACCACCGCCTCGGCGCAGGCCTCAGCGATGACGAGATCGGTGTTGAACGGGAGATGGGGGCCGTGCTGCTCGATCGCCCCGACCGGGAGGATCAGGATCGAGTCGTGATCGAGTGCCTGCGGGAGGTCGGACGCCCGGAGGTCGGCCAGGCGCCGAGACGTTTGGGACATGGCGCCACGATAGCCCGCCCCGCCCGGCCGAGGAGGGGGAGGAGACGGCCGGGCGGGAGGGGGGACGGGTCGGCGGGGTGGAGGGGCCGCCGACCCGGATCTGGGATCGTGCTGGTCGGTACCGGGTATCGGTACCGGCCCGTCAGCCGACGCTGGCGGCCGGGGTGTCGGTCGCCGTCGTGTCGACCGGTGCCGGTGCCGGTGCGTCCGGGTGGGGCACCGGGGTGACGGCCGGCGGGGTCATGATCGGCGCCACCGGGGTCGGATCGGCCTCGGGCACGATGAGCCAGGCCGCCACGTAGGCGATCGGGACGACCGGGCCGGTGAACAGCGTCGCGGCGACCAGGCCGAGCCGGACGAGGGTCGGGTCGATGCCGAAGTAGTCGGCGATGCCGCCGGACACGCCGCTGATCGGACCCTCGGTCCGGGACAGTCGCCTGATGGCGCTCGCCGACGGTGCCGGCGGGGCGACGGGCGGAGGCGGGGGAGGTGTCTCGAAGTGGGCGCCGCCGGTCGCGGGACCCGTCGAATCACCGCCGTCGGTGGAATCGGTGGAGGTGTTGGGGGTCGGTGCTTGTTCCATGTCATCATGATGAGGTGCCGGTCGGTCCGGCGGTATCAGGTCTGTCCCTGATTCGACCCTGATGAACCCCGGGGTTCCGTCGCCGGCGATCGAGTAGAATCCCGGCCTTCGTGTAGAAATCTAGATTTTCTTCGAGATTGGAGTCGCGGCGGAGACGACCTGCGTCGTCTACATGGACAATGGGCCCCGGACGCGTCGTGATCTGGGTCGGCCCACCACTGCCGAGAGCGCCAGCAGGCGCCGCAACCGAAGAGAACTCAACGAGGAGTAGGGACCGATGGGGAAGCTGTTCGGTACTCAGAGAGGTGCGCAGCGTCTTGCCGCGCTGCTGCGACGTGGTCAGCCGACCGAGCCGTCGCTCGAGGCTGACACCTCGACTCATTACGATGACCAGGAGGGAGATATCGAGCGCCCGGAGGCGATCGTGGATGACAAGCGGGGAATCCTGGCATCCGAGGTGGTCCGCCATGCCACCGACGAGCGGATCCGGAACGAGGCGATCCGGCAACTCGACTCGCTGGACCTCGACGGGCCGGACGGTGACGCCCGGATCGAGCCGCTGCCCCACTTCGACGGCGCGGCCGACGTGCTCGAGGGCGTGGCGGCCGTCGAGCACGAGGCCGATCGGGACGCCACCGAACAACACTGGGACGAGGTTCGTGGCCAGTTCGTCCCTGAGGATGACGGCCATCAAGACGCCGTCCGGGACGGCTGATCGAGTCGCAGCCGGGCGGTTCCGGCGCTGCTCTTACGACGTTAGAGCGATTGCTTCTTGCCGATATCGGAGAGGCGATCCCGCAGCATTTCCCGGGCGATTCGCATGTGCTTGCGAACCGATTGCTCCTTGAGCCCTAGTTCCTCGGCAACCTCTGCGATCGATTTCTCTTCGATGCAAAGCCTGACCGCGACCGCCCGCTGTCGTTGCGGGAGGTTCATGATCTCTTCGGCGAGGAGGGCACGGGCGAGGTACGCCTCGACACCGTTTGAGCTCCTCGGGGCCGAGATCTGGCCGGTCTGATTCATGATCGGCACGTCCCGGCCGGCAGCCCGGGTCTGTCGGGACCGCATCCGTAAATGACGCTTGATTTCGTCTTTGTACACGTTTCGCGCCACGCTGCGGATGTAAGCCTCCCAACGGGCGTCGTCGAATCGGCGAGCCTTGACCACCGGATCGCTCCGCCACTTGAGAAAGAGCTTCAACGCCGTGAGCTGCGCGACGTCGTCTGACTCGTGCGTGTTTGCTCCCATGGCCCGAGCCTTGTTCCGAGCAACGTCCAGAATCTGGCGTAGATCCTCTGATGTGGGCTGCACCTGCCCCCGTTCCCCCATCTTGGCCGACCTCCCGGCGTAATCACCTCGTCTGGTTACCGTAAGCGATTCCTCACACACATCACATTAGTCCGAATGTTGTACCTTCTGTCAATCGAAATCGACTAAAAGGCAGTACAAACCTCCCAGAGTGAGAGCGGGCCGGCCCGGACGGACGCCAAAGCTCGCCGGTCGCGCTGGGGCTTCGACCCCTTGACCTCTAGAGGTTTCTCTGACTAATTTGCCCGGTGGCTTGCTGGCAATGTGCAAATCGGCCACAAGGACGTCGATGCAGAACTATTGGCCAGTGATTGAATACGGGCCCTGGCAGTAGCTGAGTGTGCGATGGGTGCGCAGTCGGTCGGTAGCGGGCCTTGGAATCAGTCTTGGAGAGGAACAACGTTGTTCGAAGAGCGCAGTGAGGCGGTTGACTCAGGGCGTGGCGGTTGGGTGCGAGCTCGAGCTTGCACAGCTGGGTCCTGTGTCGAGGTCCAGCGACTGGGCGGTCGGGCGTTTCTGCGGGACTCGAAGTTGCTTGACGAGTATGGCGAGACAACCTCAATTGTTGAGGCTGGTCCAACTGAGTGGGAGAGCTTGCTGTCGGCTGTTGCCGACGATGCACCGTCCCTCCAAGCGAACGTCGGATTCAGGCGGCGTCAGGACGACTCTGTTGAGATCTGGGGTCCTGGAGTGATGCTTCGGTTTGACGACGCCGAGTGGAAGGTCTTCCAGTCCGGCGTTCGACTCGGGGAGTTTGATCTACCGGCCTAGCACTCTGGCCGCTACCCAGGTCGTCCTCAGCCCAGCGGGTTGAAGAGCGCGAGTGACCCGAGACCCCTATGAGGGTCTCAAAAAGGGTGAGGCGGCAGCCGATTGCAGTCAGCTGCCGCCTCCGCACTCCATCCACCGCTATCCGGCGAACGAAGACTTGGCGTGGCCTAGTACGGCCTCTAGCGTTCAGCCGATCACGTTATCAGATGATCTCGTGCTGCGGTCGAGGTAGGCGGCTGCCGAGGGGGACTTTCCCTACCGTCAGGATCCAAGCCGTGAGGCGCTTCTGGCTTCGTTGTTGCCTGTTCTGTCGGTCGACAGGTCGACTCACGTGTTGGGTTTTGCCTTCTGGGCGTTCACCTGGTCGACGTGAATTCCTCCCTTGACCTGATTGAGAGCCTGTGGCTATCTTCCGCACCGGGTTCAGAGCCTCGACATGGTTCAACCATCTCAACTAACCACCCAGACGCACTCCATCACACCGCCGGTTGCCTTTGCAGAGGTGCCGGCACAACCGCAAAGGAACGATTCGATCCAATGGATTGGTATCAGTTGGCGATGCTCATCGCAGCAGTAGTCTCGGCGGTCGCCGGGGTCTTACAGGTTTGCCGGCCGCAGTGCTATTGCAACATCAGGGATCGCATCTCCTCTTGGCGCAATGACAATCCGCCTAGTTGCGACGACAGTCCAGATTCGACTTGCTGAGGAAGCAACGCGGTCGGGTTGAGAGTCCTACTCGGTTGCGACCCGCCTGAGGAGCTGTAGCGAGTCCTCTGCGTTAAGGCTGCCCTTCCAGCCCTGAGTCCATGCGTGCTCCAAGTGCCTGAAGTCCTCGTGGCCGGGTTCGAGGAAGCCGAGGGGGCGGATGGCCTCTTGCCAGCTAATAGAGGACAGGTGGCTTGTTGGCTCGAAATCGAAGAAGACCAGCGTCGATGCGCTCAGAATCACCCCAGGGTCGGCAGCGAACGGGATGACCCGGACAGTGACGTCGGCGTTGGGATGCTCGGCGAGGTCTGCGATGTAGTGAAGTTGTTCCCGTTGAACCTCGAGGCCGGCTGGCTGCTGCCGCAACGCACCCTCGGTCAGAAGTGCTTCGTAGGCCACTGGCGGATCGCGGGTGAGAACCTCCTGCCGGCGCTGGCGGGCTGCTACTACCTCGTCGGTCCCAAGCGTGCTGTGCTTCGGGTCTGACTTCATCAAAGCACGTGTATAGAGCGGAATCTGCAGGAGGCCTGGGATCAGCTGACCCTCGAAGACGCGTATACGGGAGGCGCCGTCTTCGAGGCCGCAGATCCGCTTGGAGTCTCCTCCTAGGCGCTGGTAGTCGTCCCACCAGGCGTGCTTCTTGGCCGTGGAGCGGAGCTCCATGATCTGGCGCCGTTCGTTGTCCGGCAGCTCGAACAGATCGAGGAGCTTTTCCAACGTGTCGGGGGCGATCAGGGTGCGGTCGTTGATCACCGCGCTCCAGTAGTTTCGGCTGAAATCGAGGTGGTCGGTGATCGCCTTCACGTCCAACCCACGTTCCTTACGGAGCGAGTCGAGCCGGCGGGACAGCTCCCACCGGGCCACGATCGGACTCGAGGTCATGGTCGGCCCCCCTTCCGCTCCTCACTCACTGTGGTTGTCACTACTCACCACTAGTCGCCTACATGCTTACTGTAACTTCTTGATGACACTGAGATCCTCGCATGAGCATGGCGCTGCGGCAAGTGTCTTTCATTCCCCCTGAATTCAGGGCCTAACGATCGATCGCCGATCCTACCGCTCGGTAACGAGATGATTACGTAGTCAATCCGCCCAAAATAAACTGACGTTGTGAGGTAGCGGATCGTGATGGCGGTGTCGTCCACCGTATGCCAGGTCGGAGGAACTGGCGGGCACTACCCCGAATCTCGGGAAGGAGGGGAACGGCCATGACGACGGAACCATCTCTGTCTCTTTCTGCATATCACGAAAGTCGATGGATGACTTCGGAGAGTGTTGGCGAGCAGTCTCCTCCGGAGAAGCGTCGACGCCCATCGGCCGACATGGCCGTCCCGGTCGCCGCCGACTTCTCGAAGGCCGGGGAGGAGCACCGATGCGAGCGATGACTCGGGCCTATCTGGCCGACCATCCGATGCTGACGGCCGGCATCCTCGGCATCCGCTGGGCCGGCTGGCTGATCGTCGGCCACCCCGTGGCAGTGACCGCGGCAATCGTTGGCCTCGGGTTCCGGCTTCCGGCCCTGGCCGTCGTCGCTGCGGCGCTTGCCCTCGACGGGCTCGTGATGCTCCGCGGCGGGCGGTTCGCCGGTTCCGGCGGCCCGAGTCGGGCGATCTGGATCTGGGCCGCCGGCACCCGGTTCCGGCGGCGGTGGCCGATGGCGTTCGTCGAGGCCTACGTCCAGCCGCCGTTCGATCGGGCCGCCGTCTTCCCCGGGAACTACTACTCGGCCCCGGACGGGCTTCGTCCAGTGCTGACCGCGCCAACGTTGACGTTCTTCCCGACCGGTGTCACGGACACGACGGTCTCCTGGTCGGTCCGGCCGTGGAGCGCCCAGGCGTTCGGCGACGTTCGTGGCCAGGTCGCCCGGATCGCGGCGGCGGACGACCGGGTGGTGCGGGCCGAGCTCACCGGCCGGCTGCCGAGTCGCCGCCGTCGCTGGGATCTCACTGTCACGTTCGGCCGGGCGCAGGCCCAGGTCGATCCGGCTGGTCCGCCACCCGGATCCGACCTCGGGCTCGCCCCGGACGTGAGTGGCAACGGTTCGGGTGGGCGGTACCCGACTCGCCGGGGCGGTCCCGGTCGGCCCGCGGTCAACGGTTCCCCCTCCGTTGCCGCTCCCGGTCGGCCCGGCCCCGGCGGGCCACCACCGACGATCGACGTGCCGGCAGGCCCGGTCGACTCGATCTTCGGTTCCATCAAGCGCGATGCCGGGCGGTCTCCGCAGCCGCCCGGGGTCGCAGACCCGCCCCCGGACGATCCGGGTGGCGGTCCGACCTGAGGGGTCGGTCGACACCAGACGCAGGATGGAAGAGAGGGAGGACACGATGCGATACGACACGATGCCGGGACCGCACGACCGGCGAAGCGATCGAGGTGGCGGCAACGAACTGACCGGCGGCGAAGCGAGTACGGGACTGGGCGGCGCCCGCGGGCGACCGGGCCGGCGACCTCGGTCTGGTTCCTGGACGATGCTGGAGGCCGGGCCCGGGCACTCGGTCTTCGGGCCCCCGCCTCGGCCGGTGGTTCGACCCCATGCACCCGACGAGACGGCGGCCCACGTCAGCAGTGGCTACATCGAACTCGGGCCGCCGGCCACCTGGTCCGACCTGGACGCCGTCCCGCCGGTCCCGTATCCGCCGCTCCGGCGCCCCCGGCTCGGTTGGTCGCTGGCCATCGCCACGGTGGCAAACCTGATCCTGGGCACGGTGGCGATGCTGTCCGGAGCGATGTTGGTCGGCGTTGTCGCCTGCAGCGCCCTCAGCATCGCCACCTGCCTGTTGGTCCTGGCCGAGATCGCCTGCCGCTACGGCATCGATCCACTCGACGACACCCCTCGGGCGATCGACGATCGTCGCTGAGGGCAAGGTCCTGCCTCGGCGGATCCTCGGGTTAGGCAGCCAGGATCCGTAGGCAGGCGACCGGGTCAACCAGCTCGAGCCGCATCGCACGGAAGTCGCCCACGTCGGCGGTGAGCGACACCAGATACGGCTCGACTGGTTGGCCCGACGGTCGCTCGATGTCCTCGGCCCGGCCCTCGAACCCGATCGTCTTGAGCAGGCCGAAGTCGTCGGCGCCGAACAGTTCCCGCAGTACCCGGAGGCTGGTCTGGGCCACCACGGACAGATACAGCTCCGCCACCTCGGCCGGTGGAGCCAGCCGCTCCTCGATCCGGTCACGCTTCTCGTCGTGGTCGTAGCTCCGGATCCGGGGCATGGCCTCGATCGTCGGAAGGTAGAACTCGACGTCGAGGTGGGAGTGGTGTCGGTCGTAGGCCACCCGGTGCCGCAGCGGGAACTGATCGGGCCATGCCAGGTTGTCGAGCACGGCGGTGAAGAACTCCTGAACCGTCAGGGCGTCGCCCGTCCCCAGACGATGGCGGAAGTCGTCCATCTCGGCGTTATCCCGGTCGATCCGCCGGTCCTCCGCCGCCTCCTGTGCTGCGATCTCGGACTCGACTGCGGCCAGCTGGCGTTTGCGCTCGTCCTCCGCATCGATCCAGGCCCGGCGATCGATCTCCATCCGCCGGTACGCGGCCTCCCGGCGGCGCTCGGTGAACCAGTCGACCGGCGGCAGGGCGGCCAGGATGGCCCAAGGTCGATTCGGCTCGTAGTCGGCCCAGGTCGGTTCCGGCGCCGGGACCGTGAGGTGGGCGGCCGGTGCCAGCTGGACCTCCACGCCGGCTCGCAGGTTGACCACGTCGATCCCGGCCGGGGTCCGGAGCGCCTCGGTCAGCAGGTCGCGGAGCTGGTCCCACCTGGCGTTGAGCTTGCGGTTCATGGCGTTGACCTGGGCCGTCCGGGCCAGCTCGTACTGTTTCTTGTACGGCTGGACCTCCAGGTTCTGGGCCTCGTAGGCCACCATCCGGGCCCGCTCCAGGCGATCGTCTGCACGCGCCTGCCTGACGATCCAGCGGTTGGTCTCCCTGGTGTTCCAGTACTTGTTCTGGAGCGCTCGGTCGGCGACGTTCGCTACGGGCATCTCGGTCCTCAGGCGGTGGTGAGGACCATGATCTCCCAGGATGGTGTTGCTTCGCCACCCAACACTGCACTCGCCGTCGGGACCCGGCGGCTCGCTAGTGCCGCACTAGTAGGGAGACTCGTAGGGGTCCTGGGGCGCGCCGCCCGGGACCACCTCGACCCGCAGCAGGTCCGCCTCGACCGCAAACGGGCCCTCCTGCTCGGCGTAGGGGACCTCCGGTGGGGTCCAGACCACGTCGGCGATGACCCAGGTGTCGTTCTCCAGCGCCGGTCCGTCGCCTCGGACGGTGACCTGGAGTGGGATGCCGTCCGCGGCGCAGCAGCTGACCATGAACCGGGTCAGTTTGAACCCATCGGTGATCTCGGGGTCGTTGACCACCAGGCCCTCCAGCCGGATCGTCCGGCCGTTCAGGCTCTCCTCCGGGTCCCAGGCCGCGCGGTCCAGGAAGTCGAGGACCTTCATCTCAAGCGGCCCATCGCTGTCCGGCAGCGGACCGAAACGGTTGTCGGTCTCGGTCGGCACGTAGGCGTCGACCCGGGCCGCCGCCTCGGCGCCCAAGCCGGTCGGCGCGACCGTGACCAGAACCAGCAACGGCAATGCCAGCAGCCAGCCGACCCGGGGACCGGCCCAGCCGTGGTCGTGGTCGTGGTGGTGGCCATCGACGTGGTCGTGACCTTGGTCATGAGGATCGTGATCGTCGTCTGCGGTCCCTCGGGACGCACCGATCAGCTCGTAGGCGCCGAACACCAGCAGTGCCACCGCGGCGGCGGCCAGCGGGTACCGCATGTGCTGCTGGACGAACCAGCCGAACCCGCCGGACAGCACCAGGCGGGCGGTGACGACACCGACGAACAGGATGACCGCAGCGCGGCCGGAGCGGGTCATAGGATCAGCCTCCCCACGACGACGGCCGAGATGACTGCAACGGTCAGGGTGACCGGGGCGAACAGCAGGGCGAATCGGCGGCCGAAGATCCCGGCGTGCATGGCAACCAGCTTGAGGTCGATCACCGGCCCGACCACCAGGAATACCAACCGGGAGGTCAGCGAGAACTGGGGTAGTCCGGCGGCCACGAAGGCATCGGCTTCCGAGCAGATCGACAGGATCACCGCCAGGGCGGCGAACAGCAGGATCGACAGCAACTCGTTGTCTGCCACCGTGTTGATAACGGTCCGGGGCACGACCAGCTGAAGGGTGGCGGCGGCCAGTGCCCCGACCACCAGGTAGCCACCGGCGTGGACGAAGTCCCGGGAGGCGACGTTGACGAAGGCCCCCCACCGGGTCTTGCCGTGGTCATGATCGTGGCTGCTGACGTTGAGGATCGAATGATCGGTCCGGCGGGCCCACCACCACCCGACGATCACCGCAGCGATGAACGAGGCCAGGAACCGGGCCAGCACCAGCCGCCCCTCCCCGGGGAAGGCGACCGCGGTGGACACCAGCACCACCGGGTTGATGGCCGGGGCGGCCAGCAGGAACGTCAGGGCCGCCGCCGGTGGGGTGCCGGCCGAGACCAGCCGCCCGGCGATCGGGACCGAGCCGCACTCGCACCCCGGGAGGGCCATGCCGGCCAGGCCGGCGGTCGGCACCGCGAGCGCTTGGCGCTTCGGCAGGTACCGGTGGACCAGCTCCGGAGACACGAACGTTGCGATCAGGCCGCTGACCACCACCCCGAGGACCAGGAACGGCAGCGCCTGGATGCAGACCGAGACGAACAGGGTGGCCCACAGCCGCAGCTCATCGCCGTCGAACCACTGGACCTGGCTCCGGAGCAGGAGCGCACCGAACACCAGCCCGACCAGGATCCACGGCTGGTAGTCGCCCAGATGTCGTCCGTTGTCGGTGCTCGTCCGGCCGGCGGCGGGTTCGGTCAGCTCAGGGAGCCTCGGCACCGTGGCAGCGTAGCACCACAAGCATCGCCAGAGATAGGGCCGCCCCGACCGGCCGAGAAGGGGGGGTACCCCCCCTGGCGGACCCGTGGGGCTGCTCGTAACCTGACCGGGTGGACCTGCGGGATGCCGACACCGGCGACCGGCTCTCGGTCGATGCGGCGGAGGAGACTCACCGACTCGAACCGGGGGAGACCCTGACGTTCGGGCGCGCCGCCACCGCCGTGCTCGACCCGGACAATCCGTACATGCATCGGGTGGTCGGCCGACTGGTGTTCGACCGATGGTCGTGGTGGCTCCACAACACGGCCCGTCACGTGCCGCTGACGATGGTCGGCGACGACGACCGGCTGAAGACCCTGCCGGCCGGCACCGCCGAACCGCTGACCACGGCCACCGGCAAGATTCGGTTCTATGCCGGCGCTCAGGGCTACGAGCTGGCCTGGGAGCTGGATGGCCGCCCGCCGGGACCGGACCTGGCGATCGGGGTCGAGGATCTCGACGATGTGACGGCGGACTTCGGAAACGTGGTGTTGTCGGTCGACCAGCGCCGGATGCTCACCGCCATGGCCGAGCCGGACCTCCGCGACCCGGGCCGGCCGACCAGGCTGCCACCGAACGCCGAGATCGCCGCCCGGTTCGGTTGGACCCTCAAGCAGTTCGACCGCAAGCTGGACTACCTGTGCCGGAAGCTGACCGAGGGTGGGGTCCCCGGCTTACGGGGCCGGCCCGGGACCGAGGCCGCGGACCGGCGGGTTCGCCTGGTCCGCCACGTCCTCCATCACGGGCTGATCACCGGTGAGGACCTCCGTCTGCTCGACGACGGTCGCCCCCGGTCGGAAGAGTGGGCGAGTTGACGGACACGGTCAACGAGGTGCCGGACATCGAGGATCCGGTCGAGATCGGCCGCGGCGGGTTTGCGGTGGTCCACCGGGCCATCGACCTCCAGGCCGGTCGTCCGGTTGCGGTCAAGCTGCTGTCCGGCGAGGCCGGTGCCGGTGACCTCCGGGCCTTCGGTCGTGAACGGGAGGCCCTGGCCCGGCTGTCGACCCACCCGAACGTTGTCACCCTCCACCGGACCGGTGTCACCACCGACGGCGTGCCCTACCTGGTGATGGAGCTTGCCCCCGGTGGGACCCTGGGCGATCGGCTGCAGGCCGGGGGTGCCATGCCCTGGACCGAGGCCGTCGACTGGCTGGCCCCCGTCTGTGATGCGGTGGCCCATGCCCACGGCCTCGGTATCCGCCACCGTGACATCAAACCCCAGAACATCCTGATCTCCGAACACGGTCAGCCCCTGCTGTCCGATTTCGGGATCGCCGGCCTGGCCGCTGGAAGCGAGACGGTGACCCGCCGGGCCCAGCTCAGCCTGTCCTACGCCAGCCCGGAGCAGATCGACGGGCGGACCCTCGACGACGCCACCGACGTGTACTCGCTCGGGGCGACGTTCTTCACGCTGGTGACCGGCGGCCCGCCCTTCGGCGAAGGTGGCGGTCCCGGGCTGCTCAACACGGCGAAGCGGATCCTGGAGGAGCGGGCCCCGGTTCTGCCGGAGGCGATCCCGGGCGACCTCCGCGATGCGGTGGCGGCAACCCTGGCCAAGGATCCGGCAAACCGACCGACCGTGGCCCAGTTCGCCGGGGCGCTCCGGCGGGAGCTGACCCTCGAACCGCCGCCTCGAAACGACGCGCTCCCGGCCATCACCAGGGAACTACCCGGCGGGCCAGGGCCGACGGTCCCGCCCCCGATCCTGGCCCCGGCCGCCGGCGGCAACGCGAGCACCACCGGCTCGGACGACACGATCGAGGCGGGGCACCTTGCCGGGGCGGCGCCGGCCGCGGTGTCGCTGGACGGTCCGGGCCCCCTCGAGCCCGCCGGTCCTGCATCGGTGGTTGCCGGGTCGAGCGGCGACGGCGAGGAACGGTGGCGGCGGCTGGTGGCGGTTGGCGCGATGATGGCACTGGTGACCGCCGGACTGTTCACCCTGGCCTGGTCCCGCCGGGGTGCGGACGTCGCAGGCGGCGATGACGGTCGAGCCGGCGATCGAATCGAAGCCGGGAGCGACGATGGTGGTGACGGCTCGCCCGAGGATCCGGCGGCGCTCGAGGTCGACACCGGGGCCGGATCGGCCGAGGAGGTGGCGGCGCCGTCGACCGGCGACACCGCACCGTCGACTGGCGACACCGCACCGTCGACCGATGACGAAGCGCCCTCGACCACCAGCGCCGTTCCGTCCGAGACCACCGTGGCGCCGGACCGGGACGACGACGGGGTGATCGACGCCGAGGACAACTGCCCGGACGCGGCCAATGATGCGCAGACCGATCTGGACGGTGACACCGTCGGGGACGCCTGCGACCCCGACGTCGATGGGGACGACGTCCCGGACGAGACGGACAACTGCAGCCTGGTGGCCAATCCCGGTCAGGAGGACGTGGACGGCGACGGCCTTGGCGACGCCTGCGACGACTTCCCGGATCGGGACGGTGACGGCATCGTCGACACCAACGATCCCTGCATCGAGGAACCGAACGAGCCGGATACCGACGGTGACGGCATCCCCGACCGCTGTGATGACAGCCCGCGGGGCATGGTGGTCACGGCGGTGACGGCGGAGATCACCAGGGTCACGATCCACAACCTCGATCCCGATGGTGACGATCAAGCCGATCTGTTCGGGGACCTGGCGGTCAACGATCGGAAGGTCGAGCTGCCGATGATCCCCGATCGGAACGAGGTCCGGCCCGGCAATTGGCTGTCGGACCGGGTGACGATCGAACCGGGGTCACCGCTGGTTCGCATCGAGGTCTGGATCCGGGACGAGGAGCGGTGTTTCCTCTGCCGCGACAAGCTGGTCGACCTGTCGTCGAACCCGGACTCCGAGAAGCTCAACCTGGTGGTCGACACCAGGAATGGCAACGTGGATTTGGCCACCGAGCGGTGGAACCGTCTGGAGACGATCGGGGTCCTCGGTGGCCCGCCGGACAGCGACTGGACCGGCACCATCACCCAGCGGGGCGATGATCTGGATCTGCACGAGGGTTCGATCGACCTCACCCTCACACTGGTCCGGGAGCCGGCCGCCTGAGGCGACGGGTCCGGCTCACGGGGTGACTCAGCGGTGCATCACCGGGATGCCGATGATCGACCGGAGGGCCACCTCACTCGGTGAGCCGCTGCGTTCGATCGACTGTCGCTCATCACGCCGGACGGGCCGCCAAGCGGCCATGCGCCGGCGAGCGGCGGCGGTGGAACGGGCCTTGGGATGCCGGCCCTGGGAGGTGCCGGCGGGGTACGTGATTGCGCTCATATACGTAGTGTCGGCCCGTTTCGCCTATGAGACAACCAACACTTATGCGCTCTCTAGTTGACAAACTGTCATAGTTGTAGCCATCGTCTGATATGCGTCTCGACCTCGAATCCCTGCGGGCCTTCACCGTGATGTTGGAGTGGGGATCGATGACCCGCGCCGCGGAACAGCTCGACCTGTCGCCATCGGCGATGAGCTGGAAGATCAAACGGCTGGAGCAGCGGGTCGGTCGCCAGCTGCTGATCCGGGACGGTCGAGACCTGCGGCCGACCAGGGAGGGTCGGCTCATTCTGGAGGAGGCGCCGGCCATGCTGGAGGCCCACGATCGGCTGGTGAGGCGGCTGACCCATCCGGAGTTCACCGGCACGGTCAAGATCGGCTCGAACGAGGAGGTCGGCTCGGCCCGGATGGCGGGCATCCTCGGTCGGTTCAACCTCGCCTACCCGGATGCCACCATCGAGTTCGTGATCAACCAGAGCATCGTGTTGATGGGATTGCTCGCCAGGGCCCGGATCGATGTGGCGGTCGTCCAGGTGACCGAGGAGGAGGTCCGCCCGGACGACACGGTGCTGTGGACCGAGGACCTCCGGTGGGCCACCCACCGGGACCTGCCATACGACGACGGCGAGGTGAACCTGATCTCCTACGGGGAGAACGGGTTCTACCGCCCGGTCGGCGAGCCGATCCTGGATCGGGAAGGCATCACCTACCGGTACACGGTGACCGCCCCGACCTCGGGCGCGGTCCGGGCTGCGGTGTCGGCCGGACTCGGGGTGGCAATCCTGCCGGCCCAGTGGCTGGACGACGAGGTGGTCGAGTGGGAGGTCGGCGCCGCCCTGGAGGAGCTGCCACGCAGCTGCCAGGTGGTCCGGACCGTGCCGGGGGAGCAGCCGGCGGTGACCAGGGCCATCGTCGACGCCATCGTCGAGGAGTTCACCGATCTCTACGAGCGCTCGGGGGAGCATCTCTGATCGACGGGCCCATCGCGGTTCGGCTGCCTTGACTCTAGGTCATCGACCTATCAAGGTGGAAGGGATAGCAAGCACCGAGGTCGGCACCAAGACCGGCACCGAGCGCGAGGTCATGATGGCGATTCCCAGGTTCACGGCGACCGGCTCACTGGACCACCTCGTCGATGCGCTCGATGAGGCCGGATGTGCGGTCGTCACCGATGTGATGGACGACGAGACCCGGGCCGCCATTCGGTCGGACCTGGCGCCGTCGATGACGGCGGCCGAGGTCGGCACCGACGATCCGGCGGCCTTCTACCCGGGCCAGACCCGCCGGGTGACCGCCCTGGTCGCCCGGTCGGCCACCGTGACCGACCACCTGCTGGCCAACCGGATCTCCACCGACATCTGCGATGCCCTGCTGCTTCCAAACAGCCCGGCCGGCTACCAGCTGCACGTCACCGCTGCGCTCGAGGTCGGGCCGGGCGCCCGCTCCCAGATCCTCCACCGGGAAGAGGATCCGTTCCCGTTCTTCCAACCACCGCGGCCGACGCTGATCGTGGCCAGCATGTGGGCGGTGTCCGACTTCCGGGCGGAGAACGGCGCAACCCTCCTGGTCCCCGGGAGTCACCGCTGGCCTGGTGATCGTCGAGCGACCGAGGACGAGATCGTCCCGGCCGAGATGCCGGCCGGTTCGGTCCTGTACTGGCTCGGTGGGACACTCCACGGCGCCGGTGCGAGCACGGCCGAGGATTGGCGGTACGGCGTGATCCTCACGTACTCGCTCGGCTGGCTTCGCCAGGAGGAGAACCAGTACCTGGATGTGCCGCCGGCTCGACGGGCCGAGCTGTCGCCCGAGGTCCGCCGGCTGGCCGGGTTCGACATGCACGGCGCGCTCGGCTTCCACGATCCGTCGGTACACGACCTGTCCGGCTCATCGGCCTGATGCCCGAAACCCTGTGAACCTATGACGGCGACCGAACGCGAGCTCACCACCAAGGGGGCGTCTACCCGCGACCGGATCGTGGCTGCGGCCAGGGTCATGCTGCTTGCCGGTGGCTACGACGGGCTGGTGCTACGGGAGCTCGCCGATTCGCTCGGCATCACCCTCGGCAACCTCCAGTACTACTTCAAGACCCGAGAGGCGCTGGCGCTCCACGTGCTCGGGGTCGAGGGCGCCCGCGACACCGCACTGATTGAGGGATTGCGGGAGACGACCGACCCGATGCCGGCGTTCCGAACCGTGATCCGGGACATGATGGCCCGCTACCGAGGTGACTCCGGTCGGCTTCTGCTGATGTTGACCGACCTGGCCCAGCACCACCGATCGTTCGAGGAGCTCTACGAGCACAGCTATGCCGCCTTCTACCCGGCGTTCGAGGCCCTGCTGGCCGAGTTGCGGCCCGGCCTGGAGCCGGCCGAGGTCGCCCTTCGGGCCAGGATCATCAACGCCCTGGTCGAGGGGTCGGCCTTCCAGACCACGGTCGGCGAGGAGTTCTTCGCCCGGGTCTTGGCCGAGGCCGAAGCGCTCGCCCTGGCCTGAGGGCCGGCGGACTGTCAGTCCGAGGTGTGGCAGGCCCCGTCGGCCGACGGCGGAACGTCCAGCGCGGGGTTGGCGTCGAAGAACCCGTTGGCGACCAGACTGAACCCGGCGTACTCGACCGGCATGACCGGCCAGTCCTCCGGCCGGGGCACATGGGTGACCCCGAAGGTGTGCCACACCACGATCTCGGTGTTGTCGATCGGTCGATCCTTGGCGCTATAGGCCGGCAGGCCGGGCCCCCCGGGGTGGAGGTTGGTGAACGCCCCGGCGCCGGCGTACTGCTCGTCCTCGTCGTAGCGGGTGACCCAGAGGTGGTGGCGGGCGAAGCCACCGCGGGCGCCGGCCGGGGAATCCTCCGGGGCCATGAACTGCGGCGAAGCCTGGGGGAGCAGCTTGTAGGCCACCGGGTTGCCGAGGCCATTGATCTGGGTCGGGTTGACGATCTTCCAGCTCCGGCTTCCGGCCGGGTCTTGGTCCCGTCGGGCCGCCAGCTCGGTCTCCAACGGCGTGGTGACCGCCCGGAAGCCGGCGCCGTAGGGATGGGCGTCCGCAGCCATCGGTTCCACATTGGTCTCGACCACCGAGTTCTCGAACCCATCGAGGCTCGGGTCGAGCCTGAAGCAGAACAGGTGTTGGTGGATCGGGGAGGAGATGCCGGGGGCGACCATCGGCGAGGTGTCGGTGCCCTGCCCGTCCGGCGCCGCGCTGACACCGATGATCCCGGTCAGCTTGACCTCCAGCTGGATCGTCCCGTCGAGGTAGAAGTACCAGTAGAACCCGTACTCGTAGTTCCCGACCGTGTGGATCATGCTGACCACCAGTCGACGCGAGCGCCGGACCTCCGGCGGCAGCTCCGGGCGGAAGCTGTTGGTGTGCTTCCACAGGATGCCGAAGTCCTCCTCATGGAGGCAGACGGCGTTCTCGCACACCACCGGCTCACCGTCGGTGCCGAGGAACGTGGCGTCGAAGTAGTAGATCTCGCCGAGGCAGTCACAGCCCAGCTTCAGCGAGTTCGCCAGCTGTCCCAGCCTGGTCTCACCGGCGTCGAAGGCGTGCTTCCAGTAGTGTACCGGCGACGGATCCCCGTAGGGAACGACCATGTCCGAGAGCGCGGCCCGGTGGAGGATCGGCCGGTCCCGGTCGCCGTCCCGGTAGCGGACGTCGTGGAGCACGAGCCCCTCGATCGGGTGGACCGAGATCCGAACGTGCCAGTTCTGCCAGGTGATGACGTGGCCATCGACGTCGAAGCTCGGACCCTCGGGCTGGGTGATCTCCAACGGCTTGAGGTCGTCTCGCAGCTTCGGCATCCGATCGGCGGCGTAGTCGCCCGAATGCTCGGGAATCGGGATCACCTCGTAGTCCTGGACCACAACGGCGCCGCTGTCGACGTCCACCAGCACGGTCAGGCCATCGATCGGGTAGGCGTAGTAGTTGGTGTCTGGATCCTCGGCCAGGAACGGGAGCACCCGGAACACCCGACCGCTCGGCATCTCCGGCGGATGGATGCCGGTGATCCACGGCTCCAGGCGGACGACGGCGGGGTCGGTGACGCCTCGCTTGGCCAGGGCCGCCAGCCACTCCTCGTTTTCGCTGAGGATGCCGTAGACGCTGAACACATCGTGGTCGGTGACCGGCGCCTGGCCGTTCTCCTGCCAGTCGACATCCTGGACCGCTGCGGGCTGTCCGCCGATCGACACCCTGGCGTCGAAGCTCTGGCCACGTTCCGGGTCATGGCCGATCAGGCTGACCACCCGATCGATCCCCTCACCGGCCGCCGCCCGTCGGAGGTCATGCCGGGACGGCTCCACCCGATGTCCGAAGGTGAAGAATGCACGCTCACTCAGGTGGCCTGCGGCCCGTAGTGCAGTCACGGCGGAGCGGAGTTCGTCGGCATCGGCAGGGTCAAGCGGGTGCGTGGGCATGGGCCAGACCTTAGGTCAATGACCTAGGACCGGGCAACGTGGGCAGCGCCCTGCGGTCCGGCTCTGCATCGCTACGCCAGCCCGGAGGTTCGCATTGGAGCGACAGTGGGCGTGGGTGTGGGTATGGGTTGGGGTTCGCGTTGGAGCGACAGTGGGCGTGGGCGGGG
>JBCCFN010000066.1:0-20138 GCA_039029715.1 Actinomycetota bacterium | reverse complement strand
TCGCCCGCATGGCCATGAACGACGAGGAGACCGTCGCGCTGGTCGCCGGCGGCCACACCTTCGGCAAGGCGCACGGCAATGGCGACGCCGATCTGGTGCAGGCCGAGCCCGAGGGCGCCCCCATCGAGCAGATGGGTCTGGGGTGGAAGAACCCCAACGGCGAGGGCAAGGGCTTCGACACCGTCACCTCCGGTATCGAGGGGGCCTGGACCCCGACCCCGATCGAGTGGGACAACTCCTACTTCGACACGCTGTTCGGGTGGGAGTGGGAGCTCGGCAAGAGCCCGGCTGGGGCCAACCAGTGGCACCCGGTCGACGAGGCCTCGCGCACGGTCCCGGACGCCCACAAGGAGGGTGTGTTCCACAAGCCGATGATGACCACGGCCGACATGGCGCTGCGGATGGACCCGATCTACGAGCCCATCTCCCGCCGGTTCCACGAGAACCCGGAGGAGTTCGCAGACGCCTTCGCCCGGGCCTGGTTCAAGCTGCTCCATCGCGACATGGGCCCCAAGGGTCGCTACCTCGGCCCCGAGGTCCCCGCAGAGGATCTGATCTGGCAGGACCCGGTGCCAGCCGGCTCGCCCCTCAGCGAGGCCGAGGTCGCCGACCTCAAGGCCCAGATCATGGACTCCGGTCTGTCGATCTCGGAGCTGGTGTCGACCGCCTGGGCTTCGGCATCGACCTACCGTCAGACCGATCGGCGAGGCGGCGCCAACGGCGCCCGCATCCGCCTCGCTCCCCAGATCGAGTGGGAGGTCAACAACCCGGACCAGCTGCGCCGAGTCCTCGGCGTGCTGGAGGGGATCCAGTCCGGCTTCAGTGGCACCGTGTCGATGGCCGACCTGATCGTCCTCGGTGGCTGCGCTGCGGTGGAGGCTGCGGCTGCGGCCGCAGGTCATGCCGTCACCGTGCCGTTCACCTCGGGTCGTGGCGACGCCACCGCCGAGATGACCGATGCCGACTCCTTCGCCGTGCTCGAGCCTCAGGCCGACGGCTTCCGCAACTACCTTGGCAAGGGCAACGACTACCAGGCCGAGCACTTGCTGGTCGACCGGGCCCACCTGCTGAGCCTGACCGCCCCGCAGATGACTGCGCTGGTCGGTGGCCTGCGGGTCCTCGGTGCCAACAGCGACGGTTCCACCCATGGGGTGTTCACCGAGAACGTCGGCACCCTCAGCACCGACTTCTTCACCACCGTGCTCGACATGGGCATCGAGTGGTCCGCCACGTCGGACGCCGAGGACATGTTCGAGGGCAAGGACCGGGTCACCGGCGAGGTGAAGTGGACCGGCACCCGCAACGACCTGGTCTTCGGCTCCAACTCCCAGCTGCGGGCCATTGCCGAGGTCTACGGCTCCTCCGACTCGGCCGCGAAGTTCGTTGCCGACTTCGTGGCGGCGTGGGACAAGGTCATGAACCTGGATCTGATCTAGGCTCGAATCAGACCGTGATCGGATGAATAGCGGGAGAGGGTCGGTCCATCCGACCCTCTCCCCCGTTTTGCGGGGGTTGGGGTGATGACGGATCCAATCGAGGTCACCGTGGTCGGCGGCTACCTGGGGGCGGGCAAGACGACGCTGGTCAACCATCTCCTCCAGTCGGCCGAGGAGCGCCTGGCCGTGCTCGTCAACGACTTCGGAGACATCAACATCGATGAGGCGCTGATCGAGTCGCGGGACGGGGACACGATCTCGTTGGCCAACGGCTGCATCTGCTGCAGCCTGGTCGACGGCCTGGCCGGCGCCCTCGACACCATCCGGGCACTCGATCCGGCACCGGACCGGGTGGTCATCGAGGCCAGCGGGGTTGCCGATCCGGCCGGCGTCGCGGCCTACGGCCACGGCCCGGGCTACAGCCTGGATGCGGTGGTGGTGGTCGTCGATGCCGAGACCGTCCGGGAACGGGCGGACGATCGGTACGTCGGCGAGACCGTGCGAGGCCAGTTGGCCGCCGCCGACCTGGTCGTCATCAACAAGGCCGACCTCGTCACCGATGACGAGTTGGCTGCGGTGCAGGCCTGGGTCGCCGGGTTGATCCCGGACGCGCTGATGGTCCCGGCCGAGCAGGCCCAGGTCGACCCGGCCGTGTTGTTCGGCGCGGTTCGTCCCACCGGCGGTGCTCCCCCGGATGCAGCCGACGATCAGGGCCACGCCGGCCATCGCCACGGCCCTCAGGTGTTCGAGAGCTGGTCCTGGATCGGGGACCAGCCACTGCCGCGGGCCCGGATCGAGGCCCTGATGGCCGCGCTCCCGGAGCAGGTGGTCCGGGCCAAGGGGGTGGTCACCCTTGCCGAGGATCCGTCCAAGAGCCACGTGCTCCAGCGGGTCGGCCGGCGGTGGACGCTCCGGCCCCGCCGGGGCTCGACCGGGGGGCCGTCGACCCTGGTCATCATCGGGGTGGTCGGTGCGGTCGAGGACGGCTGGTTGGCAGACGCCATGGCCGGCTGACCAGCCGGGTCAGTCCTCCGCCGCGGCGAAGTGCCCGTCGCCGACCTCGACCAGCTCCACCCGAGCCGGTGCCTCCCCCGGCCCCCATCGCGGGCTCGGGATCTCGTCGGTCAGCAGCGGCCGGACCCGCCGGCGTCGGGGATCGGCGATCGGAACCGCATCGAGCAGGCGCTTGGTATAGGAGTGGTGCGGATCTTCGAACACGGCGGCCCGGGGCCCGATCTCGACGATCTGGCCGAGGTACATCACCGCCACCCGATGGCTGATCCGCTCGACGACGGCCAGGTCGTGACTGATGAACAGGTAGCTGAGGCCCAGCTCCTCCTGCAGCTCCATCAGGAGGTTGATGACCTGGGCCTGGATCGACACGTCGAGGGCCGAGACGGCCTCATCGGCAACCACCAGCTCCGGCTCCAGGGCCAAGGCCCGAGCGATGCAGATCCGCTGCCGCTGCCCGCCGGAGAACTGGTGGGGGAACTGGTCCGCCATGTCCCGACTCAGCCCGACCCGTTCGAACAGGGCGGCGACCCGGTCCTCGACCGCGGCGCCGGAGGCCAGTTTGTGGACCCGCAGTGGCTCGCCGACCGCCCGGCCGACCGTTCGCCTGGGGTCGAGGCTGGCGAACGGGTCCTGGAACACGATCTGCATCTTCCGCCGATGGGGTCGCATGGCCCGGGCCGACAGGTCGGTGATGTCGACCCCGTCCAGCCGGATGCGCCCGCCGCTCGGCTCCAGCAGCCGGATCATCAGGTGGGCCAGCGTCGACTTGCCGCAGCCGCTCTCGCCGACGACGGCCAGTGTCTCACCCCGATCGACCGCCAGTGAGACGTGCTCGACCGCATGGATGCGATGCTTGTCTGCGACCGGGAACACCTTGCACAGGTCCTCGACCTCGACCAGCGGACCGGAGCCGGTCCGGTCGTCGGTGCCGGCGGTTGACGCCGCCGTCACTGGTCGCCCACCAGGTCGAACCGTGCCGGCTGGTCCTGGCCCGTCATCGAGCCCAATCGAGGCACGGCGGCCAACAACGCCTTGGTATACGGCTCGGACGGCCGCTCGAACAGGTCGTAGACCGAGCCCCGCTCGACCACCTTGGCCTGATTCATCACCACCACGTCGTCCGCCACCTCGGCCACCACGCCCATGTCGTGGGTGATCAGGATGACCGCGGCGTTCGTCTCCTGCTGGAGATCCCGCATCAACCCCAGGATCTGGGCCTGGATGGTCACGTCGAGGGCGGTCGTCGGCTCATCGGCGATCAACACGGTCGGATCGCAGGACAGGGCCATGGCGATCATGACCCGCTGCCGCATCCCGCCGGACATCTGGTGGGGATACTCCCGGAGCCGCCGAGCGGCCTCCGGGATCCGGACCAGCTCGAACATCTCGAGCGCACGGTCCCAGGCCTCCTGCTTGGTGACCCCCTGATGGAGCATGACCGCCTCCGCCACCTGGTTGCCGACGGTGTATACCGGGTTGAGGCTGGTCAGCGGCTCCTGGAAGATCATCGAGATCCGGTTGCCCCGGATCGTCCGCATCGTCGCCTCCGACTGCTCGACCAGGTCGATGATCGTGTCGTCCTCCTGGCGGAACAGGACCCGGCCCCGATCGATCTTGGCCCTGGTGCCGAGCTCGACCAACCGCATGATCGACAGCGCGGTCACCGACTTGCCGGAGCCGGACTCGCCGACGACGGCGACGGTCTGGCCGGCCGCAACGTCGAACGACACGCCGTCGACCGCGGTGAAGGAGTCGAAGGTGACGGTGAGGTCCTGGACCGAGAGGAGCGGCTGGTCGGACGACGGTGCCATCTCAGCGCCCCCGCAGCCGGGGGTTGAACGCGTCCTGGAGTCCATCGCCGACCAGGCTGAGGCCGAGCACGGTTGCGAAGATGGCCAGCCCGGGGAAGGTGACCGCCCACCAGTTGATGGTGAAGAACTCCCGGCCCCGGCCGATGGCCAGCCCCCAGCTGGTGGTGTTGACGTCCGCCAGACCGAGGAAGGCCAGGCCGGCCTCGAACAGGATGGCCGAGCCCATGATCAGGGTGCTCGACACGATCAGGGTCGGGAGTGCGTTCGGCAGGATCACCCTGGTGATGATTCGCAGGTCGCTGGAGCCGATGGCTCTGGCCGCCTTGACGAATTCGAGGTTCTTCAGCCGCAGGAACTCCGCCCTGGTGAGACGGGCGATGCCCGGCCAGGCGATCGACCCGATGGCGAACGTGATCGTCCAGAACGAGGGCTCGAACAGGGCGACCACGACGATGGCGAACAGCAGGCCGGGCAGGACCTGGAAGAACTCGGTCAGCCGCATCAGGGCGTTGTCGATCCGCCCGCCGTAGTACCCGGCGAGGGAACCGATCGTCACGCCGACGGCGATGATGATCACCGCCGCACCGGCCGCCACCCGCAAGGTGGTCCGCCCGCCGTAGACCACCGAGGCCAGGATGTCCCGACCGAGGTTGTCCGTGCCGAGCAGCGGGGCGTCGTCCGAGCCCGGCGGCAGATGGGGCCTGGCCACCAGGTCTCCCGGGTCCCGGACGTACCAGATCGGCACGATGAAGGCCATGACGAACACGCCGATCAGCAGGAGCAGGCCGAACACGGCGGCGCGGTTCCGGAGGAACAGTTGCAGGGCCTGACCGGAACCGCCGGATCGGACCCGGTCGTCCCCGGCCCCGCCGTCTGCACCGTCATCGATGAACAGGTCAGCCATCGGTGCTCCCCGAGACCCGGATCCGAGGATCGATGTAGCGATAGACGAGGTCGGTCAGCAGGTTGGCCACGATGACCGACACCGAGACCAGCAGCAGCACCCCGAGCAGGACCGGGGTGTCCCTGCGGGTCACCGCATCGAAGGCCAGCCGGCCCAAGCCCGGCCAGGCGAACACGCTCTCGACCAGGATCGCTCCAGACAGCACGGCCCCGAACTGGAGGCCGAGAATGGTGACGACCGGGATCACGCCGTTTCGCAGCCCGTGCTTGAACACCACGGAGCGCTCGCTCAGACCCTTCGCCCTCGCCGTCCGGACGTAGTCGGACTCCAGCACCTCGAGCATCGAGGCTCGGGAGAGTCGGCTGTACTGGGCCAGGTAGATGATGCCGAGGGTCAGCGCCGGGAGGATCAGGTGCTGGCCGATGTCCAGCCAGGACTCGATCCAGTTGCCCTCGAAGTCGACGTCGTGGATGCCGGACACCGGGAAGAACTCGAACCGGACCCCGACCAGGATCAGGAGCAGCAGGCCGGTCCAGAACGCCGGCATAGCGAAGCCGATCAGGGCGAGCACGGTAACGGTGTGGCTGAGGATGCTGTCCGGCTTCCTGGCCGCCGCGGTGCCGACGGCAACCCCGATGATGAAGGCGAAGCTCAACGCCGCAGCGGAGAGGATCAGGGTCGGGCCGATCCGATCGGCAAGCAGGCTGGTCACCGGTTCGTTGAACCAGATCGAGTCGCCGAGGTCACCTCGGGCGACGTTGCCGACGTAGATCGCCAGCTGGACCGGAAGCGGCCGGTCGAGCCCGTACTGCTCCCGGATCTGCTCGATCACCTCCGGGTCGGAGGCCGACTGGTCCCCGGCGATCGCGGTTGCCGCATCGCCGGGGGCGATGTGGATCAGGATGAAGTTGAGGACGATCACGGCCAGGATCAGGCCGATCGACTGGGCGATCCTGGCCGCAACCGCTCTCACTGGGACACTCGCTCCGTACTCGCTACTCGGCCAGCTGGATCTCGTGCCACGGGCTCATGACACCCCAGATCCCAGTCGGCGGGTTGACCACGGTCGGCTTGCGGATCTGGAACACTTCGGGCTTGCCGAGGTAGACCACCGGCACGTCCTGGTTGATCAGCTCCGTCGCCTCGAAGTAGAGGGACGCCCGCTCCTCGGTGTCGAAGGTGGTCGCCGCCTCGTCGAGCAGGGCATCGACATCCTCGTTGCAGTACCAGCTGTTGTTCGACCAGATCACGCCCGGGGCTTCGATTCGGTTCTCGCAGTCGTAGCTCCGGTTGACGCCGATCACCGGGTCGCCCCAGTTCCAGACCTGGGTGTAGGTCAGGTCGTAGTCGCCGGAGGCCACCGTTGCGGCCCAGGTCGGGAAGTCCGGCACCTGTGTGATGTTGACGGTGATGCCGATGTCCTCGAGGTTCTGCTTTACGAACTCCGACGTCGGCAGCTCGCCGGCGGATGCCGGCATGTCAAGCTCGAAGCCACCCTCGAGGCCAACCGAGGCCAGCAGCTCCCGGGCCCGGTCCAGATCCCGATCCTCGTAGCTGGTGGCACCGCCGTTGTAGAACGGGCTGGCGTTCTCGATGCCGGTCACGTTCTGGGAGCTGTAGCCGAGGGCCACGATGTCCCGCCAACCCGGTTGGTCGACCGCAATGGCGATGGCCTGACGAGCCTCGGGGGTCGACAGCTCCGGGGTCCGAATGTTGAGGAACAGCCAGTCGATCTGACCGATGGCGTCACCACCGGTCGAGTCGACCACGTAGCGGTCGTCGCCGGAGAACTGATCGATCGCTGCCGCATTTGGAACGAACGCCATGTCGTAGTCGCCGTTGTCGATGCCCAGGATCAGCGAGTTCGGGTCTGGCACGATATCGATGATGACCTCGTCAAGGTAGGGCAGACCCTCGATGAAGAAGTCGTCGAACCGCTCGAGCACGATTCGCTCCCCCTCCTCGTACTCGACCACCTGGAACGGGCCGGAGCCGACGAAGTCCGAGCCGGCGTTGCGGGGATGGGCCTGGATGTCCTGGCCGTCGTTGAAGATGTGCTCCGGGATGATCGGCAGCAGCCCCGGGGTCATGGCCATGAGGATGGCCGGATGAGGCTGGCTGAGGTTGATCACCGCCACCAGCGGGTCGGATGCGTCGACCGACTCCACCGGGGCGAACATGGCGGAGAACGGATGGTTCTCCTTCGAGGTCATGATCGAGAACGCCACGTCCTCGGACGTGATCGGTTCGCCGTCGTGGAACACCGCATTGTCTCGCAGGTTCAGCGTGACGCTCAGCCCGTCCTCTGCGATCTCCCAGCTCTCGGCCAGGTAGGGCTGCGGCTCGTAGTTCTCGTCGAAGAACAGCGGACTGGCGTTGACCTGGGTGCCAGGCACGGCGGTGGCCAGGCCGGACTGGACGGTGCCGTTCAGATGGCGAGGCGCCTGGTTGGTCCCGTACACCAGGGTGCCACCGGTCCCACCGGTCGCCTCCTCGGCGGGCTCGGCGGCCTCGTCCCCATCGGAGTCCTCTGCGGTCTCCGCCGTCTCGTCACCGACCGCCTCGGTCTCGGTGCCGGCATCGTCGGCCGAGTCGTCGCCATCGTCGCCGCCGCAGGCCGCCGCGATCATCGCCAACGCAGCCAAAACGACCAACAGCTTCCGCCAGGTCTTCATTGCGTTCCTCCCCAGGTGTGTCGGGTCGGTTGGCGACCCGTGCAGCCGAAACCTAGCAGCGCGCTTGTCGGCCGTTCAACAACCGACACCCGGCGTTCACCTCGGTGACATCAAGGCGGTTGGATGTGAACAGCCTCTGCAGCGGACCTTTCCCGTGCTCGTCCTCGATGGCGTCGGCCGGGCTGTGACCGCTAGCTTGTGGCCACCATCGCCCGGGCCGGAGCAGACCAGACC
This sequence comes from Actinomycetota bacterium, assembly GCA_039029715.1. GTDB lineage: Bacteria > Actinomycetota > Acidimicrobiia > Acidimicrobiales > SZUA-35 > JAHELU01. Next base: position 12,064 of record JBCCFN010000066.1, on the reverse strand, counting down.
GCACCGGGGCGATGGCCGGCGACGTGAGGAGACGGGTGAGATGACGGCCAGCAACGGCAACGGTGGGACGACGATCTACCGGGCGCGGCGGGTCATCACCGTCAACCCGGCCCGGCCGGAAGCGCCGGCGGTGGCGGTCCGGGGTGGTCGAGTCCTGGCGGTCGGGCCCGTCGACGAGCTGTCGACCTGGCGGGATGGGGACGGAACCGCCCCGACGATCGATGATCGGTTCGCCGACCATGTCCTGGTTCCCGGCTTCGTAGAGGCCCACAGTCACGTCATGGCCGGCGGCATGTGGCAGATGCCATACGTCGGCTACTTCGATCGGAGCGGGGCCGACGGGACCCGCTGGACCGGCTGCCGATCGTTCGACGACGTGATCGACCGGCTGGTCGAGGCGGAGTCGACCATGGACGATCCGGCCGAGCCGCTGCTGGCCTGGGGGCTCGACCCGATCTACTTCCCCGGTGAGCGGATGCTGGCCCGCCATCTGGATCGGGTCAGCGAGAACCGCCCGATCTTCGTGTACCACGCGAGCGGCCACCTGGCCACGGTCAACACCGCCATGCTGCGGCGCTCCGAGATCACCGCCGACGATCCGACGCCCGGTGTCTCGAAGGATGACCGGGGCGAGCCGGACGGCGAGCTCCAGGAGCCGGCGGCGATGCGCCTGGCCGGCGAGGCGTTCGCCAAACTCAACCGACTGCTCCGTACCGATGAGGCGATGTGGAACTACGCCCGGGAGGCCCGAAACGCCGGCGCGACCCTCATCACCGATCTGGGGACCAGCCAGCTGGCCGACCCGGAGCAGGTCGAGCGGTGGCGACGGGTGACCGGGGACCCCGACTACCCGACCAGGGTGGTCGTCGCCATGTCATCGATGATGGGCGGCAACGCGGCCCCGGAGGAGCTGGCCCGGATCGCGGTCGAGCTCGGCGCGACCGAGACCGACAAGCTGCGATTCGGCATCGTCAAGCTGGTGCTCGACGGATCGATCCAGGGCTTCACCGCCCGCATCAGCTGGCCGCACTACTACCGGGCCCCGGACGGCCACCCCGGCAACGGGCTGTGGCTGATCCCCCCGGACCAGGTGGCCTCGATCCTGGAGGCCTACCACACCGCCGGACTGACCGTCCACGTCCACTGCAACGGGGACGAGGCGACCGAGGTCTTCGTCAGCGCAGTCGAGGAGGTGCTGGCCCGCCATCCCCGCTGGGACCACCGCCACACCGTCCAACACTGCCAGCTGACGACCAAGGCCCAGTACCGGCGGATGGCGGCGCTCGGCATGTGCGCCAACATCTTCAGCAACCACATCTTCTACTGGGGCGATCAGCACCACGACGTCACGATCGGGCCGGAGCGGGCCGCCGGGATGGACGCCTGCGGGACCGCCCTGCGGGAGGGCGTCTCGTTCTCGTTCCACTGCGACGCCCCGGTCACCCCGATGGGCCATCTCCACACGATGTGGTGCGCCGTAAACCGGCTGACGCCGTCCGGTCGGGTGCTCGGCGCAGACGAACGCATCACGGCCGCAGACGCCCTGCAGGCCGCCACCCTCGGTGCGGCTCACCAGCTCAAGCTGGATCATGATCTGGGGAGCATCGAGGCCGGCAAGCTTGCCGACTTCGCCGTCCTGGAGGACGACCCGCTGACCGTCGCGCCGGAGACGATCAAGGACATCGGGGTCTGGGGCACCGTGCTCAGTGGGCAACCACTGCCGGCAGACGCAACCGGCTGACCCGGTCGTCGAGTCGACCGGCTAGAGGATCCTCGTCCCGTCAACGTAGGCCAGGTCGAGCAACCGGGTGTCCGGCAGGACTGCGGCCAGGGCATCGCGGATCGGCCCGACGTCGGTGTCGATCGAGAATCCGGGCAACCAGTCGTCATGGTGCCCGAGGATCACGGTCCGTGGCGCCAAGGCCTCGGCCTGGGCGGCGACGAACTGGGACAGCGAACCCTGGATCGGTTCCCCATCGATGTTGCCCCGGCCAGCGGCGGCCAGGATGGCCACGTCGATCGGCGGCAGCCGGTCGATGATCCCGGTCCAGTGGCCGGAGGTGTCCTGATAGAAGATCGTGCCGTCCGGGGTCTCGATCACATAGACCAGCGCCCCACCATCACCTCGGTCGCCCTGGTTGGCTTCGGCGAAGTGGGTAATGGCCTCCGGGCGCAGGCCGCTGCCGAGGAAGGCGATCAGCTCCTCGAACCGTCGCTGCCGCTCGTGCCAGGTGACGCCGAGGTCTCCGATGCACTCGACGTTCGGCTGGTCCATCTGGGCGTGGCTCCAGACGCACGAGTGGAGGCTCGGGTACACCGAGACCCGAATCGAGGGGTCGTCGTCGCTCCCCGGCCCACGGCCGACCTCGATCGTCTCGCCGCCGGAGACGCAGATCATCCGGTCGAGCGGCACGCCGGCCTCGGCCATGACCCGCACGGTCTCGTAGCTGCCGATGATGGTGGCGCCGGTGTTGGCGGCGATCCGCTCCGCCCCGTACAGATGGTCGAAATGGCTGTGGCCGATCAGGATCCAGTCGGCCTCGTCGATGTCGTCCGCCTGCAGCCCGGGGCCGGGGGCGCCGTCTGCCCGGTCGATGTAGGCGTCGAGGAAGATGGTGACGCCACCGCTCCGGAGCCGGAACGTCGCACACCCGTACCAGTCCAGGTACGTCCCGTCGGCCGGCACCCCGGCATCGGTCACGACTCGACCGGCTCCAGGTGAGCCGGCACGTGCTTGTGCCACGGCGTCCCGGCGATCGGATCCCGCCAGTCGGTCGTCGTCAGCTCATTGGGGGCCACCCCGGTGATCTCCGGATCCCCACCGGCCGGTGAGTAGCCGAGACCCAGGCCGTTCGGCAGCGCCACGTGGCCGTCCCGCATCGTCTCGTTGACCTCGGCAACTGCAACCGCGGTCCCGCCGGGCGTACTGATGCGGATCCGGTCCCCGGTCTCGACCCCGACCCGGGCAGCATCGGCCGGGCTGAGCCGAAGGGCTCCCTCCGGGTCCCGCTTTCGCCATGCCGGGTCCCGCATGATCGTGTTGGCGGTGAAGCTCCGCCGCTCCCCCGCCGACAGGACGAACGGGAACTCGGCCGAGGTGTGATCGGTCACGGCGTCGGTGAGGCCTCGGAGGGCGGTCAGCATCTCCGGCAGGTCGAGGTTGATCTTCTGGTCCGGGGTCTGCAGCAGGTCCCAGGACCCGTCCGCGTCATGCAGGGTGAACGGTACGCCGTCCGGGTTGTCGATCATGGCCAGGAACAGGTTGTCGCCGAGCACCGGGCCCTCGCCGACGTGTCCGGCGGCCCGGACCTGGTCCGGGTACCTCATCGCTGTCTGCTGGGCACTGAACCACAGTGCCGCCGCCCCCTCCATACCGGCCGGCAGCGTCTGGCCGAGGGTCTCGTACAGCACGACCGCACCGACCGCGGCCAGCTCCGGCTTGGTCATCGCCGCCGCCATGAACGCCTCTCCGAACTCGGGGAGACCGGCCTGGGCCGCCGCCCGCAACGGGGCCAGATCGGCCTCGTCGACCAGCCCGAGCGCCCGGATCAGCCGTGCGTGGATCTCGGGCTCGGGCAGCGAACCTTCCAGGGGGTCCAGGATCGGCGGCCGGATGCAGAACCGGTTCTCCGGGAAGCCGAAATTGAAGAACGTCGTCTCCACCTTCTCGTACTGCGATGCGGCCGGAAGCACGTAGTCGGCCTCCTTGGCGGTCTCGGTCATCGCCACGTCGATCACGACCGAGAAGTCGAGTGCCCGCATCGCTCGGCGGAACTTGTCTGACTCGGCGAGCGAGTGGACCGGGTTGGCGCTCTCCACGATCATGGCCCGGGTCCGGTCCGGGTGATCGCTGAGGATCCCATCGGCGATCTCGTTGCATGGGATCAGCCCGGAGATGATGGCGCCACCGGTGACCGGATCGGTCGGTTCGTTCCCCGCCGCGCCATAGCTGAACAGCGGTGCCATCGAGGTGTGGGCGGTCATGGCCCCGGGCTTTCCGTAGCTGCCGACGAGAACCCAGACCGCCCGCTGGAGATACGAGACCAGGGTCGAGTGAGGAGCCATCTCGATCCCGAGGTCCTCGTACACCGAGACGCTGGAGGCCTCGGCCAGCCGCCTGGCCACCGACCGAATCCGGTCCTCGTCGATCCCACACCGTTCGGCGTAGTCGGCGATCGGCACGTCGGCGAAGGCTGCGGTTGCGGCATCGAGGCCGACCGCGTTCTTCATCAGCCACGCATCGGCGGTCAGCCCTTCGGTGACAAGCACGGCGCCGATGGCGGCCAGGAGGAACGCATCGGTGCCCGGCCGGACCGCCAGGTGCTCGTCTGCCAGGTCTGCGGTCTCGGTCCGCCGCGGGTCGATGACGATCATCGTCCGGGAGTCGTCGGCGGCGATCTCCTTGAGCACCCGGCGGGCCTCGTCGAAGCCGTGGGAGTGCCACGGGTTCTTCCCGAGGAAGACCGAGACCTCGGCCTCGTGGAACTCGCCGTGGGTGTGGGTCCCGAACATCCGACCCTCGACCCAGGCCTCACCGGTTTTCTCCTGGGCCAGGGCATTCGACCGGCGGGTGATGCCAAGGGCCTTCCGAAGGGCCGAGCCGTAGGCTCCGCACAGGTGATTGCCCTGGCCGCCACCGCCGTAGTACATCAGTCGCTCGGCGCCGTGGGTGTCCCGGGCCGTCTGCAGGGCCGCCGCGACCTCGGCGATGGCGGTGTCCCAGTCGACCGCCACGTAGGTCCCGTCCGGCAACCGCTTCATCGGCGCGGTCAGCCGGCTCCGGGCGTTCTGGTAGTGGTCGAGCCGGAGCGCCTTCTCACAGGTGTAGCCCTTCGACGAGACATGGGACTTGGTCCCCCGGACCCGGGTGATCGTCCGCCCGTCGAGGCGGACCTCGACCCCACAGTTGTTGCTGCACAGCACGCACACCGTCTTGTGCCACTGCTTGGTCGGGCCAGACGCCGCATCGGTCGCTGCGGCATCGACGGGCCGGTTGGCCAGGTCGGTCATCATCTGCTCCTCGAGAAGGTTGGGCGGGAACAGCACAACGCTAACAACCGCCGGATCGGCGGACCAAGAATCGAGCGCTCCGTCTGCGGCCTCGACGGCAGCGAGGGCGATTTGGCAAGCTGAGGGCGTGTCCAACCCGGCTTCTGGCCCAGACGGGGCGACGCTGTGGAACCACTACCGCATGGTCGCCACGGCAGACCCCGATCATCCGGCCGTGATCGACCAGGCCGGCGCCGCCCTCAGCCACGGCGAGCTCCTTGCCGCGGCGGAGGCCGCGGCCACAGGACTGGTCGGGCTCGGGCTCGAGCGGGGCGATCACCTCGGGGTCTTCCTGCCGAACCGGGCGCCGTGGCCGGTCCTGGCCCTGGCTGCGGCCCGGTCCGGGATCGGGATCCTCGGCCTCAACACCCGCTTCCGTCATGCCGAGCTCGATCATCTGCTGGCCGTGGCCGATGTCGATCGCGTCGTCGTGGCCGACCGATTCCTCGGCGTCGACGGACCGGCCCTGCTCGGTGAGCTGGAGCGGGACGTCTTGCCGATCGTGATCGGCGACGCCTCGGGTGATGCGGTCCCCTATGCCACGGTCGCGACCGGCGGGGACGGGAGCGCCGAGTCGGCACCCGTCGGGCGATCATCAGATCCGCTGATCGGGTTCACGACGTCCGGCACGACCGGATTCCCGAAGGTGGCCATGCACGATCAGGCTCAGACCGTCGCCCACCTGTCGGCCGTGATCGATGCGGTCGGCCTCGGGGCGGACACGGTGGCGCTGGTGCCGCTCCCGCTGTGCGGTGCGTTCGGCTACACGACCGCCATGGCCACGCTGCTGGCCGGTGGCATGGTGGTGGTCCACGAGACCTGGGACCCCGATGCGGCGGCCGCGGCGATTCGGGCCAACGGCGTGACCTACCTCAATGCCAGCGACGACATGATCCTGGCGCTGTTGGCCAGCCCACAGTTCGAGCCGGAGACCACCTGGCGGCACGGGGGCTTCGCCGACTTCACCAATGCGGGGACCGAGGCGTTGACGGCCGCCGAGGTCGTGACCGGCGGCCGGACCCGCCTGACCGGGCTCTACGGATCGTCCGAGGGGTTCGCGCTGATGTCGACCTGGCATCGGGACGACCCATCCGAGGTCCGCGGCCGCAACGGCGGCCGGTTGGTCGGTTCGACGATGGCGGTCCGATGCTGCGATCCGGCGACCGGGCTCCCGGTCCCGGACGGCACCCCCGGCGAGTTGCAGTTCCGGGGGCCGAACCTGATCGCCGGCTACCTGGCGAACCGAGCGGCCACCGAGCAGGCCTTCACCGACGACGGCTGGTATCGATCGGGGGACCTGGGGATCATCGATCCCGAGGCCGGTGAGGCGGCCGGAGCCAACCCGGCATTCGTCTTCCAGGCCCGGCTCGGCGATTCGCTCCGGCTGCGGGGGTTCCTGTGCGACCCGGCAGAGATCGAGCACCACCTGGAGGGCCACCCGGCCGTCGACTTGGCCCAGGTCGTCGGGGTCGACCGGCCGGGCCGCGGGGACGCAGCGGTGGCCTTCGTTCGTCTTCATGAGGACGCAGCGGCCGGCGCCGGGACCGACGACGTCGTGGCCGAGCTCGACGATCACTGCCGCACCGGTCTGGCCAACTACAAGCGGCCGGAGCGCATCGTCGTGGTCGATGAGTTCCCGGTGACCGACGGACCGAACGGGGTCAAGATCCGGAAGGTCGACCTCCGGGAGCGGGCGGCGGCGCTGCTGGCCTGACCCGGTTGGCCAACCCCGACCCGGACAGCTACAACTGAGCCACTATGTCTGATGCTTCTGGTGCCCTGTCGTTCGAAGACGCCTGCGAGGCGGTCTGCGGACCGGGAACGATGTTCGAGTACAGCCAGACCGATGTCGATGGGATCGACACGACCGTCTTCGTCCACGCCCCGCCGAACATCGGGGCCCTGTACGGCCTGGCCGCAGCCAGGGAGGACGAGTTCATCATCTACGAGGACGAGCGGTGGACCGCACCGCAGGTCCTGTCGATGGCGAACCGGATCGGCCACGTACTGGTCGAGTCCTGCGGCATCACCAAGGGCGACCGGATCGGGATCGCCATGCGGAACTACCCGGAGTGGGTGGCCGCCTTCGTCGCCATCACGTCGGTCGGTGGGGTCGCGGTGCCGCTCAATGCCTGGTGGCAGGCGGATGAGATGGCCTTCGCCGTCGGCGACTCCGGGGCTTCGCTCCTGCTGGTCGACGAGGAACGACTGAACCGGATCCTCGGCTCCGAGGGAGACAGCCGGTCGACGCTCCAGGCCGTCCGGACCCTGGTGGTGCGAGCAGACGCACCGGACCAGGCCCCGGCGGACCGTCCGGCCGACGCACCGATCGAGGCCCTGGCCGATCTCCTGCCGGACGAGGCGGCGATGCCGGTGGTCGACGTCGGGCCGGATGATGACGTCACGATCCTCTACACCTCCGGCACCACCGGCAATCCGAAGGGGGCGGTGAGCACCCATCGGGCCCTGGTCAACGGGTTGATGTGCTTCGCGGCCCGGGCCGCTGTCGGCGCACTCTGCGAGCCGCCGGACGAGGCGGACCTCGCCGACCCGCCGATGCCGGTGTTCATGCTGTGCGTTCCCCTGTTCCACGTGACCGGGCTGGTGCCGGTGATGCTCGGCTCGTTCGTCGGCGGGGCCCGGCTGGTCATGACCCACCGGTGGGATCCGGACCGGGCCCTCGAGCTGATCGAGCGGGAGGCGGTCACCAACTTCGTCGGCGTGCCGACGATGGCCTGGGATCTGCTGGAGGCCGAGAGCTTCGGCGATCGAGACCTCTCGAGTCTCCGTTCGGTCGGCGGTGGTGGGGCGCCGATGCCGCCGGAACTGGTCCGCCGCATCGATGAGCACTTCCCGAAGGGCCGGCCGGGTCTCGGCTACGGCATGACCGAGACCAACGCCTACGGACCGCAGAACGCCGGCCAGGACTTCCTCGACCGCCCGACATCGACCGGCCGGACCATCCCGGTGATGCAGATGCGGGTCACCGACCCGGACGGCAACGAGCTGCCGACGGGTGAGACCGGCGAGCTGTGGTTCCGGGGCCCGTCCCTGATCCGGGGCTACTGGAATCGTCCGGACGCCACGGCCGAGACGATCGTCGACGGCTGGCTCCGGTCCGGCGACCTCGGGTCGATCGACGAGGACGGCTACGTCTATGTCATCGATCGGGCCAAGGACATGGTGCTCCGCGGTGGGGAGAACATCTACTGTGCCGAGGTCGAGGCCGCCATCTACGAGCATCCGGCGGTCTACGAGGCCGCAGTCTACGGGGTACCCCATCCCCGGCTCGGTGAGGAGCTGGCCTGCCACGTGATGGTCAAACCCGACCACGAGTTGAGCGAGGGCGAGCTGCAGCAGTTCATCGGGTCCCGGCTGGCCTCGTTCAAGGTGCCGTCGATCGTGACCTTCGTCGGCCAGTCGCTGCCTCGAAACGCATCAGGCAAGATCCTGAAGCGGGAGCTGCGGGACCAGATGGCGGCCGAAGCCACCGGCGGGTAGCTCGCGCCCTCAGGCCACGGCGTCTCGGGCCAGGCGATCCCGTAGTTCGCCGAGCTCTCGGCAACCGGTCTGGGCCATGGTGTTGACCAGACCCTCGAGCAGGATCTGGTAGGCGTGGTCCGCCCCGGCCTCGCCGGCGGCGCCGAGCCCGAACATGAAGGCCCGACCGCAGAACACGAAATCGGCGCCGAGGGCGATGGCCCGGGCCACGTCCAGGCCGGAACGGACGCCGGAGTCATAGAGCACCGGGACATCCCCGCCGACTTCGGCCACGATCTCGGCCAGCACGTCGATGGCGGCCGGGGCACCGTCGAGCTGCCGCCCGCCATGGTTTGACACCTGGACCGCGTCGGCACCGTGCTCGACACAGCGGCGGGCGTCCGCAGTGTCCATGATTCCCTTGACCACCAGCGGCCCGTCCCACAACCGGCGAACCTCGGCCAGGTAGTCATAGGACAGGGTCCCGCCGAGGTTTGCCCCGACGAAGCCGGCGGTTGCCCGCATGGTGGCCTGGTCGATGTACTTCTCGAGCGTCTTGAACCGTGGCATCCCGTGGCGCAGTACCCCGAGGCTCCACGCCGGACGGATCGCCGAGCGGTACAACATCCGGGGGCCGATCACCGGCGGGACCCGGACCTGGGCCTTCCGCTGGCGCTCGCGGCGACTGGCGGCCGGGACGTCTGCGGTGACAACCAGGGTGGTGAAGCCGGCGTCTGCGGCCCGAGAGATCAGGTCGGCCCGCAGCTCCGGCTCCCGAGGAGGGTAGAGCTGGAACCAGCCCATCCCGGCCGCGTTCGGCCCGGCGACCTCGATCGCCTCGGTGGCCACCGTGCTCAGGGTGTAGGGGATCCGGTTGGCGGCCGCAGCCCGAGCCAGGGCGCCGTCGGCGCCCGGCCAGATCAGACCGGTCAGCCCGACCGGCGCGATGCCGATCGGGGCGGCATAACGGACACCGAACAGCTCGGTCTCCACGCTCGGTTCCAGCGGGCCCTTCAACAGCTGGGGAACCAGCTCGACCTGGGCCAGACGGTCGAGGTTGTTCTGAACCGCCCGGTCGTCGCCGGTGCCGCTCGCCAGGTACTCCCAGGCGAAGAACGGAATCCGCCTGGCGGCCCGTCGTTCCAGGTCTGCGATGGCGGGCATCGTGTCCATCAGATCGGCCATGATCGACTCACCGTATCGGTTCGGTCCGGCCTCGGGGCCGGCGGCTCGCTGCTGGTCCGGTCAGCTCCCCGACTCGGCGTCGATCACCATCAGCAGCACGTCCTTGTCGACCTGGTCCCCCGGCCCGACCCGGACCTCGGTCACCCGGCCGCCGTCCGGCGCCGCCAGGTGATGCTCCATCTTCATCGCCTCGAGGATGGCGACGACCTGTCCAGCAACCACCAGGTCACCGACCGCGACCCGCAGCTCCAACACCTTGCCGGGCATCGGCGCAGCGATTGCGCCACCGGGCTGTTCGATCTCGGGGAGCGGGAACCGGGGCAGGATCTCCATCGTCAGCCCACCACCGGGTCCGGTCAGATGTAGCCGGTCTCCGCTCCGTGTCACCGAGACCAGGCTCCGCCGCCCATCGACCTCGACGTCCAGCTGGTCGGTCGACCAGCGGTGGACCAGCGCGGTGCCGTCGTCGCCGCTCGACCCGAGGGCGAATGTCCCGTCCCGCCGGCGGCGGTAGTGGACGGTGACCGCCCGGTCCCCGGTGGTGAGGCCGAGCTCCTGTGGAGGGAGCCGCCCGATGGTGAAGCCGCCGGGGATGGTTCCGAGCGCCTCGGCCCGGCTCCGGTTGTCTCCCTCCAACCACAGGGCAGCCCACACGGCGGCCCGCTCCAGGGTTGCGCCGTCGAGCTCCCTGGCCGGGGCCGGTCCGACCCGCTCGATGAAGTCGGTGGTGGTGTCGCCGGCCAGGAACGCCGGTTCCCGCAGCACCGCGGCCAGGAAGTCCCGGTTGGTCACCACACCGCCGAGGTTCAGCCGTTCGAGTCCGAGAGCCAGCCGGCCGGCGGCGCTGGCCCGATCCGGCCCGTGGGCGATGACCTTGGCCACCATCGGATCGAAGTCGACCCCGATCACCGACCCGGGCCAGACGCCGGTGTCCCAGCGCAGGCTCGGCTCCGGCGCCGGAGCGAACGCTTCGAGCGTGCCGGTCGCGGGGAGGAAGCCGTTTGCCGGGTCCTCGGCATAGAGCCGGGCCTCGATGGCATGGCCGGTGATCGACACGTCGTCCTGGCGGTAGCCGAGGGGCTGGCCGAGGGCGACACGGAGCTGGTCGCGAACCAGGTCTCGGCCCGTGACCTCCTCGGTCACCGGGTGCTCGACCTGGAGCCGAGTGTTGACCTCGAGGAAGAAGAAGTCACCGGAGTCGGCATCGACCAGGAACTCGACGGTGCCGGCGGACCGATAGTCGAGCGCCGCACCGAGGCGAACCGCAGCGGCCCCCATCGTCGCCCGGGTCTCGGGGTCAACGTTCGGTGACGGGGCCTCCTCGATGACCTTCTGGTGGCGGCGCTGAATGCTGCACTCCCGCTCGCCGAGGTGCAGCAGGGTGCCGTGGCTGTCTCCCATCAGCTGGATCTCGACGTGGCGGGACCGGGGCACGTAGCGCTCGGCGAACACCCGGTCGTCTCCGAAGCCGGCCTCGGCCTCTCGCTTGGCCGCCGCAACCGCCTCGGCGAGATCGGCGGCCCGTTCCACGATCCGCATCCCCTTGCCACCACCGCCGGCGGCGGCCTTGATCAGCAGCGGGAAGCCGATGGTGTCGAACGCAGCCTCGTCATCGGTCGAGGGCAGCACCGGCACACCGGCCGCCGTCGCCAGCGCCTTGGCCTCGATCTTGTCGCCCATGGCCCGAATGGCGTCCGGTCCGGGCCCGACCCAGACCATCCTCGCTCCGGCCACCGCCTCGGCCGCACCGGCGTTCTCGGCCAGGAATCCGTAGCCGGGGTGGACGGCCCCGGCGCCGGTCCGGGTCGCGGCGGAGAGGATGGCGTCGACGTCGAGATAGCCGTCGATGCGGACGGCCTCATCGGCGTCGGAAACGAACGGGGCGTCGGCATCGGCATCGACGAACACCGCCACCGTCCGCAGGCCCATGTCGGCTGCCGTTCGGATGATCCGCCTGGCGATCTCCCCCCGATTGGCGATCAGCAGGGTGGTGAACCCGTTGCCCCCGGCCATCAGAGGCGGAACAACCCGTAGCCAGCGGCGCCATCGATGGCCCGGTTGCCGACGAACGAGAGGCACATGCCGAGGACATGTCGGGTGTCGCGCGGGTCGATGATCCCGTCGTCGGCAATGGCGCCGGTGGCCCGGAGCGCCAGCGAGCCGGCCTCCTGGGTCGCCTCGACCGCAGCGACGATCTCGGCGTCGGCCTCCTCGTCGAACGGTTCGCCTTTTCGGGCCGCCTGGGCCCGCCTGACCTGCGACATCACCCCCGCGATCTGCTTGGGGCCCATCACCGCGATCTTGGCGGTCGGCCAGACGAACGTGAACCGGTTGTTGAACGCCCGCCCCG
>JBCCFN010000065.1:0-20277 GCA_039029715.1 Actinomycetota bacterium | reverse complement strand
GCGGCCCTTCGGGCCGAGGGTCACCTTGACCGCGTCTGCCAGCTTGTTGACGCCGGACTCGAGCGAGCGCCGGGCGTCTTCGTCGAACTTCAGGATCTTTGGCATCAGGGCCTCACTTCACCACGGCCAGCACGTCGCGGGCCGAGAGGATGAGCAGGTCGTCACCTTCGATGGTGATCTCGGTCCCCCCGTACTTGGAGTACACGACCGTGTCACCGGCGTTGACATCCATGGGGATGAGGTCACCGGAGTCGGACCGACGACCGGCGCCAACGGCGAGGACCTCGCCCTGCTGGGGCTTTTCCTTGGCGGTGTCTGGGATAACAAGACCGCTGGCCGTCGTGGCCTCGGCGTCCTGGGGTTTGACGACGATACGGTCCTCAAGTGGTTGCAGGTTCATGCAGATAGCTCCGTGTTGGGCGTTAGCACTCTCAATGGACGAGTGCTAATGCTACGGGCCTCCTCGATCGCTCCCAACCTCTGCCAGCCCGGATCTGTGATGGCGTGGATTCGGGCCCCTGCGGCGAGATCTACATCCAGGCCCGGCGCTGGGACTCGGCGGCGAACAGCGCCCGATCCCGAACCGCCGCGGCCGCGGCGCCCGGGCTCAACGGCACCGCCAGATGACCCTCGGCCGTCTCGATCCGGACCGTGGCCAGACCCCGCCGCCGCTCGAAGAAGCTGCGGGTGACCGACGCCGTCTGGGTCTTGATCAGATCGAGCTCTGCGGTGTGGCGGTTGAGGAACTCGTATGACTCGGCCAGGTTGGTCTCGGTCATCCCCCACCGCCGGAGCCGCCACCGGCGCCTGGCCTCCAGCCATCGCCCCGGGACCAGCAGATAGCCGGCCAGGACCAGCCAGGACTGGACGGCCAACCCGATCGCGACCACGCCGATCGTCACCATGATCAGGGTGTTGCGGACCTCCAGGAAGATGTAGAACCGGGAGATCATGCGGTCGAGGCGGGGCGGGTCCGGCCGGTCGAACACGATCTCCCGGATCCGGCCGACCTCGTCTGGCGTCGCCCCGGGGATCGACAGGTCGCCCTCGCCAACGGTCGGCAGGGTGACCTTGGTGATCCCGACGAAGCGCTGGGCCGGGGTGTCGTCGGTCTGGACCGCCTGGATCCTGGTCACCGTCGACGCCTTGGACGTGGTGCTGAGCAGGCCGGCGGTCCGCCGCAGCCCGGTGGAGGTCCGGATCAGCTTCAGATCCCAGTGGGACAGGATCTCCCGCACCACCTGCAGCAACGCCCCGAGCACGGTGACCGCCGCCAGCACCCCGAGCACGACGCCGACGACCGACAGGATCAGGCCCGGACCGACATCGACCGTCTCCCCGCCACCGAGGATCTCCTCGCCGTCGATGTCGATCGGGATCAGGCCACCGAGATCATCGGCGACGGTGAACAGCGAGGCCAGGACGACCAGCCCGGTCCACGGCCAGGCGGTCAGGCCGACCCGGACCAGATCGCGAAGCGTCCGCTGGATCACCACGTCTCCGGTCTCGTCGACGCCTGGGGCATCGGTGCCGAGTGGGGCGCCGGTCGCCAGATCGACCCCGGCGTCGCCGGTTGCGGATGCGGATGCGGCCACCGCCTGGCGCCGACCGGCGACCAGCCGCTGGAGGGCCTCGGCCTTCGACCGGTCGACCGCGTCGATCTGGAATTCGACCTCGGACGAGCCGGCGGTGTCGACAGCAACCGAGACCAGCCCGACGAAGCGGTGCAGCAGCTTCTGGTCGATCGACACGCTCTGGACCCGGTCGAGCGGGATCGTCAACCGCTCCTGGTTCACCACCCCCTTGCGAACCAGCAGCTCGTCGGCCTCGATCAGGAACACGAACCGCCACCACGCCAACAGCATGAACACCAGGCCGACGAGGGCGGCCAGCGAGGCAACGCCGAGCAGCGCCACCGGGATCCGGCCCGACACCAGGAAGACCGCGGCGATACCGATGTTCACCGCCCCGAGGTTGCGAATGAACCGCCAGGCGATGAACACGACGGCCAGCGGTGCCTGCCGGGTCGGCACGCCGAGCAGGGCCCGATCCTCGACCAGGCCCGACGCACCGGCCGGCGGCGGGGCCCCGGGCGGTGGCGCCCCGAGTGGTGGCGGGGCCGCTGGCGGGGGCGCCCCGGGCGTGCCTCCTGGCGGCGCCCCGGGTGGTGGCGCCCCGGGTGGTGGCGGGGCCCCGGGCGGCGGGGGCGGGTCGATCGGGGGGCCGCTCACGACTGGTCCGAACGCTCCTCGTCGGCCGAGACCCCGGCCCGGTCGACGACCAGCGCCTTGAGCCTGGCCGCCGTGTCGTCGTCGACGCCGGGGACGGTCAGCCAACCACCGGCGGTCCGCATCTCAAGGGTCGCCAGGCCGAAGTACCGCTCGATCGGGCCCCGGTCGATGCTGACGTGTTGGACCCGGGCGAACGGCACGGTGGTCACCGCCCGACTGATCACCCCTCGCCGGTACGAGAAGTCCTTGTCCCGGACCAGGTAGCCGAGGTGGGTCACCTCCAACCACTTGAGCACCGCAAGCAGGGCCACCAGTACCAGCAGGCCGAGCCCGATCGCCAGGGGAATCAATGAGGACGTTGCCGCTGCGACGACCACCGAACCGACGACGACCACGGCCGCCGCGATGGCATCCCCGATCAGCCGGACCCGCAAGTAGGCCGGGTCGAGCGGGAGGAAGGTCTCCTCGTCGACCGGCGGGAGCGCCGTCAGCTCGAGTGGGTCGTTGGTGAACCCACCGCTGACGTGCTGCGGGTCATGCTGATGGTCCACGGCGTTCCTTCCGTCACGGTGCTGATCCACCGCCTGGGTTCATTCTGCCCGATTCGGCCCCCGGTTCCGGGTTCGGGGTGGGACCGGGTCCGACCGGGCCAGACTGGGGCCATGACCTTCCGGCCAGACACCGTCCAGGCCGCCGTCTTCGACATCGGCGGCGTCTTCACCTACCCCGACTACCGGCCGGTGGCCGATCGCCTGGTCGAGCTCGGCGCGCCGGGCCCCGACGACATCATCGAGTACCGCCGGGCCCACCACGCCGGGGTCCGGGCCCTGGCCGACGCCCAGCGGCCGACCAGGGAACACGAACCGGACTTCTGGGAGATCTACGACCGGACCTACGGTCGCACGCTCGACGTCCCGGACGAGCTGCTCGACGACCTCCGGATCGCGGTCCGGGTCGACTGGAGCTGGGTCCACGAGGAGAACGTTGCCGCCTTCCATCGGCTGGCCGCCACCGGGCTGCCGGTGGCGATCGTGTCGAACAACGACGGTACCGCTCCCGAGCAGATGCGGGACTACGGGGTGTGCCAGGTGGGGCCCGGGCCGCTGCCGTCGGTCGCCGCCATCGTCGACTCGACCCTGGTCGGTGTGGCCAAGCCCGATCCGGCCATCTTCACCCCGGCCCTGGATGCGCTCGGGTTGCCGACCGAGACGGTGCTCTATGTCGGCGACACGGTCCAGGCGGACGTGGCCGGCGCCACCGCGGCCGGGATGCAGGTGGTACAGCTCGACCCGTTCGACCATCACGCAGACCACGCCCACGCCCGAGCGGTCGACCTGGACGAGGTGGTCGATCGACTGGATCGGTGACGGGTCAACCCAGCCGGAACCACAGCTCCTTGATGGTGGCCTCCGCCGGCGCAAACGCCTCGGTCTCGGCGCCCGGCTCGGTGGCGTCGACCGGGTAGAGGCCAACCGGGCCGCCGAACCGGCCGACGGCGACCAGGACCTGCAGGTCGTCACTACCGCCGGTCCCGTCCTCGAACCGGACGAACTCCCGGCGCTCGGTCCCCCGCTGGAGGGTCGGCTGGCCCCGGAGGGTGATCGCTTCGACCAGCGGCAGGGTTGGCCGGAGCCCGTCCTCCAGACCGACCAGGGGGCTGGTGGTCATCACCGTGGTGACGACCCCGTCCTCCTCGATGGCCCAGAACACCACCGCATCGTCCTTGATCACCGCGTGTCCGGATGGGAAGTCCGGCCGGATGACCGGCTCCGGCTCCGACCGGTAGGCCGGACCGAGGTCGGCCACCATCTGCTGGATCGTCGTGCCGAGCCGAGCCGGGCCGAGCGCCCCGTCGGCGTAGACCAGCTCGATCCCGTCCGGCCGGGGTGGCGCCACCTCGTCCAGGCCCTCCTGCGTGACCTCACCATCAACCGGGGTCTCCCCATCCGGCAGCGGGCCGGCACCGGCCTGGCCGTCGGTCAGCTCGTCACCGAGGGTCGGCCCGGGCCCGGACGGGACTGGCCCATCGATGCCTCCGACCGGTGGTGCACCGTCATCGGTGAATGCCAACTGGCCGGACGAGCGGATTGCGGCCGGGACGTCGTCCGGATCCGGGGTCGGCGCTCCGCGGTCGACCCCGGCGGAGCAGGCCGAACCGAGCACGGCGACGGTCACGGCGACAACGGCAACCAGCGAGAGCGGGGCGGCGGTGGACCACCGGGCGAAACGCTCGGTACGCCGACCGAGACGGCCGGCGCCCGGTACGGCGGAACCAGGTCGCCCCATCAACAGGAATGTAGCAACGGGGAGTGACGGGCAGGGGTCGGGTCGGTGGCCGTTTCGGGACCATCGACGGGGCGGCGGCCGGGTCCCGGGCCGGGACCACCCTCGGGTCTGGTCGATGCTGCGATTGCGGCGTGGGAAACTACTTTCCAGCCGACCGGCTGGTGGCAACCGATCGCTGGGCCGACTGGTGGGACAGCCCCCAGGGTCGGGTCCGCCGCCACCGCTGGGCCATCATCGAACCGGCACTCGTAACCTGGTCGACCGAAACCGCCGACCGGGTCACGTCGCCTCGGTGGTCGCCGGCCACCGATGCTGCGCAGGGAGCGCTGATCGCCCTGGCCCAGTCGGGGGACGGCGAGGCGGCGGTGACCCTGCTGGTCCAGCTCCGACCCGGCCTCGGGCGGCTGGTCCGCACCGTGGCCGGGGCCGAGGGTCTGGCCGGCTGGGACGCCATCGAAGAGGTCCGGGCCACGTTCCTCGAGACCGTGGCCCGCCACCGACTGGACCGCCGGCCGAGTCGGATCGCGGCCAACCTCCTGCTCGACACCAGGCAACGGCTGGCCAGGGCCCGTCGACCACCGGTCGGGACGGCGCAACCGGCGCAGCCATGGGCCCGGCCGGCGACGGCGATGACGGCGGCCGGGCCGCACGCCCGCTCGGTTCGCCTCGCCGCAGACCGACTACTCAACGCCGCGATGGGCCTCGGTGGCACCCCGGAGTCGGCCCGTGCCACCGCCGAGGTCGCCTACCGGTGCTGGCTGCTCGACCAGCCCCGGACCGTCGTCGCCGACGCGACCGGCCTGTCCGCCCAGGGGGTGACCGGGCGGCTCCACCGGCTCCGGCGAACCCTGCGGCTTGACGCGCCGGACGGGGCGTGGCCACAAGCGCCACACCCCGTCCCTGCGGGTTCGTCGAGTCCGGGCTGAATCCCCGGTGGCCCCAGACGGTGAGCCGGTTAGCCGGAGATGGCGTCGAGGACGTTCAGCCGTGACGCCCGGCGGGCCGGGCCCCAGGCCGCGAACAGTCCGGCGATACCGGCCACCGCCACCAGGACGGCGATCCGGTCGACCGGCACGGCCAGGGTCGAGGTGATCGACGACGGCAGGGCGTAGACCGCCGCCACCCCGAACCCGACCCCGACGGCAACGCCGAGGGCAGCCCCGAACAGGGCGACCAGGGCCGCCTCCATCCGGACCATCCGCCGGAGCTGGCCCCGGCTCATGCCGACCGCCCGCAGCAGGCCGAGTTCCCGGGTCCGCTCGAACACCGACAGGGCCAGCGTGTTTGCGATCCCGATCAGGGCGATGATCACCGCCAGGGCCACCATCACGTTGACCGCGGCAAGCAACCGGTCCACCTCGGCCTCGACCTGGGCCACGTAGGCGTTGGCGGTCGAGATCTCGACCTGGGGGAAGTCGGCAGCCAGGGCGGCGAACGCCTGCTCCGCCGCTGCGCCGTCGACGCCATCGGCCAGGGCCAGGGCGACCCAGGTGTCGGCCGGCTCGGCCCCGACCTCGTTCCAGGTCGCCAGATCGATCAGGTAAGGCTCATCGGCGACGATGTCGTCCTCGAAGATCCCGATCACGGTCAGGTCTCGACGTTCGCCGGACGAGAACCGCATCGCCACCGTGTCACCGACGCCGAGACCGGTTGCGGTCGCCTCCTCGTCCGAGAGCAGGACCGGATCCTCGGTCCCCGCCGAGACCAGCGACCCCTCGGTGACCCCGAGGTCGAACAGCTCGGCCACCGCCGCCAGGTCACCGCCCTGGATGCCGCGGACATCGCCGCCGATCTCGGCCCCGTCGTAGCGGAAGCTTGTGACCTCGGCGGTCTCCGGTAGGGCGGCGATGCGCTCGGTGAACTGGCTCGGGAACGGGCTGGCACCCCCGGTCTGATCGACCGCCAGGAAGTCGGCGGTGACCGAACTCTCCAGGGTCGATCGGAGCTGCGCTTTCGCCGACTCGCCGACCGTCAGCGTCATGCTGACGAGCGCCAGGCCGATCATCAGGGCCGCCGCCGTGGTTGCGGTCCGCTGGGGGTTCCGTCCTGCGTTCTGACCGGCCAACCGGCCGGAGGTCCCGAAGAAGCGAGCCAGCGGCCAGCCGAGCAGCCGGGTCAGCGGGGCGGCGACCACCGGGCTCAGCAGCGTGATCCCGACGAAGACCCCGATCGAGCCGGCGGCCAGCAGGGCGATCACCGAGGCGGTGGTGGAGGCTGCGAACAGCCCCGCCGCCCCGGCGGCGACCCCGGCCGCAGCCAGGAGCCCGCCGATGGCCAGTCTGGTCCGGCCTCGGACCGCTCCGGCGGCCGCGCCGTCACGGAGGGCGGCGACCGGCGGGACCCGAGAGGCCTTGCGGGCCGGCCCGATGGCCGACACCAGCGTGACCACGATGCCGACGACGGCGGCGACCACGATGGTCCGGGTCGACAGGACGACCGGGGAGGCCGGGAGGTCGGCCCCGAGCAGCCCGAACAGGCCACGGAGCCCGAACGCCACGCCGATACCGGTCACGATGCCGATCGCCGACGCCGCGACGCCGATGACCAGGGCTTCGGCGAGGACCGAGCGGCGGAGCTGAGCAGGGTCGGCCCCGACGGTCCGCAGCAGGGCCAACTCCCGGGTCCGCTGGCCGAGCACGATCGAGAAGGTGTTGTAGATGATGAAGATCGAGACGAACAGCGAGATCCCGGCGAAGCCGAGCAGGATGTTCCCGATGATGTTGATCCCGGCGTTGAAGTCCGACCGGATCTCCGACTCGAGCGTCGCCTGGTCGACGACCTCTGCGGTCGGAACCGCCTGCTCAACCAGGGTGGCGGTCGCCGCCCGATCGGCCTCGGCGCCGAGGGCGACGGCGATCGAGTCGTAGCCGTCTGCGATCCCGCTGATGTCACGCAACGTCGCCAGGTCGAAGTGCATCAGCGTGGCCCCGAGGGTGTCGTTGTTCTCGCCGAAGCTGGTGAGGCCACTGAGGGTCAGCTCGGTCCGACCGGTCGGGACGACCAGGTCGTAGGTCTGGCCGAGGGCGAACCCGTGTCGAGCGGCGGCATCGAGGTCCATGGTGAACTCGCCGGCACCGGGGACGTCGCCCTCGACCAGGGTCACCATCGACAGCCGGGGGTCATCGATCCAGGCCATCGCCAACTGCGGTGGACCGCCGGCCGGTATCTCCTCACCGGCGGCGTTGATCGGACGGACCCCGTCCTCGATCTCCAGGGTCGGGGCGGCGGCCGCCACCCCGTCGATCGCCCGGACATCGTCGAGAGCCGAGGTCGGGACCAGATCGGTGCCGCCGAACTCGTCGGTCGGGCGGACCTCCAGGTCGGTGCCGGCGACGATCTCGCTCGACAGGTTGCCGAAGCTGGAACGGAGGCCGTCGGTCAGCACGAACGACGACACGACGAAGGACACCGCCAGAACGACGGCGAAGGTGGTGAGGGCCAACCGGATCCGGTTGGCGGCGAGGTTCTTGATGGTCAGGCGCAACATGTCGGATTCCCCTCTGACTGCTGGTCGGGTAGCTGGGTCGGTTCGATCGGGTGGCCCGGCTCAGTCGCCGAGACCCCGCATCTGGTCGAGGACGGAGTCGGCGGTTGGATCGGTCAGCTCGTGGACGATCCGGCCGTCGGCAAGGAAGACGACCCGGTCGGCATAGGACGCCGCCACCGGGTCGTGGGTCACCATGACGATGGTCTGGTCGAGTTCGCCGACCGCCCACCGCATGAAGTCGAGGATCTCGCCGCCGGTCCGGGAGTCGAGGTTCCCGGTCGGCTCATCGGCGAAGATGATCTCCGGTCGGCCGGCCAGGGCCCGGGCGACGGCGACCCGCTGCTGCTGACCGCCGGACAGCTCGCTCGGCCGATGCCCGAGGCGATCGCCGAGCCCGACGGTGCGGATCACGTGGTCGAGCCACTGCCGGTTCGGTTTGGTCCCGGCCAGATCCATCGGCAGGGTGATGTTCTCGATGGCGGTCAGGGTCGGGATCAGGTTGAAGGCCTGGAAGACGAAGCCGATGCGGTCCCGGCGAAGTCGGGTCAGCTGCCGCTCGTCGAGCGACGAGAGCTCGGTCTCGCCGATGACGACCCGGCCACCGCTCAGCCGGTCGAGGCCGGCCATGCACTGCATCAGGGTGGACTTGCCGGACCCTGACGGGCCCATGATGGCGGTCATCCGGCCGACCTCGAAGGCGACGTCGACGTGGTCGAGTGCGGTCACCTCGGTGTCGCCTTCGCCGTAGATCTTCACCGCACCGAAGGCTGCGGCGGCCGACCGAGGGGCGGCGGGGGTGGCCGGGCTTGGGCTCGGGGGCGGGGTCTGGGCGATCACGGTCATGGTGTTCGGTCCTCTCAACAGATGGTTCTGGTATCTGTCGATGACCGTAAATCGGCCCGCGTTCGGGCCATATCGGGCCTTGCACTGATCCAACCCCGGCACCGACCCTGGGCCGTCTCGGGGTTCCCACCCAGCGCCCGGAACCCGATCTCAGGGTCGAGGATCGGGGTCTGGCCGAGCCGGAACCGCTAGGGCAGCTTGAGCGACGGGTCGGCCCCGCTGTCGAGCGGGGTCGGGCCGTCGGTCCGGAGCCGCCAGTGGGCGGCCGCGGCGATCATGGCCGCGTTGTCTGTGCAGAACGCCCGATCGGGGATCAGGGCGTCCAGTCCGGCCGACTCGGCTTCGGCGGCGAATCGAGCCCGGAGCTGGGAGTTGGCGGCAACCCCGCCGCCGAGGCACACCGTTCGAGCACCGACGCCGGTGGCGGCCCGGATCGTCTTGGTCACCAACACGTCGACCACCGCGTCCTGGAAGGCCGCAGCAACGTCCTCGTTCGCCACGTCCGGATGACGGCGGACGTGGTTCACCACCGCGGTCTTGAGCCCGCTGAACGAGAAGTCCAGGCCGTCGTCCATCATGGCCCGAGGGAATCGGATGGCGGTGGGGTCACCCTCGGTGGCCAGCCGGTCGATGATCGGACCGCCCGGATAGCCGAGACCGAGATACCGGGCGACCTTGTCGAACGCCTCACCGGCGGCGTCGTCGATCGTCGAGCCGAGGTACCGATAGGACCCGGGTTCGGTGACCTCGACGATCAGCGTGTGGCCGCCGGACACCAGCAGCACGACCAGCGGCAACTCCAGCTCCGGCCGCTCCAGGAACGTGGCGAACAGATGGCCCTCCATGTGGTTGACCCCGACGTACGGGACGTCCCAGGCCATGGCGAACGCCTTGGCCGCCGACACCCCGATCAGCAGAGCCCCGATCAGGCCGGGACCGCAGGTGGCGGCGACCGCATCCAGGTCGTCCGGGCCGACGCCGGCCACATCGAACGCCTCGGCCGCCACCGACTCCAGCCGCTCCAGGTGGGCCCGGCTCGCGACCTCGGGCACCACCCCGCCGTAGACGGCGTGGAGGTCGATCTGGCTGGACACGATGTTCGACCGGACGACGGTCCCGTCCTCGACGATGGCGACCGAGGTCTCGTCGCAGCTGGTCTCGATGGCCAGGGTCAGCACTGGCTCGCCTCCGCCGTCGTGGCCGATCCCGCCGTCGTGCCCGCCGTCGGAGCCCGGTCGAGTCGATGACACCACATGATCACGGCATCCTCCCCGTCCGGGTAGTAGCCGGGCCGCCGCCCGGACGGCTCGAACCCGAACCGTCGATACAGGCCGAGCGCGGCAGCGTTGCCGGCCCGAACCTCCAGGGTCGCTGCGGTCGCCCCTCGGTTGCGGGCGTCCTGCAACAGCCGGGCGAGAATCGCCGAAGCGATGCCCTCCCGGTGACGGGCCGGATCGACGGCCAGATTCATGACGTGGGTCTCGTCGAGCACGAACAGCAGACCGCCGAAGCCGGCGATGACCCCCCGAGCGTCGGTGGCGACCAGCCAGTGGCGGTCGACGCGATCACCGTTCAGCTCGTTGGCAAGCAGCTCCCGACTCCACGGGTCGACGGCGGCGGCGGTCTCGATGCCGTGGACGGCGTCGACGTCTGCGGCACCCATCGGGCGAAGGGTGAGGGCCTTGGTCATGATGTGGCGGCGGCCGGCGCGCCGGGACGGGTGCGGATATTCGGGACCGCGTCCGGGTCCCGCAGGTAGTCGGGGACGATGGTCACGCCGGGCCGGCCCGGGTCGTCGCCGGCCAGATCGAGCATGGTCGCCGCCACCGGGTTGCGACCCTCGATCACGGTCAGGCCGGCGACTGCGTCGTAGTCGGACCGGTACCGGTCGGCCCCGTCGCCGACCACCAGCCCTCGGGCCGCAGCGGCCAGGTCCGCCGCCGGCCCGACCTCGGCCGGCCCGGCCGGCGCACCGGCGACGAAGCACTGCTGGAACACCTCGGACCGGCGGGCATCGATCACCGCGGTCACCGGCGCGCCCGCGGCCTCGGCCTGCGCCGCGGGCCCGGCGGCCAGCACCGCCAGGCTGGAACAGCCGACCACCGGCAGATCGAGCGCGAACGCCAGGGCCCGGACCGTCGCCACCCCGACCCGGAGACCGGTGAACCGCCCCGGCCCGACATCGACAGCCAATCGCTCCAGATCGCCGAGCCCGACCCCGGCCTCGGCCAGGACGGCCTGGAGGCGCGGGCTGAGCTCCTCGGCATGGCGTCGCTCGGTCGGGACGACGACCGCAGCACCATCGGCGGCCGACCGTCCGACCGCCAGGCTCATCACGCCGGTCGAAGAGGAGACCGCCAGGGTCAGCGGCGCAGTGACGGCGGCGGTCACGACAACTGCCGCCAGCGGTCGATGACCGACCACTCCCGGTCGGCCCAGTCCGAACCGGCTGGCACGACGACCTCGATCAGTCGACGGTCGAGCGCATCCTCGGTGGCCTCCGGGTAGCGCAGCCGGATGAGGAGGTGATCGGCCGGAAGGACCTGATCGATCCGGTCACCCCACTCGATCACGGTCACACCGTCCTCGACCAGCTCGTCGAGGCCGAGGTCGATCGACTCGGCGATCGAGTCCAGCCGGTAGACGTCGAGATGATGGAGGGTCAGCCGGCCGTGGTATCGGTTGGCCAGGGTGAAGGTCGGGCTGGTAATCCGATCCTCGATGCCCAGTCCCTGCCCAAGCCCCTGGGTGAAGCAGGTCTTTCCGGCCCCGAGATCGCCGGTCAGGACCACGACATCCCGATCCCGGACCAGCTCGGCAAGCTCCGCGGCCAGCCGCCTGGTGTCGTCCGGCCCGTCGGTCCGGAATCGACGTACCGTTGCGGCGCCGGGATCGGCGTCGTCGCAGGGGGTGGCCGGGGTCGAGGTCACCGTCTCAGGCTACGGGCCCACGACCGGGGCGACGAGCAACCGGACGGCCGCCGAGGCCCCGCCGCTACGGTGTCGGCGTGTCCTCGTCTCCCGTTTCCGTGACCAGAGCCGCCATCGATACCGCCGCCGAGCGGCTGGGGAACAGGGTCCGCCAAACCCCGATCCTCACCATCGACGGGTCGCAGCTCGACCTGCCGGGCACGGTGACCCTGAAGCTGGAGCACCTCCAGCACTCCGGCACGTTCAAGGCTCGGGGTGCCACCCACTATCTGCTGGCCAACCAGGTCGGCCCGGTCGGGGTGGCGGCCGCCTCCGGGGGCAATCACGGGGCGGCGGTGGCCTGGGCGGCCCGGGAGCTGGGCCATCCAGCAACCATCTTCGTCCCGACCATCTCGGCGCCGGCCAAGGTCGACCGGCTGCGGTCCTACGGTGCCGACGTGATCCAGACCGGGGCGGTCTACGCCGAGTCGTTGGCCGCCTGCGAGGCCCACCAGGCCGCGACCGGGGCGACCGGGGTCCACGCCTACGAGGCGATGGACGTGGTGGCGGGAGCCGGGACGACCGGCCGGGAGTTCGAGGCCCAGGTCGCAGCGGCCGGGCTCCCCCCGCTCGACACCGTGGTCGTGGCCTGTGGCGGTGGCGGCCTGGTCGGCGGCATCGCCGCCTGGTTCGGCTCCGGGACCCCGGCCATCGCCTGCGAGACCACGACCACGGCGGCCTTCGCCGAGGCCCGGGCTGCCGGGCGACCGGTCGACGTCGAGGTGTCCGGCATCGCCGCCGATGCCCTCGGGGCGTCCCGGATCGGCACGCTGGCCTTCGCCGCGCTGACCGCGGCCGACGCCCGGAGCGCCGTGGTTGGCGACGACGCTGTCGTCGAAGCCCAGCACGTCCTCTGGGACCGGTTCCGGATCGTGGTCGAGCCGTCGGCCGCCGTCCCGATCGCCGCCCTCCGATCCGGAGCCTGGACCCCGGACCCCGACGCCCACACCGGCGTGGTGATCTGCGGAGCAAACACCGCCCCTGGCAGCCTGGACGGGCCGTGACGGTCACCGCCTAGCATTGCGGCGATGACCACACTGGATGTCGCTGCGGTCCGGGCCCACTTCCCGGCGTTCTCCCACCCGGACCTGGCCGACTGGGTCCACTTCGAGAATGCGGGCGGCAGCTACGTCCCGTCCCAGGTCATCGATCTGCTGACCCGGTTCTACACCGCCTCCAAGGTCCAGCCCTACGGTCCGGCCGGACCGGCCAGGGAGGCCGGTGAGGCCATGGACCGGGCCAAGGCCATCGTTCCGGCCACGCTCAACGCCGAGGTCGACGAGGTCCAGTTCGGGCCATCGACCTCACAGAACACCTACGTCCTGGCCCGGGCGCTGCGGGCCGGGATGCGTGACGGCGACGAGGTCATCGTCACCAACCAGGACCACGAGGCCAACATCGGCTCCTGGCGGCGCCTGGCAGACACCGGGCTGACGGTCAGGGAGTGGTCGGTCAACTCCGACACCGGACTGCTCGACGTGGCCGACCTGGCCGCACTGCTGACCGACCGGACCCGGCTGGTCTGCATGACCCATGCCTCGAACCTGGCGGCGACGATCAACCCGGTGCGGGAGGTGGCGGACCTGGTCCACGCCGTCGGGGCGTTGCTGGTGGTGGACGGTGTCTCGTGGGCACCGCACGCCGCCATCGACGTCAAAGCCCTAGATTGCGACCTCTACCTCTACAGCACCTACAAGACCTACGGCCCCCACCAGGGTCTGATCTACTGCCGGCGCTCGGTGTTGGAGACGCTCACCAACCAGGCGCACTTCTTCAAGGCCGACACCCCGACCGCATGGTTGACCCCGGCCGGGCCCGACCACGCCGCGGTGGCGGCCACCGCCGGCATGGTCGACTACTACGAGGCCCTCCACCGCCACCACTTCCCGGACCGGGCCGGCAACGGCGCGGCTGCGACCCGAATCGGCGAGGTGTTCGACCTGGTCGCCGACCATGAGGAGGCCCTGATGGCGCCGCTCCTCGACTACCTCCTCGACCGTGAGGTCGACCTGGTCGGTTCACCAAGTCGATCTCGGGCGGTTCGGGCGCCGACG
This sequence comes from Actinomycetota bacterium, assembly GCA_039029715.1. Taxonomy (GTDB): domain Bacteria; phylum Actinomycetota; class Acidimicrobiia; order Acidimicrobiales; family SZUA-35; genus JAHELU01. The sequence continues at coordinate 6,407 of JBCCFN010000065.1, read as the reverse complement.
ATCGCCTTCACCTCCGACCGGGCGGCCCCGCCCGAGATCGTCGAGGCGCTGGCCGCCGACGGGATCGGAGCCGGCCACGGCGACTTCTATGCCACCCGGCTGTGCGAGGCGATCGGCCGACCGGCCGGCGTGGTGCGGCTGTCGCTCGTCCATTACAACACCGTGGACGAGGTCGACCGGGCGATCCGCTCGCTCGACCGGGTGCTCAGCCGGTAGGTACCGCAGGTCCCAACCGGCCCCGACCGGCCCCGGCTGCGGAGGCGGTGCCCGGTTTGCGCAGTGTGCTAGCGACAACTGCAGCCAGGGCTCGCCGCCAACATCCCGTTGTCGCTAGCACACTGCGAGACGGGGACCACCAGCGGCCGGGTGGTCAGTGGGCCGGCGCAACCGAGCGGATGGCCCGAACCGTTGCCGCCTGGACCAGGACCCGGAGGTGCATCGGGTCGGCCTCGACCCCGGCCTGGCCGGTGGCGGCCATCACCACCGCATCGCCGTCGATGGCGGTGTGGGCCGGCTGGAGGGCTCGGGCCAGACCGTCATGGGCGCCCTGGGCCAGGCGGTGGCACCCGGCCTTGTCGACGACGGCGTTGGTCACGACCAGGCCGATCGTGGTGTTGGTACCGGCCGGCTCCGGCCGGACCGGCGGGCCGGGGTCGTCCGGCGCCGTGCCGTCGTCGATGGCGCCGAACGCATTGACCGCAATCAGCGCCGAGACGATCACCGAATCGGCGGTCACGGTCGCGGCCCCGATGCCGGCCGGCTGGGGGGAACCGGACCACTTGTTGCAGGTCGCACCGGTCCCGGCGCCGACCGTGCCGATGTCGTGGCGCCCGGACCCCGCAGCGTCGAACGCGGCCCGTCCTTCCGCCGGACCGGGGCGGACCGACCCATCCCCGACCCCGAGGTCGAACAGCGACAGCCCGACCACGATCGGCACGGCGCCGTGCGGGGTCTGGAAGCCCCGGCCCCGTTCGGCCAGGCGGTCCATCACCCCGTCGGCGGCGGCCAGACCGAACGCCGAGCCGCCGGACAGGACGACGGCATCGACGTGGCCGACCGTACGGGTCGGTTCCAGGAGAGCGAACTCCCGGCTGGCCGGCGCCCCGCCCCGGATCTCGCCGGACGCCACAGTTGCCGGCGGCAGGACGACGACGGTACAGCCGGTCATGGCGTCCCGATCGGTCCCATGGCCGACCAGGACGCCTTCGATATCGGTGATCACACCGGCATCGTAGTCAGGCCACCGCAGCCAGCCGATCCGAGACGGCGGCGAGTCGGTCGTCGTAGACCGCGGCCATCGTCGACCAGTCGAACCGGCGCATCGTCTGAGCCAGGCCGATCGTCTCGGCCCGGAGCTCGTCGATTCGGCGAACCGCATCGACCAGCCGGCTCCCGAACGTGCCGGGTTCGTACAGGACATTGCCGTGCCACGGCGGACGGATCAGCTCCGGGTAGCTGAGGGCGTTCGGCAGCAGCGGGACACAGCCGCTGGCCACCGCCTCCACCACCGCAATCCCGAAGAATTCATGGCGGGCGCAGCTGACGACGAGGTCGGACTGGGCCACCCGGGCCAGGTACTCGTCGCGGTCCAGCTCGCCGCCGGCCACGATGTGGTCTGCGAACTCGGTCTCGGCCGCCTCCCGCTCCTCGATGGCCTGGGCACTTCCGCTCGGCGGGTCCTGGCCGGCCAGGACCAGCCCGAAGTCCAGATCCTCCTCTCGGAGTCGGCGGAGCGCAGCCAGGAACGCCGCCGGGTCCTTGTCCCGCTCCCACCGGTGGGGCCACAGGATGGTCGGGCGGCCGTGCCGGTCTGCGACGTCTGCGGTCACCGCCGCCCGCTCCGGGATCTGGCTGAGGTCGACCCCGACCGGGAACACCTCGAACCGGGAGATGACCGATTCGATCATCGGGACATGGGTCTGGTCCGGCAGGGAGGTCACGAAGCCGGGGAGGGCCTCGGTCACCGCCCGCATGTGGTGGTAGCTGTTGAACAACACCAGGTCGGCAACGCACCACGACATCCAGTTGCGGAGGGCGGCCCCGCTGTCGTAGTTGCCGTCGGCCACCGGGTAGACCAGCTGGCTCTCGTGCTGGTAGATCACCACCCCGACGTCCGGGGAGAGGTTCCGGCGGGCCAGGCCGAGCAGCTCGGCCACGTCGACCAGACCGGACACCAGCAGCAGATCTGGCTGCCCGTGCATGTCGATCCAGGTGGTCAGCTTCTCGGCCAGCGGGAGGGCACCGCCCCGGAGCCGCCACCGCCAGAGCTCACCGGGGAGTCCGATCAGATCGACATCGTGGCCACTCGACGTCCGGTACCCCTCGGCCCACGCCAGGTGGGAGCCGGTTTGCCATGGTTCTACCAGCAGAATTCTCACTGCACTGCTCCAATGATCATCCGCCGGGCTGTGTGGTTCTCGCTGCCGTCCTCAGTCGGACAGCACCGCCGCAATACGTAATGGTAGGTCCGATGCCACCAGCCCGACTCGATGCCCGGTGGATCCACCTATGCCGTGGAGCTCGGCCCCGAGGCCAGCGGCGGCCAGCGGATCGAGCCCGGCGGCCAGGCCGGCGCCGATCACGCCGGACAGGACATCACCGGTCCCGGCGGTTGCCAGCCGCTGATCGCCGGCGGTCGACAGCAGGACCGAACCGGCCGGGTCGGCGACGACGGTGGTCCGCCCCTTCAGCAGCACGACCGCACCCAGGGCGGCGGCGACGGCCCGGACCGCCCCGATCCGGTCGGAATCCACGGCCTCCCGGCCGGGACCGTCTGCGCCGAGGGCGGTGACCAGGGTGGCGAACTCCCCCTCGTGGGGCGTGAGGACCGCGTCGACCCGGGCCGGGATGGTCGAGGGACCGGCGGCGTCGATCAGGGCGGCCAGGGCAGACAACGCCCCGGCATCGATGACCAGTGGCATCGTGGCCCGCTGCAGGAACGCCCGGAGCTGAGCCGGCGCGGTGACCAGGCCGGGCCCGATCACGACCGACCGGTGACGGTCGAGGCGGTCGATGTCAGCGTCCCCCCAGTTGGCCGGAGCCGGGACCGCCACCGCCTCGACCGGATCGGTCTGGAGCGCTGCGGTGTCGCCGGTACGGCCGGCCGTGCCATCGCGGCCATCGGCGCCATCTGGGCCGGTGCCTGGCACGGCGATCGTGGCGTACCCGGCGCCGGCCCGCAGCGCGGCCGTGGCGGCCAGCCCCGGGGCGCCGGTCATGCCCGGCGAGCCGCCGATGACCAGGACGGCGCTGCGCCACTTGTGATGGTCCGGGTCCCGCCGGGGCCAGCCGGCGAGCACGTCGGCCGGGCCGACGTGGTGGATGGTGGCCCGGCCGCAGTCGAGGCCGATGTCTGCCACCGTGACCGAGCCGGCCAACTCCCGCCCCGGGGCCAGCAGCAGGCCGGGCTTGGCTGCGGCGAAGGTGACCGTGGCGGTGGCCGGGATCGGCTGGCCCCGAACCACGCCGGTCAGCCCGTCGACCCCGGACGGGATGTCGACCGCCAGGACCGGGGTGTCCCCGATCACCAGGTCCAGCGCCGAGCGATCGAACGGTCGGGCCAGGCCGGTACCGACGCAGCCGTCGACGATCAGGTCGAACCGGCGACCGCCGCCGGTGCCCGGCCGGAACGGGAACGGGAACGGGATCACGGTGCACCGGGCCCCTCGACGCTCGAGGTGGGGTACCGCCCGCCTGGCGTCCTCGCCGTTGTTGCCGGGCCCGGCCAGGATCGCCACCCGTTTCCCGTAGGGCGAGCCGAGCAGCTCGATGGCGGCCCGAGCGGTGGCCCAGGCCGCACGCTCGATCAGTTCCTCCACCGGCTCCGGGGCCTCGGCATCGATGGCCGCCATCTCCTCGGGGGTGACGACCGGCCGCATCAGATCAGGCGATCCAGGACCCGGTCGAGGACCCCGTCCTCCAGGTGGATCCCGCCGATGAGCGCCAGCCCGTGGACCACGGTCTCGGTCCGGGCCCAGGCGAAGAGCTGGCCGGCCTGGTCGTCCTTGCCGCGCCAGGCCTCGGCGCTCAGGGCGGCCGGGCCAGCGACCACGATCTCGGCCAGATGGACGGCGCCCGGTCCGTCCAGCTGGTCGAGCCAGGGGCCGAGCCACCGGACCATCGGGGCGTCATAGCCGGCCAGGATCCCGAGGACGGTTGCCGGGCCGAACCCGTCGGCGTGCGTCCCCGGCTCCCGCTGGAGCGTCTCAACCCACCAGGCGTCGAGCAGTTCCTCGACGTCCCGGGCCATCGTCGGCCAGGCGTCCGGCGTGATCGCCTGGTCGCCGAGCATGGTCACCGCCGTCGCCGCCTCGGTCACGGTCAGCCCACTGGACACTGCCAGGTCGAGCAGACGGGGGGTGGCCGCCGCCAACTCGCCCTGATCGGCCCGGACGAGGACCGCATCTCCGGGAAGATCGGGCAACAGCCCGTAGTCGGTTGCCGCCCGCTCCCACAGCACCGACAGGGCCTCGGACAGGCGAATGCTGCGCTCCCCCTCGGTCACCGGACGACCTCGTCCGGGCCACCGCCGAGTCCGGCAACCACCACCTGGGCCAGGTGATCGCTGTGGGTCATGGTGATCAGCCACCGCCGGATGCCCCTGGCCTCCGCTGCGGCCGCGGCCCGCCCGGTCACCGACAGCACCGGCTCCCCGGAGGACTGGCGGACGACCTCGATGTCATGGAAATCGCCCCCGCCGAGACCGGTGCCGAGCGCCTTCAGCACCGCCTCCTTGGCCGCGAACCGGGCGGCGTAGCGCTCGGCCGGGTCATGGCGGCGATCGCAGTAGTCCCGCTCTGCCGCAGTGAAGACCCGCTCGGCGAAACCGGGCTGCCGGTCGAGGACCTCGCGAATCCGGTCGATGTCGACCAGATCGACCCCGATCGCAACCACGACCTGCCCGATCAGCCCGTCAAGGGCCGGCGCCGGCGGCAGATCCCGGTCCGGGCCGGGCCCGACGTCCGGGATCGCCGGATCTAGGCGCGGGTCCACCGGGCTGCGACGTCTGAGATCGGGGCGGTCAACAGCTCGACCGTCGAAACCTCGGCCAGCAGGTCTTGACGGAAGCTCGGCTCGGCCTCGGTGACCACATCGACCAGCTGGCGGTAACGGTTCCGGTACCCCTGGAGCACGGCCCGGGCCACGGCGGCCCCGAGGCCGTCCCGCAGCCGGACGTGGCACAGGGTCAGGCCGGTGGTCTGGGCGTCCTTGACCTCGGGCACGATCAGAACGACCCGGCCGTCGGTGCCGACCGTGACGAACGGCTCCCGCTCGACCGCCACCCGGCGCTTCGTCCCCCGGAGGGTCGGGTCCCGCTCCACCCGGGACGGGATGTTGGCCGCGATGCCGCCCTTGTCCACGATCCGCAGCTGGGCCTCGCTCTCCCCCGCCGCCTCATCGAGGACCCCTTCCAGGCGGTAGCGGGTGTAGCCGACCACCTCGGCCACCGCCGGGGTGATGGCGGCCAGGGTCCGTAGCGACCGGTAGCTGAGCCGGTCCCGGGGGCAGCCGGTGGCCAGGACGGCCTGGATCAGGGCCCCCTGAAGCAGGCTCTCGTCTGCCCGGCTGATGCCGACCGTGACCGTCTTGGCCTGGTGCTTGATGGCGTCGACCGGGCGGGTCAGCTCCTCGATGCCGGCGGTCAGCGCCAGCGCCAGGTCCTCGACCACGACACCGGGCGTCCCGACCTTGCCGAACTCCTGCTGGTAGGACTCGATCGGCACCGCGCCGGTGGCGAACCGGAGCAGGGCCGCAACCCGGGTTGCGGTTGACGCCTCGAGGTGGCCGTTGTAGCTCCCGGACCGGAGGCCGTCGAAGAACCGGGTGGCGTGGGGGGCCAGCTCCCGACCGAACCGGTCGAACCAGTCGTCGGTGGCCGGGCCGGCCGCGGCCTCGGCCACGTAGCTCTCGATCGCTCCACGGGCCTCGCGGAGTGGCCGGGCCGAGCCGTCGATGGCGAGGGCCGCCTCGTAGCCGAACAGGTGGCCGACGACGGTGGACAGGATGAAGGCCAGGCGGGGATTGACCTCGGGCACGGCGATCACGTCGAGGGCGGCGGAGAACCGGTTCTCCCCCTCGGTGGCGACGACGATCGGGGCCGCCTTGTGGGCCCGGAAGATCGCTACCTCCTTGGCCACGTCATCGGCGTTGGAGCCGATCAGGCCGGCGGCGCAGACCAGGATCATCGGCTCGGACGAGAGGTCGATGTGCTTCTTGTCCTCGGTGACGTCGCAGGCGATCGACTTGTAGCACAGCTCGGACAGCTTGATCCGGAGCTCCCGGGCCGCCACCAGGTTCGGTCCGTTGCCGACCATGGCCCAGTACCGACGGCTCGGGGCGTGGCGGCCGGCGGCGGCTGCGATCTCGGACCGCTTGGCCAGGGTGGCGGCCATGGCGTCCGGCAGGTC
>JBCCFN010000064.1:0-20295 GCA_039029715.1 Actinomycetota bacterium | reverse complement strand
CGGCGACCTCCGCCTCGTCACCACCGTGAACGACGAGGTCCGTCAGGACGACACCACGGCCAACCTGATCTTCGACGTGCCGACCCTCATCTCGTACCTGTCGCACATCACCACCCTCGTCACCGGCGACATCATCTTCACCGGCACCCCGGAGGGCATCGGCGCCGCCCAGGGCTCGTTCCTCGCCGACGGCGATGTGATCACGACGGTGATCGAGGGCATCGGGACGATGACCAACCGCTGCCGGTAGATCCCGGATACCACGCCGGCGCCGCGGCAACCGGCGAGCTGCCGGTGCCACGACGCCGGTCGTAGCCTGCCCCATTGACGGTCAACGATCGGCGCTCGACCGGTGGCGGGAGATCGGGTTGGCCTGGAGTGCGGCGGCTCAGTCGGTATCGGCCGGTGCGGCCTCCTCGGCGGCTGTGGCTTCGGTTTCCTCGCCGGCCTGGAGTGATCCGGTTGACGCTTCGGCCCCGGCGATCGACTCCTCGGTATCGGCGGGTGCTTGCGCCGGAGCCGGCTGTTCGTCGACCTGATCGGCATCCGGTGCTGGTTCGTCGGTGTCGCCTGCCGGTTCGTCGGCTTCGGCCGGCTCGTCGGTGTCGCCTGCCGGTTCGTCGTCTGTGGCCGGCTCGTCGGTGTCGCCTGCCGGTTCGTCGGCTTCGGCCGGCTCGTTGGTGTCGCCTGCCGGTTCGTCGTCTGTGGCCGGTTCGTCGGTGTCGCTTGCAGGTTCGTCGGCTTCGGCCGGCTCCTCGGTATCGCCTGCAGGTTCGTCGTCTGCGGCCGCGTCGTCGACGTCGCCGCTGCGGATCGCCTCGACGACGTCCGGGATCAGACCGCCGCCATCCAGATGCCCGAGCCACCGGTCGAACTCTCCATCGGTCGGCATCCGGTCCAGCCCGGCCCGGAACGCCTGGATGACCTCGAGGCTCCGCCACGTGTCGTTCTTCACCTCGTAGCTGTCCGCCAGGTGGGCGGCCAGGTCGCCGCGCCCTGCGCCGTCCTCGAACAGGGCGAGCCAGTCGGCAAGCTCGGTCTCGGAAGGGGCCCGCCCGATCGCCGACCGGAACATGGCGTCGACGAAGGCCTCGTCGCTCAGTTGCCCGAACCGATCCTGGAACGGCCCGCTGTCTACGAGGACCTGGCTCATCTCGATCAGGTCGGTATCGCCTTCGAGCGCCTGTTCCCATTGCCGGATCTCGTTCAGGGATGGTCGGCGGCCGAGGGTGACGGTGAAGCCCCGGACCACGTCGCCGGCCAGATCTCGGCGGGGCTTGGCCATGGTCAGGTCGGCGATCAGATCGTTCTCGTTTGCGAAGTCGATCGCCATCCGGTCGGTCCAGGCGAAGAGCTCCTCTGCGGTCGGCTCTCGGTCGAGCAGGGCTCGATACCAGGCGTCGACCGTGGTGGCGTGGGTGGCCCGGCCCTCCGGGGTCGAGGCAAGCGACGCCACCGAGACCACCCGGCCCGCATCGCGGGCTTCGGCAACGATGTCGGTCGGGTTGATCGCCCCGACACCGGGCTGGTGGATCTCGAAGTGGACATGCGGCGGGGTCTCCTCGGCGTTGCCGGAGTCGCCCAGGTAGCCGAGCACGTCGCCCGCAGACACCCGGTCGCCGACCCGCAGCCGGTTGGCCGTGATCCAGGCCTGGGGGTTTGCCCCATCGTCGGTTCCCGGTGAGTCGTTGTTCACGTGGATGTAGAGGTATCGCCAGCCGCTGTCTCCGGTGAGGGCGATCAGGTTGCCGCCGAGCCCGAGCCCGCTTCGGCGGATGCTGGTGATCTCGCCGTCCTCGACCGCCACCATCGGAGCCAGTTTGATGGCGAAGATGTCGACGCCCTCGTGGGAACGGGAGCAGTTGGGGCCTCGGCACGCCCCCCAGGTGTCGACGAACGATGACGGCCCGACGACTGGGAAGACGATGTCTGGCGCATCGACCGCAACGGCGTCACCTTCGACGGCGTCCTCCTCGTCGTGGCCCGAGGCCGGCGACGGGCCGAGTAGGCCGGCGACGATGGCGACGATGGTCACCAGGGTCAGCGACGCCAGCATGGAGCGGGAGGGGCGAGGGATCTCGGCCGGCGACGACTGGTCCGGCGGGGGAGCGGCGGCGTCAGGTTGGTGGGACTCGTGATCGACCATCACGGCGACCTCCGGAAACGGGGCCGACTCCACCTGCCTGGTGACGAGTGTAGCCACATGTCGACGGTTGCCACCGACTTTGCCGCCGGCCGTTCCGCGAAGTTGCATCGCGAGCTATAACGATATATCGTTATCTATGTCGTCAATTTCGAACCGAATCAGTGCCCGGCCGCACCGCCTGCCGGGTCGAGAACAACGGAGTGACATGAACCGCACCAACACCAAGATGATGAAGAAAATGCAGATGATGCAGCTCTACCGGGAGCTCGGCGCCATGCAGGCCAGCCACGGTTTCGGCGGCCCGGTCGATGATGCCGACCGCGGCCCCCGGGGTCGGCGCCGGGGAGGTCCCGGTAGGGGTCCCGGACCGGGGCGTCGGCGGGGCGGTGGCCATCGCCGGCCACGGGTCTCCCGGGGCGAGGTCCGGCTCGGCATCCTGGCCGTGCTCGCCGAGGAGCCGATGCACGGCTACCAGATCATGCAGGAGATGGAGGAGCGCTCGGGCGGGGCCTGGCAGCCGAGCCCTGGCTCGATCTACCCAACGCTGCAGCAGCTTGCGGACGAGGGGCTGGTGGTGAGCGAGGCCGTCGAAGGCAAGAATGTGTTCAGCCTGACCGAGGACGGCGCCACCGTCCTGGCCCAGAGCGACGCCGCGCCACCGTGGGAGCGCTTCGGTGAAGGCCACGCCGCCTACGGCAGCCTTCGCCGCTCGATCCACCAGCTCGGCGCTGCGGCCCGTCAGGTCGCCATGGCAGGTTCACCGGCCCAGGTCGAGGAGGCCAACCGGATCCTGACCGATGCCCGCAAGTCGATCTACCGCCTGCTGGCCCAGGACGACGCTGCGATCTGAACCAAGCCAAACCCACCGAGAGGGCTGCGCCCGGCGTCCCTAGGGGGCGGCCGTGGTGGTTGTCATGTCCTCCGCCATGTCGTCGGCCGGCATCGTGGTGGTTGTCATGTCCTCCGGCATGTCCTCACCTGGCGTGTCGCCGTCCGGCGCCTCGGCGGTGGTCGTGGTGGTCTCGGGCCCTTCCTGGCCGACCCGGATGGTCACGGTGGCTCCAGCCGCCAGCTCTGCGCCGACCCCGGGGTCGGTGGAGATGACCTGGCCGATCTGTTGATCACCGGCCGGGAGATCGATCATGGTCACCGCAACCGACAGACCGTCACCCTCCAGCCTGGCGGTCGCATCGGCCTGGGAGAGACCGATGACGTCCGCGACGGTGATGGCGGAGTTCTCGCCGGTCGAGATGAGGATGGTGATCGGACGGTTCGACGGCAGGATCCCGCCGGCCTCCGGGTTCGACCCGAACACCCGGTCCTTCGGCGCGCCGTTTGGCCGCATGGCGAAGGCGATCGTGGTGAACCCAGCCTCCCGGAGGATCGTTTCGGCCTCGGCCCGGGTCCTCCCCGCGACGTCCGGCACCGTGATATCTGTGACCGGGCCGGTCGACACCGTCAGCGCCACGCTCGAACCTTCGCTGAACAGCGAACCCTCGACCGGGTTGGTGGCGATCACCGACCCGGCCGGGAACTGGTCGTGGTTCTGATTGACCCGGTTGCACACCAGGCCGAGCGCCTCCAGCTCAAGGCAGACCGCATCGGCCGAGCGGCCGACCATGGTCGGCAGGTTCGATGCCTTTGGAATGTAGAGCGTGACCGAGATCGGCAAGGTCACCAGATTGCCGGGATCCGGCTTCTGCTGGGTCACCGTTCCCGGCTGGGCGTTTGCCGTTCGACGCCCGACGACCAGGACCTCGAACCCCTGATCGGTGAGGATCCTCGTCGCCTCCTCGACCGACAGGCCGATCAGTCGAGGGATCTCGACCCGGCCGACCGTGGTGGTCGTCGTCTCCTCCATGGCCTCGGCCGGCGGTGGGGCATCCTCCATGGCTTCGACCGTGCTGGCCGAGTCGTCCATGGCGCCGTCTCCCGGGACTGCGGTGGTCGTGAGGCCGGCCGACCCATCGGCCTGGATCACCGTCGGGGCATCCGGATCCGGGAGGGCGGGGGCTGCGGTCTGGGGGTCGTCCGACCCGAGCGCCGACATGGCGATGACGGCGAGGAGGCCGACCATGGTGACGGCCAACAACCCCACCGCGGCCAGGAACATGGGGGAGCGGCGCGGCGCCTCCTCGACCGGCGGGGGGAGCGGGATCTCGCCCGGGGGCACCGGCGCCATCGGGTCCCGGGCCGGCATGGGGTCTCCGCCGCCCGGTGGTGGAGACCAGTCGGTCGGGGGACTCCAGCCCGGAGCGATCGGTCCGGTGGCGATCTGGGTCAGGTCGTCGGCCGGTGCGCTGATGGCCATCGTCGCGGTCCCACCGGACATCGCGGCCGCCGGCTGGGACGGCGCAGCGGGAGCGATCGGCTCGATCAGGGCGGTGCGATCCGCAGCGGCGACCGGTGGGATGGACCCGACGGAGGTCGTGGCGTGGAGTACGGACGGGTTGGACCCGGTCGTTCTGCCGTCCCGGATCAACCGGAGCTCGCCGGCGAACTCCGATGCGGTCTGCGGACGGTCGAGCGGGTCCTTCGACAATGCGGCGGTGATGAAGACGTTCAACGCCGTCGGCACCGCGTCCGGTGACAGCTCGACCGGCGGCTGGTTGGCGATCCGATAGGCCAACGCCTCCGAGGTGTCGGGATCCGGCCGCCACATCGGGGCCCGGCCGGCGATCAACTGATAGAGGATCGAGGCCAGCGAGTACAGGTCGGAGCGTTCGTCCCAGACGCCGCCGTAGGTCTCGGGCGCCCGGTGGAGGTCGAGGGTCGGGTCACCGGCGGGGGAGGGGCCAGCCATCTGGTCCGGGCCCCGATCGGACACGGTGAGGGCAAAGCCGTCGAGCTTCGGGGCCTGACCGCTCAAGACGATCGTCTCCGGCCGCAGGTCGCGGTGGATCACCCCGGCCCGGTGGGCCGCTTCGAGCGGTGCGCAGAGCTGCAGGCAGAGGTCGGCCGCCTGCTGCCACTGGAGCGGACCGCGCTGGGCCGCCACGTCGGCAAGCGTCGGACCGTTGACCAGTTCGGTCACCAGGTAGGGGACCCCGTGATCGGTCACACCGGCGTCGTAGACGGTGACCACGCCGGGATGGGACGACAGGCGACCGATCACCATCGTCTCGTGCCGAAACCGGTCCCGGTCGGCGCCGCCGCCGATCGTACCGAATCGCCGTACCGCCACCCGCCGGTCGAGCTTCACATCGGTCGCCGCGTACAAGACGCTACGGGCGTCGTGTCGCACTTCCTGTAGATCCGCCAGACCGACGATCCCGAGACCGCCATCGTCCATGGTCATCAGTTTGACATGTTCCGGGCCGTTTCGACACCCGCATGTCACGATCCGTTCCGGCTGCCCAACCAGCGGGCATCACCCGGCGTCAATGGTCAGCGTTCCGGTGAGGGGAAAGTGGTCCGAGAGGTGGAATGGCCCGGTTCCGACATCGACGGTCCGGTCGTTGAGCACCGCCAGCTCGTCGATCCGCACCTCGTCGGTTGCCCAGCAGCGGGTGAAGTTGGCGACGAACCCGGGCCCGCCGGCCCGGAACCGGTTTCGCCTGCTGTCCCAGGTCGGGGCGGGCGGCCGAGGTCCCCGAAGCCCGAGCGCCTCGATGGTGGGCTCCTCTTCCGCTCTGGCGTTGCCGTCGCCGATGACGGCGACCGCAGCGGTCGGGGCCGCATCGAGCACCGCAGCAAGTTGCTCCCGCCTGGTCTCGGCGCCGGCTCGCCCCGGGGCCAGGTGGACGTTCGCAACCGTCACTGGTCCCACGACGGTCAGGACTGCGCAGCCGGTGACGACGATGGCGTCCGCAGGCTCGACGTCGGCCAGCCCGTCATCGACCAGGTGGTTGCCGACCAGGGTGGCCAGGTTGCCCTGATGGGACATCGGGTTGGCCCGGACCATGTCATGGGTCTCGACGTAGGGGACGACGCCGGGAACCTCCTGGAAGGCGATGACGTCCGGCGACTCGCCGAGCGCGATGCGTCTGATCTCGGCCTGGGTGTGTTCCTCCGCCCAGTCGAACGGTGCCGCCGCCGGTCGCTCCAGCATCGCCAGGTTCCAGGTGAGGAACGTGAGTGTGAACGGCTCGGACATACCCGAACCCTAGGCCGCCGGCGGTCGAGGTGGTCGGTGGACGAGGCGTCGCTGGACCGGGGCCCTTGACGACCATTGTCGAAGGTTCTTAGGCTCTGGGCGTGCGATGGAGGGACGTCGCACAAAGCGAGGTTCGCTCATTCCGCCGACAACACACGCTGGACGGGTCACCGAGGGATCGGCCGACCCGGACCAGACTCGTTCGCCCGTCTATCGATGGGCGAATTCTCCACTGAACCACGCCCTGGACCGCGCCGGCCGGCACCGCCGCCTGGCCGCCGGGCTGGTCGCCACATCGTTCGCGGTGGCCGTGCTGACCGCAGACGTCTTCGGTCGCGGCGGGTCGTCTGCCCTCGGGTTGGCCCACCTGCTCGTCCTGGTCGGCTCGGCCTGGCTCGCCGTCGACCTCTACCGGACCGGTCGGATGATCGACGATGCCGGACGGCCGCATCGTTCGTGGCTGGTGCTCGCCGCCTCGCTCGGGGCGTGGGCCGTCGCACGGCCGGCGACCGAGGTGTCGTGCGGTGGCGCCGGCTGGGCCATAGCCGCCGGCGGCCTCGTCGCCGTTGCCGGCATGGCCACCCTGGCCGAGGCCGATCGGGTCGCCGGCTCGCCACTGATCGGGCGGGTGCTAACCGCCCTCGGTGGAGCCCTGGTCGGGGCCGGTGCGGTGACCGGTGCGGTGATCGAGATCGATCGGCTCCCACTGGCAGCCATCGGGCTGGCCGTCCTCGGCGTCGCAGCCACGGCACTTGCGATCGCCGAGGCCCGGCTCGTCGTCCGGTCGCTTCGGTATCTGGCCGACTGAGGCCGGTTCAGGCCCTGGTCGGCTTTGGAAGCGTGGCGATCACCTTGGTCAGCCGGTCCGCGGTGGCCCGGAGATTCTCGGTGAACGCCGTCAACTCCCGGATGCCCTCGTCGGTGATCGAGTAGATCAGAGCCGGGCGGCCGATGCCGCTGTCCCGCTTCTCGGAGTCGAGGAACCCCCGCTTGGCCAGGATGGGCACCCGTCGATAGGCGGTCGACTTGGGGACCTTGCCCTTGTCCGAGAGCTCCTCGATGCTCGCTGGCCCCCTGGCCGCGGCCTCGAGCAGCCACAGGTCGTAGTCGTCCAGGTTGCCTCGTGCCATCGCCCTGAGAGAGTACCAGCACCGCCTGGGCAATTATCTGATCCCCCGGATTCCCGCCTCAGTACAGGGATTTCGGCTCCGTTTGACCGGCGGACAGGGCTCGGAAAGACTGTGCCCGCTCGACGACAGAGGGGGAGCCGATGGAGTTCGATGTCATGACCGGCGGGTCGACCTGGGCGGAGACCGCAGAGCTGGCCCGCACCCTCGAAGCCAACGGGGCGTCCGGGATGCTCTACACCGAGACCAGCCAAACGCCATGGATGCTGATCACCGCGGCGGCCATGGCCGCACCGACCCTGTCGTTCAGCACCGGCATCGCCGTCGCCTTCCCCCGCAGCCCGATGGTGACGGCTGCGGTGGCCTGGGAGCTGGCCCACAACACCGGCGGGCGATTCCGGCTGGGGCTCGGCAGCCAGGTCCGAGCCCACGTCGAGCGTCGGTATTCGGCCGAGTTCGATCCGCCTGGTCCGCGGCTCAAGGACTACGTCGCTGCGGTCAAGGCCTGCTTCCGGGCCTTCCGTCGGGAGGAACGCCTGGCCCACGACGGTCCGTACTATCGGTTGAGCCTGCTGCCGGGGCAGTGGGCGCCGCCGGCCCACGACTTCGGGGACATCAAGGTCGACATCTCCGCCGTCGGGCCCTACATGGTCCGGGCCGCCGGAGAGGTGGCGGACGGGATCCACGTCCACCCGCTCCACTCGATGCACTACATCGAGCATCGGCTGCTCCCGCAGGTCGCAGAGGGGGCGGCCAGGGTCGGTCGGTCCCCAGACGAGGTGGACCTGATCATCCCGGTGTTCGCCGTGCCGGGCGACACCCCGGAGGAGCGGGCGCCGCTGGTTCGGCGGGCCAAGACCCAGATCGCCTTCTACGGGTCGACCAAGAACTACGCCTTCCAGTTCGACGACCTCGGGTTTGGGGGGACGTCCGCGGTCCTCAACGAGAAGTTGAAGGCCGGAGACGTCGACGGGATGGCGGACACGATCACCGACGAGATGCTCGCCCACTATGCGGTGGTCGCCCCATGGGACGAGCTGGCGGATGCGCTGATCGAGCGGTATCGGGGCTGCGCGGCCCGGTTGGTGATGTACCTGGCGGTCGACTCGATGCAGGCCGATCCGTCCGCCGCCGGCCGGTGGGGAGAGGTGGCCCGGGCCGTCCGTGGCGCCTGAGCGGCCCGTGTCCGCCGCTCCCGGTCCGGGCTCAGAGCATCGAGACCAGGAGTTCCCTGGTGGCCGCCCGCTGGTCTGCGGTGCCGAACTCCGAGGCGGCGAACCGGGTGACGCCGGCGTCGGCCAACCCTGCGATCCGTTCCCCGACCTCGTCGGCGCCGCCGATGATCGCCAGGTCGGCCGGTCCCTCGTAGCCCTCACGGTCCAGCATCGCGCGGTACGACGGCAGCTGACCGTAGATGGCGTACTCGGTGGCCGCCCGCTCCCTGACCTCGGCCAGCTCCGCGGCCGATCCGGAGGTGACACAGACCGGGAACCCGGCGGCGATCTCCGGTGCCGGCCGACCCGCCGCCTCGGCCGCCGCGGTGATGGTCGGCACGGTGTGCTCGGCGATGGTGGTGGGCCCGGTCATCCACAGGATGGTTCCGTCGGCCAGCCGGCCGGTGACCTTCAACAGCTGGGGCCCGAGGGCGGCGACCATGACCCGGGGTGCGGGGGCGGTCAGGTCGAGCTCGGCCCGGGTCGTCAGAGCCTCGCCGCCATAGCTGATCCGCTTGTCGTTGAGGAGCGGCCCCAGGATCTCCAGGTACTCCCGGACGTGGCGAACCGGCTTGTCGAACGACAGGCCCCACATGCCTTCGACCACCGGCTGGTGGGAGGGCCCGATGCCGAGGATCAGGCGGCCGTCGAGGACCTGGTTCACGGTGAGGGCCTGCTGGGCCAGCATCTGGGGGTGGCGGGGGTAGGTCGGGACGACGGCGGTCCCGAACTCGAGGTCCGGCACCACCGATCCGGCGACAGCGATGGCCGTCAGGGTGTCGATACCGAAGATCTGGGGCAGCCAGATCGAGGAGAACCCCTGGGCTCTGGCCTCGGTCGCCACCGTGGTCAGATGGTCCGGGGACTCGGCGAACGTGAACAGCGACAGTTCCATCGCAGCATCCTCGGTGTCGCCCGACCGCCTGTCAACTCGCCGGTCGGGGCGATGCCCGGGAGGGGTGATGGCTCGACCGGGGACCCGGTTCGCTACCATGAATCGCTGGTCGGCCGGCATCGCCGGTTTCGGGGCAGGCCGATCGCAGCGGGAGGACGAACAGCATGGATGCCCCGGACGGGGACACGACGGAGGCCGCGGAGGACCACGGCGACGGGCTCGACGCCCTGCTCGGGCGGCTCCGCCGGATGCGGCCCGGTCCCGGCATCGCCGCCGCGCTGCTGGCCCTCGCCACACTGGTGGTCCTCTTCGTCCTGCCGATCCGGACCGGGCCGGTCGAGGTGGCGACCCAGGGCGGGACCCGATCGCTCAGGCAACCCGGCGCCCCGCTTGCGATCCAGGACGACGAGCAGGTCCAGCTCGGTGAGGGCCTCTCGGCGTTCGAGGAGGACGTCCTACCGGAACTCTCGGTCGACCCGGCCACGTTCCTGACCCCCTACGAGGACTCGGTGGTCCTCCAGAACCTGCGGTCGCTGTGCGATGCCCCGGTCCCGGACGGGGCGATCTACGTGGCAACCGACGGTGACGACGGCAACCCCGGGACCGCCGAGGCGCCGCTGGCCTCGATCGAGTTGGCGGTCGGGCGGGCCGAGGCAGGCCAGACCGTGCTGGTCCGCGGTGGTGAGTACCGTCAGACGGTCCGGATCGCCGAGAAGTACGGGCAGCCGGACGCCTACATCACGATCCGTTCCCATCCGGGGGAGCGGGCAACCATGATCGCCGGACCGGGTGAGGACTCGTTCTATTTCCGCCGGGGCAACGCGTACATCAACATCGCCTGCTTCGACATGATCGGCCCGGCCGAACTGCCGGAGGGCCAGCCGTCCTCACCGGAGGAGCACCGGTCCCGCATCCTCAACGGTCAGGCCGGCCCCGATCGGACCCCCCAGAACTACGGCGTCGGGGTCGACATCGGTGATCGGGCCGACACGCGGGCCGGGTTCCCGATCAACCATCACATCCGGGTCATCGGGAACGACATCCGGGACTTCGCCGAGGGCGGCATCTCGGCCCTCGAGTCCAACCACATCACCGTGATCGGCAACCGGACCTACCGGAACGCGAAGTATGGCTGCCACTCCGGCAGTGGGATCTCCCTGGCCTACCTGCGAAACGGGGGCGGAGAGGACAACCGGGACGGCTACACGAACTATGTGGTCGGCAACGTCTCGTTCGAGAACGAGAACATCTCGCTCCAGTGCTTCTCCGACACGATCGGCGCGGTCATCACCGACGGGAACGGGATCATCATCGACCAGAACGACCTCGGCGGGGAGTACTCGGGCCGGACCCTCATCGCAGACAACATCGTCTACGACAACGGCGGTCGGGGGATCATGGTCTTCGAGTCCAGCCGGGTCGACGTGATCAACAACCTGTCGTTCAACAACATCGGGACCGGCAACCTGATGGGTCGGGACGGACCGCACCCGGAGATCGCGGTTTCTGACGCCGGCGATGTCCGGGTCTACAACAACATCGCCGTCCCCCGCGACGGCCACGTCGCCTACAGCGACGCCGGAGCGGACGTCGACGAACGGACCAACCTGTTCGGCCAGCCGGGGGACGAGACCGAGCTGTTCGAGTCCGATCTCCTGGCCTCGGCCCGGCAGTTCGCCATCCTGCCCGGGGCGTCGGTCCAGGTGGCCGCCGGGACGCCGTACCTGGCGACGCCGGGGGACGACGACCTCCCGACCCTGCTGGAGCCGGTGGGGATCGGCCCGATCTACAACGAGGGCTGACCGGCGTGGCCGGCCTGGCGCCGCTTTGGTGCCGTCACGTGGAGCGGTAGGCCGAGGAGGCCGTGGGCCGCCTCCAGCAGCCCCTCGGACATCGTCGGGTGGGGATGGATCGTGGCCGCCACGTCCTCGGCGGTTGCCGCCATCTCGATGGCCAGGGTCATCTCGCCGATCAGCTCGGACACGTGCGGCCCGGCCAGGTGAGCGCCGATGACGGTGCCGGCCTCGTCGGCGACCAACTCGATCTGGCCCTCGGCCCGTCCAAGGGTGCGGGCCCTCGAGGATGCGCCGAGGGGGAACACGAACGTGGTGACCTCGATCCCTGCCGCCTCGGCCTCGGCGGCCGTCATGCCGACCGTTGCCACCTCGGGGTCGCTGAACACCACGGCCGGGACGGCGGCCACGTCGAACACCGCCGGTACCCCGGCGGCGGTTCGGGCCGCGACCTCGGCCTCGGCGGTTGCCTTGTGGGCCAGCGCCGGTCCGGCGGTCACGTCGCCGATGGCCAGGATCCGAGGCGCAGCCCGCCGAGACGCATCGACCGGGATCCGGCCGGCATCGTCCGGGGTCACCCCGACCACATCCAGGCCGAGGTCGTCGGTGTTCGGGCGACGCCCGACACAGACCACCACCCGTTCGGCCGGGACGGTCACCGGCTCACCGGATCCGTCCCCGGCCGGAACGAGCCGCAGGCCGTCGTCGTCGAGCCCGGCGGCCACGGTCCCGGTCAGGACCTCGACCCCGAGTGTCCGGAGCCGGCGGGCCACCACCCGGCCGAGGCGGGGGTCGAGATCGGGGAGGATCGAGCTGCGGGCCTCGACGAGGGTGACCGAGACCCCGAGCTTGGCCCAGGCGGTGCCGAGCTCGACCCCGATATAGCCACCACCGACGACGACCAGCGACGCCGGGAACTCGTCGAAGCCGAACAGCGCACCGGTCGAGTCGACCACCCTGTCCCCGTCGAAGGGGAGGGTCGGCAGCTCGATCGGTCGAGAGCCGGTGGCGACGATGGCCTGGTCGAACTCGACGTGCTGGACCTGATCGCCGTCCGAGATCACCGCCCGATTCGGCCTGGCGAACCGGGCCGTACCGGGCACGACGGTGACCCCGGCGGCGTCGAGCAGGTGCCGCACGCCGCCGGTCAGGCCGGCGACGACGTCCGCCATGTGGGCCTGGAGGGCGGCGACATCGACCTCGGCGGTCAGGGTCACCCCCGTCCCGGAGCTCTCGGCCGGCAGGTTGGCGAGCTCGGCGGCGTGGATCAAGACCTTGGACGGGATACAGCCGACGTTCAGGCAGGTTCCACCGACGGCGTCACGCTCGGCGAGGATGACCGATCGACCGAGGCCGGCGGCCCGGAGCGCAGCCGCATACCCGCCGGGCCCGCCCCCGATGACCAGGACGTCCGCCGGGGTCGAGACCTCGCCTACGACCATGCCGGTGACCCCGTCCACTCGGCGCCGGCCATCACAGCAGCAGCCCGACCGGGGACTGCAGCCAGCCGCAGACCTCGTTGTGGAACGCAGACAGGCCGTCGCCGTCGACGAGCCGATGGTCGGCCGAGACCACCACCGACATCGTCGGTCTGGCCTCGACCCGGCCGTCGACCACGAACGGGCGGGTGGCGATGGCCCCCAATCCCGTGATCGCCGCCTCGCCGGGGCGGATGATCGGGGTGGCGACCTCGGTCCCGTGGGCCCCGAAGTTGGTGATCGTGTGGGTGCCGCCCCGCAGCTCCTCCGGGGCGATCGTCCGGTCGCGGGCCGCCGCGGTCAGCCGAGCCAGCTCGGCGGCCAGATCGAACACGTCCCGCCGGTCGGCGTCTGTGATGACCGGGACCAGCAGGCCGTGGTCGGTCGCCACCGCGACCCCGAAGTTGATGCGGTCGTGGACCGTGATCGTCTCGGCATCGAGGTCCAGCGATGCGTTCAGCAGCCGGTGCCGGCCCAGCGCTCGGGCGATGGCGGCGAGCACCAGTACCAGAGGGGTGATGTTCGGCTGGTCCGCGCTCCGGAGCGCCTTGAGCTGGGCCCGGGTCGAGAGCAGGTGCTCGACGTCGATTTCAGACATGGCGTTGATGTGCGGAATCGTCGACCAGGAGTGGTCCATGGCCCTGGCGGTGACCCGGCGGACCCCGCGGAGCTGGTGGACGCCGGGATCCATCCGCCCGCTCGGCGGCGGGTCGGTCGCCGGTCCGGTGCCGAGGGTTGCCGACTCGGCCGGTCTGGCCGATGTCGCAGCCGGTGCCGGGATGGACGGCCCGGGGGTCGGTTTGGCGCTGGTCCGGTCGCCGTGGGCCCGGACGTCTGCGGCCGTGATCCGCCCGCCGGGGCCGGAACCGGCCACATGGCCGAGGTCGATGCCGAGGGTGGCGGCCAGGCGCCGGGTCGACGGTGAGGCCTTCGGTCGTCGCGCTGGCGCGGCCGGGGTGGTGTCTCCACCCGGAACCGTCGCCGGCGCCGGCTCGGCCACCGGTGCGGCCGGCGCCGGCGCTGGCGCAGCCGCTGACGGCGTTGACGGTTGCGGCTCGGATGGGGTGTCACCGTCTTCGATGACGACCAGGAGCTCACCGACCTGGACCATGTCTCCCTCTTCCGCCCCGAGTCTGGTGATCTCTCCGGCCGCCGGGGCCGGCATCTCGACGGTGGACTTGTCGGTCAGGATCTCGACGAACGGCTGGTTCCGTTCCACGGTGTCTCCGATGTCGACCAGCCACCGCACCACCTCGGCCTCGTGGAGACCCTCCCCGATGTCCGGCAGTGTGAATTCGACGGTCATGGCGCAACCTCGAGCGTCCGCCTGACCGCAGCCAGGATCCGCTCGGTGTCCGGCACGTACCAGTCCTCGAGCAGGCCGACGGGGTAGGGCACGTCGAAGCCCGAGACCCGGGCCACCGGGGCCTCCAGGTCATAGAAACAGCGGTCGGTCACCGTGGCGATCACCTCGGAGGCGAAACCGCAGGTCTCGGGAGCCTCCTGGACCACGACCGCTCGCCCGGCTGCGGACACCGCCTCGGCCAGGCCATCGACGTCGAGGGGGACGATCGACCGGAGGTCGAGCACCCCGACCGACAGCCCCTCGGCGGCAAGCGTGTCCGCCGCCCGGTTGGCCAGCTCGACCATATAGCTCCAGGCGATAATCACCAGGTCGTCGCCGTCCCGGGATCGGCGGGACGTCCCGATCTCGACCACGTGCTCGTCGGTCGGGACCGGGCCCTTGACCATCCGGTAGCCCCGGAGCGGTTCCAGGAACAGCACCGGGTCCGGCGTTCGGATGGCCGCCGCAAGCAGACCTCGGGCATCGGCGGCGGTGGCCGGCGTCACGATCTTGAGGCCGGGGCAGTTTGCGAACTGCGACTCCAGCGAGTCGGAGTGGAGCTCCGGGGTCCGGACACCACCACCGAACGGTGCCCGGAGGGTGATCGGGGCCTCGAATCGGCTGCCGCTGCGGGACCGGAGCCGGGCGACCTGCCCGACCAGCTGGTGCATGGCCTGGTAGCTGAACCCGAGGAACTGGATCTCGGGGACCGGGACCATGCCGGCGGCGGCCAGGCCGACCGAGGAGCCGACGATCGCCGCCTCGGCCAGCGGCATGTCGACCACCCGATCCTCCCCGAAGGCGGCCTGGAGGCCCTCGGTCGCTCGGAACACGCCCCCGTTGACCCCGACGTCCTGGCCGAAGACCAGGACCCGGTCGTCGCGGGCCATCTCGTCGTGGAGGGTCCGGTTGATGGCCTCCAGCATCGTCATCACCGGCTGGTCCGGCCGGTTCGGTGCGGCCGGATCGGTCATCGGTCCGCTCCGTCGAGGTGGGCCAGCAGCTCCGCTCGCTGCCGGACCATTCTGGGCGTCGGCTCGGCGTAGAGGTGGTCGAACAGGGCGGATGGTTCCAGCGCCGATGCGGCCGCCTGGGCCCGTTCCCAGGCCAGGTCGAACCGTTCCTCGGCCCGCTGGACCGCTTCGGCGTGGCGGGCCTCGTCCCACAGCCCTCGCTCGGTCAGGACGGCGGCGAACCGGCCGATGGGCTCGCCGTCCCTGGCGGCAGCCGCCTCCTCCGGTGGAACGTACCGGGTGGGGTCATCCGCGGTGGTATGCGGTCCGGATCGGGCCGTGACCGCCTCGATCAGCATCGGCCCCTGGCCGCCGGTGGCTCGGGCCCGAGCCTCGGCGACCGCGGCTCGGACCGCAAGCGGATCCCGGCCGTCGACCTGGACGCCCGGGAAGCCGAAGGCGTGGGCCTTGGCCGCGAACGACTCGGCCCCGGTCTGTTGCACGGTCGGCGTCGAGATGGCCCAGCCGTTGTTGACCAGGACGAAGATCACCGGGGCCCGGCGGATCCCGGCCAGGTTCGCCGCCTCGTAGAAGTCACCTTCCGAGCTCGACCCGTCGCCGAAGAAGGTGAGGGCACAGCCCGGCGCGCCCCGCAGCTTCATGCCCCACGCCATACCGACCGCATGGGGAATCTGGCAGGCCAGGCTGATCTGGAACGGGAAGACCCGGAGCTCCGGCGGGTAGCAGCCACCGTCGGGATGGCCGAGGTTGTACAGGGCGATCAGGTCGACCAGGTCCTCCCCGAACCGGCCGAGCGCGTACTGCTCCCGGTACTGGGGGAAGATCCAGTCCTCGGTCGGGTCGAGGGCGCTTGCCGCTCCGGCGGCGATCGCCTCCGACCCGTCGATCGGGGCCATCGTCCCCATCCGGCCCTGGCGCTGGAGGTTGAAGCAACGCGTCGAGTAGACCTGGCCGTCGATCATCCGGTGGAGGATGTCGACCAGCTCCCGGTCGTCGGGTTCGGTGGCCGTTCCCGACCCCGACCGGGTGGCGGCCCCTGTCTCCGTCATCTCGCTGGTGACCTCCCGTTCGCAATCCAGGGCCTCGCGCCCGGTCCGGCGACTAGCGTCGCACCATGGACCGACCGGCGCCACCCCACATCCCGAATGTCGGCGATGAACGAACCCTCCTGATCGCTTTCCTGGATTTCTACCGGGCCGCTCTGGCCGACCGGGCCTTCGGCCTCTCAGACGAGCAGCTCCAGATCGCGCTCCCGTCGTCGTCGCTGACGCTGTCCCGGCTGCTGGGGCACATGGCGCTGGTGGAGCAGAGCTGGTTTCGGGACCGCTTCGACGGTGAAGGCATGACCGAGCCGTGGACCTCCCTGGACTGGGAGGCGGACGCCGACGCCGAGATGTCCCTGGCCCAGACCTGGTCGTCCGACGAGCTGCTCGCCTCCTTCGAGGCGGCGTGCGAAGACTCACGGCGCCGTGTCGATGGGGTCGGTCTCGACCGCCTGTCGGTCGAGCCGGACCGGCAGGGCGAGCACTGGAACCTCCGGTGGATCCTGATCCACATGATCGAGGAGTACGCCCGCCACTGCGGTCACGCCGACCTGATCCGGGAGTCGATCGATGGCGACGTCGCCGGTTGACCGGGTCGGTCAGGAGGCGATCAGCGCTTCGACGTCCTCCGCCAGCTGCCCGTACCCGCCGACCCGGGCCGTGCCGTCGTCGTTGATGAAGACGTAGGTCCGCTGCTCGGTCACTCCGAACCGTTCCCACAGCACGCCGTCGCCGTCCGGGATGTGGGGAAAGCCGGTCACGCCGGTCTGGGCCACGAACTGACCCATCCTTGCGGTGTCTGACAGGCCGGGGACCCCGATGAACCTGACCTGTTCTCCGTATTGTTCCTGCACCTCCACGACCGTGGAGGACTCAGCCCGTCAATGCGGTCACCACGGGGCCCAGAACCACAGCACGACGTCCTGGTCCTGGAGTTCTGCCAGGTTGACGGTGCCGCCGTCGATCGTCGCGAACTCGCCGACCAGGTCGGTTCCGGCCGACTCGATCGTCCGATCGGCCCCGCCGCAGGCCGCCAGACCCAAGGACAACGCCAGGGCGAACAGGGCCAGTCTCGACCGGATGCGGGACACGGGCCCGGAACCGCGTCGGCGCTCGGAGTATTCCCGCACCGAGATCAGCGGGACGCGAGGCGCCGTGCGGCTTCGACCACCGTGGTGACCGCCAGCTGCTCGGTTGCGGCGATGGTGTCCTCGTCGACCACGGCCTCCGACTGGGTTCGGTGGGCGATCACCCCGGCCACGCAGCCGGCCTCCCAGCCGTTGGCTGCACACATGGTGAACAGCGTGGCCGACTCCATCTCGTAGTTGAGGACACCGAGTCGACGCCATTCCTCGAGGCTGCCCCGGAACGCGGTCGTCACCTGTCCGGCCACCGTGTCGTACCGCTCCTGGCCGGGATAGAACGTGTCGCTCGACGCCGTGATCCCGACCCGGTAGTCGGCGCCGAGGGTCGTTGCCGCCTCAACCAGGGCCTGGGTGCAGGCGAACGAGGACGCCGCCGGGTACTCGAGCGGGGCGAAGTGTCTGCTCGCCCCGTCGAGGCGGACCGAGGCCTGACTGATCACCAGGTGTCCGGCCGGCAGGTCTGGCTGGATCGACCCGGTCGTGCCGACCCGGAGGAACGTCCGGACGCCGAGCTTGGCCAGTTCCTCGA
The DNA here is from genome assembly GCA_039029715.1 of Actinomycetota bacterium. Lineage (GTDB taxonomy): Bacteria > Actinomycetota > Acidimicrobiia > Acidimicrobiales > SZUA-35 > JAHELU01. The sequence goes on along the minus strand of JBCCFN010000064.1, from coordinate 2,510 downwards.
CCGCAACCGACGTTGACGGTCCGCCAATCCCACTGGAGGTGACGACCACTGGCCGGTCGTCGAGGCGGCCTCGCCAGGTGGTGAACTCCCGGCTGGTCGCAAGGTGTTCCGGCTCATCGAGCAGCTCGGCGATCCGGGCGACCCTGGCCGGGTCTCCGGGGATGATGGCAACGGTGGCCCCGGCCAGGTCCTCGGCGGCGAGGGTCAGATGCATCACTCGATCGGAGGCCACGACCTGGACCGTAGCACGCGGTCCCGAGCGGCCGGCCGGGGTCGACTCAGCGGTCGGTCGGAAGGCCGATGGTGAACCGGGTGCCGTGGCCGAGGCCTGCGGAGTCGACCTCGATCGTGCCGCGGTGGCCGGTGATCAGCGACCGGGCGATCGCCAGTCCGACCCCGGTTCCCTCGGTGTCGTTGTCGACCCGGTGGAACCGCTCGAAGATCCTGGCCTGTTGCTCGGGATCGAGGCCCCGGCCGGTGTCGGCAACGGTGACCACGACCGCCGACGGGGTCCGCTCGGTGTCGATGGTGACCTCGCCGGCCTCGGTGTACTGGACCGCATTGCCGATCACGTTGGTGAAGACCTGGACCAGGCGGTCCCGATCACCGAGGACGACCAGACCGGGGACGGGCGTCCAGCGGAAACGGAGGCCCTTGGCCTGAGCCTGGGGTCCGAGCTGATCGACGACGTGGCCGATCACGGCGGACAGGTCGACGGCCTCGACCTCGCCGATCACCGAGGGCTCGGCGGTTGCCGACAGCTCGGACAGGTCGCCGGAGAGGCGCCGCAGCCTCGCCGCCTCCCTGGCGATGCCGGCGAAGGTCTCGTCATCGGCGGGGATGACCCCGTCCATCAGCGCCTCCATCGACGCCTCGATGGTGGCCAGCGGATTCCGGAGCTCGTGGGCGACGTCGCCGATCAGGCGGAGCCGGCGACGTTCGGTTGCCTCCAGTTCCGCCCCCAGTCGGTTGATGTCGGCTGCCAACTCGGCGAGCTCGGCGACGTCGCCGCCGTCGACCTCGACCCCGTAGTTGCCGGAGGCCAGCTGCCTGGTCGCCCCCCGAGCGGCCTCGATCGGCGCGGCGAGGCGCCGAGCGACCCGCCATGACACCAGCCCGGCGGCGGCGGCCGCAGCCCCGGCCGGGAGGAGCAGGACCAGGGGGTTGCCGTCGCTCGGCTCGGTGCCCGGGGCGCCGGACAGGTCCCGCATCTTGACGCCCGGCACCAGCTCGACGAAGGCGATCGCCAGGGCGACACCGATCAGGAGGACCCCGATGGCCACCACCATGACCAACAGGTGGGAGCCGAACAGCCGTCGACGGAGGGTCTTCACTGGCCGGCGACCGGGTCGTGGCCGACGAAGCGATAGCCGACACCCCGGACGGTCGCAACGAAACGGGGCCGGCCGGCATCGTCGCCGAGCGCCTTTCGCAGGTTGCCGATGTGGACGTCCACGATTCGTTCCTCGCCGAAGAAGTCTCGGCCCCAGACCCGCTCGATCAACTGATGCCTGGCGAAGACCCGACCGGGGCTCTCGGCCAGGGTCCGCAACAGGGTGAACTGGAGGGCGGTCACATCGACCGGGGCACCGTCGACGGTGACGGAGTGCTCGTCGACGTCGATCGTCATGGCCTCGAATCGCAGCGGCTCGGCTCGGGCGTCTGCGGTGGCAGGGCCATCGCCCCGGTGTCTGCGGAGCACCGCCTTGACCCGGGCCACGACCTCCCGGGGGGAGAACGGCTTGGTGACGTAGTCATCGGCGCCGACCGACAGCCCGATCAGGCGGTCGGTCTCCTCCGAGGCCGCGGTCAGCATGATGACGTAGGTGTCCGAGAGTCGTCTGATCTCCCGGAGGGCGTCGATCCCGCCGAGGACCGGCATCCGGACGTCGAGGATGATCAGGTCGAGATCGTCCGCCCGGCGGACCCGGTCGACGGCGGCTTGGCCGTTGTCGAGTTCCTCGACGACGAACCCGTCATCGGCCAGGTACGAGGCGACGAGGGTCCGGATCGGTCGTTCGTCGTCGACCACCAATATGCGTTGGGGCATGTCGATACCTCCCAGCCGTCCGCCGGTGGCTGCGGCGGGCGGACGACCAGCGTAGAGGGCCGGTCAGGCCGGCGGGACGCTGGAGGCGGCCGCCCTGGTGGGCGACCGCCTCCGGTGGTGTCCCGTCGGCTCGGCGGACCCGGCTAGCTGGTCTGGCCGTCTGGGTCGGTCGGGTCGTCTGGCCCGACGTCCGGCGCTTGACCACCGGGACCTCGGCCGGTCGGGTCCGGGCCGCCGGGGGCCGGGTTGGCGGCCGGAGGGGCGGTGGCCGGTGTCGGCGGGACGTCCTTGTCCCTGGTCAGCACCGCCCGGCGGTACTCGAACTCCTCGCGGGAGATCTCACCTCGGGCGAAGCGCTCGCCGAGGACGCCCATCGGGCCTCGACCGGCGAAGGCCATCTGGCCCCGGCGACGACGGAACAGCAGGAACAGTCCGCCGATCAGCAGGAGCAGGAACAGCG
>JBCCFN010000063.1:0-20416 GCA_039029715.1 Actinomycetota bacterium | reverse complement strand
GATCGGTCCAGCGCAGGGTTCCGCCGGCCACAGAGCACGTGAACCCGACCGGATCGCCCGGCCCGTCGCAGGTCGCGCTCCTGGCGAAGCCTCTGGCCCAGCTGACCACCCGATAGCTCGCAGCCTCTGCGATCGAGGTCTCGGTACCGGTTCGGGCGCCGACGTAGGTCTCGGTCCCGTCGGCCGCCACCCGCCGGACGTAGTACTCGGCTGCGCCGTCGTCACTCCACGAGAGCACCCCGGCGTTCCAGGAGCAGCGGAAGGTCGCCGGTCCCGACCAGGCCGGCGGCCGGGGCGGGGCCGCCGGCGCGCTGACCGCCCCGATGCTGGTGGCGGCATTCGAACCAGACCCCTGCAACGAGCCCGGAACCCGCCGGCTCGGGGCGGTCTCGGAGGTGTTGCCTGCCGGATCGATGGCGACCGTGGTCAGGTCCTTGCCGGCCACGATGTGGGGATGTGCCAGGCTCCATCGGCCGCGGTTGTCGGCCTTGGCCCGGCCGATCCACCCGGCGCCGGTCCCCCGCCTGCCGCTGCCGGTGTCGAGGGTCCCGTTCCCGGCCACGGTGCCGGACACGTAGACCTCGACCTCGCACCGGCCGCAGGCGGTCCCGTAGACCTCGCCAGGGCCGATGCCGCCGATCTCGGGATGGTTCAGGCCGTCATGGGCCCCGCCGTCGCGGTCGCGGCGGTCGTTGGGGTTGGGGCCGGCGTTCTCGATGTCGATGTCCGGTCCCTCGGTGTTGCCGTAGAACGTGTTGCCGTGGAAGCGGTTCCCAAGGGTCTGTTCGGCCGGGAAGTTGGTGTGGGGCCCGGGTGACGGCGTGCTGTCAGACACGAACACGGCCCGGCGGTTGTTGGCGATGATGTTGCCGACGTAGAGGTCGTCATGGCCCCGGAGGGTGATGCCGTTGCCCCGGTTGCCGAGCGCCCGCCCCTTCGAGCCGACCCCGATCCGGTTGTTCACCACGGTGTTGGCGCCGGTGTAGTTGTGGCGGTGGTAGATGCCCTCGCCGTTGTTGTTTGCGATGACGTTGTCCGCCACGTAGTTGCCGACCGGATTGTCCTTGAAGGTGATGCCGAGGCGGTTCGCAGTGTCCTCGTTGCCCTGGTTGCCGCCGGGGAAGGTGCCGATCCGGTTGCTGATCACTGCGTTGTTGGTGGCGCTGTGGGACAGGTCGATGCCCTGGTTCCGGTTCCCGCTGATCGTGTTCTCGGTGATCAGGTTGCCCCAGGTCCACCACTGCAGGTCGATGCCGATGGTCTGGCCGCCGACCGGCTGCATCGTCGGCCCGAGCCCGACGATGTTGTTCTCGAAGATGTTCTGCGAGGTCTCGCCGTGGTTGACCCGGACGCCGTACCGACCGTTGCCGGCGATCACGTTGCGGTCGGCCCGGTCCATCGTGCCGATGACGTTCCGATCCGGCCCCAGGTTCATCACGATGCCGGCGTCGTTGACCCGGACCTCGAGCGGGGCGTCGGTCGGCACGCCGGAGGAGGCGGTGGCGTCTGCACTGAACCCGATGAAGTTGCCGAGCAACCGGTTGCCGTCTGCGTCTTCGCCTCGGAGCTCGATCCGGGGTCCGTTGCCGTAGATCGACAGGCCCCGGAGGGTATTGCCGGCGGAGGTGATCAGGATCATCGGGACGGTCACGTCGTCGGTGGTGATCTCGACCCGGATCTCGGCGTTCGACTGGTTCCGGTTGGTGTTCGGGGCCGAGCCGGCCTGGGTGTAGCCGTCGATCGTCGTTCCGCCGCTGCGGTCTGACAGGTGGAGGGTCGACCCGATGTCGATCGTGTGGACCCGGTTGCCCCGCAGGCCGAAGCGGATGGTGTCCGGTCCGGCCAGGGCGTTGGCCTCGTCGATCGCAGCCCGGAGCGAGCAGGTACCGGCCGCGGTCCGGCAGGTGCCGTCACCGGGGTTGGCGTCCGGTCGGTCGTCTGTGCTGTCCACGGTCAGGGTGGTTGCCGCCGCGGCGATCCCGACCCCCGGCACCGCAACCGCCAACCCGGCCAGCAGGAGGCCGGCGCCAAGCAGTGCGCCGTACGAGCGCGGCCGTCGCCGGCTGGCCGGCCGCCGTCCAGCACCAAAGGTTGCAGTCCTCGTGTCCTCCGCCAAACCGACCAGTCTCGTACCCGGCACGGGAACTTACTGATGTGAACGTATGACCCTCCGGTCGCGAACATGAGCAAAAGAGCCCAGAACCGGCCGGTTCTTCGCCCGGCTCGGCGTCAGCCGGCGGCCAGCGGCTGCCCGTCTGCGGTCCAGGCCGAGGATCTCGACGGGCCCCTGGCCCCGATCTTCTGCCAGTCACCTTGGCAGTAGTTCGTCGACCGGCACTAGGTTGCAGCCATGGACTCCCGTCTGCACACACCGCTCTGCGACCGTCTGGGTATCGACGTGCCGATCATCTCGGCCGGGATGGGTCCGGTGGCCGGGCCGGCCCTGGTCGCTGCGGTGTCGAACGCCGGCGGCCTCGGGGTCCTCGGCTGCACCTCGATGACCCCCGAGGAGGTCCGAGCGGTGATCCGCCAGACCCGGGAGCTGACCGATCGACCCTTCGGGGTCGACCTGATTCTGCCGGCCCGGATCGACCAGGGTGGGGTCACCATGGGCGATGTGGCCGAGATGATCCCGGCCGAGCACCGGGAGGCGGCCCGCCGGATCGCCGATGATCTGGGGGTCGAGCCGCCGACCGGTGCGCCGACCGATCGCAATGCCCTCGGGACCGATGCCGAAGCCCAGATCGACGTGATCGCCGAGGAACAGGTGCCGGTCTTCGTCGGCGCCCTCGGGTCACCGGGCTTCGCCGCCGACCGACTGAAGCAGGCCGGGACGACCGTGATCTCGATCGTCGGCAGTACCAAACAGGCCGTCGCGGTGGTGAGAGACGGGGCCGAGGTCGTCATCGCCCAGGGCACCGAGGGCGGCGGCCACACCGGTCACGTCGGGACGATGGCTTTGCTCCCCCAGGTCCTCGATGCGGTCGACGTGCCGGTCGTTGCCGCCGGCGGGATCGGCGACGGACGGGGGATGGCTGCGGCCCTGCTGATGGGCTGCGAGGCGGTCTGGGTCGGCACCCGGTTCCTGGCCACCGACGAGGCCGGGATCGCCGGGTGGCAGAAGGCCGGCATCGTGGCCTCGGCCGACCAGTCACCGATCATCAGCCGGGCCTACACCGGCAAGCGGTTCCGGATGTTGCCGAACCAGTGGACGCAGGCGTGGGACGAGGCGGACCTCGACCCGCTCCCGATGCCGCTCCAGCCGGTCCTGACGGCGATGACGATCGGCGCCAGCGCCACCGACCGCGGCGGCCGGGAGGGCATCGCTATGAACGGCGCCGGGAACATCGCCGGCCTGATCGACCAGGTGGTGCCCGCCGCCGAGGTGGTGGCTGCGATGACGGCGGAGGCGGCCGAGTTGCTCGCCGGCGCCGATCGGCTGCTGCGAACCCCGCCGTCGAGCCGCAGCGGTGGCTGAGCTCGCCCCACCGCAGGGAGCGCCGGGATCGCTACGGTTGCGATCAAGATGACCGAGGTCGATCAGGGCGCCGAGTCGGTGGACGGCCGCGCCGCCAGGCGGCAGCGGAACATCGAGCTGGTGCTCGACGTGGTGCTCGACATGTTCGCCGAGGACTCGAGCTTTCCGACGATCGAGCAGGCGGCGGCCAGGTCCGGGCTCTCGCTCCGATCGCTCTACCGCTACTTCTCCGATCCTGGAGAGCTGGTGGAGGCGACGATCAAGCACTCGCAGCAGCGGACGAGCGGGCTGACCAGGCTGCACGCCATCGGTGAGGGTCCGCTCGAGCGTCGGATCGAGGACTTCGTCGCCATGCGGTTGCGGCTCCACGAGGCGGTCGGCCCGGTGTTCCGGGCCACGAACGCCAACGCCGCCCGACACCCCCGAATCCGGGCCGAGCAGGCCAAGAACCGCGGTCGGCTCCGGCAACAGTTCGAGCGGCAGTTCGAGCCCGAGCTTGCCGAGTTGACAGCGGCCGAGCGCCACGGTGCGGTCAACGCCGGCGATGTGCTGACCCAGCTGGACTCGATCGACTACCTCAGACGGCTTCGTGAGCTGACCGTCGCCGAGGCCCACGAGGCGTTGGCCACTGCGTTGCGCTCGCTGCTCACCTGACGAGACGCAAGCGAAGAATTGGCACACACAGTGGCACAAGTCTAGCGTTCGTGGTGGCGACCGACGCTGGAGACCACGAGGAGCACCCGATGCCTGGCTACGGACAGATCGATCACGACTACGGCCTTCGGCTGGCGACGACCGATCCGGCAGACGACGGCCCGGTGTGGATGATCAACCTGATGCACTACCGGGAACGGGCCGAGTATGCAGACGGGCGGGAGACCACCCTGACCGGCCGGGAGGCCGACGATCGGTACACTCCGCTCGGCCCGTTGGCCGCGGTCGGGGCGGAGATCGTCTTCGTCGCAGAGGTCGAGGATCGGTTCCTCGGCGAGCAGCCGGCCTGGGACCGTATCGGCGTGGTTCGCTACCCGACCCGGGCCGCATTCCTCGCCATGCAGGAGCGGGAGGACTTCCAGGAGGCGCACCACCACAAGGAGGCGGGGATGGCCGAGACGATCGTCATCGGCGGCCAGCCCCTGGCGGTCCCGGCCATCGAGCACCCCGTCGACTGGGCCGACGTGCCGCATCCACCGACCGAGGTCGACGGACCGTACACGATGGTCCACGTCATCCGGTTCCACGATCGGGACGGCGCAACGGTCACCCCGGACGACATGGCCGCCTACCAGGAGGCCGCCGGATCGGTTGCGGTGCCGAACGGGGTCCGGGTCGATGGCTGGTTCTCGGCCGAGGGGACCATCGTCGGGGACGGCCGGTCCTGGCACCAGGTCCGGTTCAACACCTTCCCCAGCCGGGCCGCGTTCATGGCGGTGGCGATGGACCCCGGCCGGTTGGCGGCCCAGGCCGACCATCGGGAGACCGCCATCGCCGACACCTACGCCATCGGCGTCCGGGCCATGATCAATCAGCTCTCGGCGTCCGTCGTCGGTTGAGCGCCGCCGGCCTCAGGCCTCGGGGTTGAGGCGGAGCAGCGAGAAGCCGAGGGCGGTGGCCACACACATCCAGACGATCGTCGGGGCGATCAAGGCACCGGCCTGCCACCGCACCCGCCAGGCTGCGACCGTTGCGGCGAGCACGAGGATGAGCACCGCAACCAACCACCACGCGGCAAGGGTCAACCGGCCGGGGCCGAACACGACCGCCTGCCAGGCCACGGCGGTCACGAACTGGGCGAACAGCAGCCCGATGGCCAGTCCCCGTCCCGGGCGATCGGCCCCGATCAGGAGCGCCAGGGCCAGGGCCTGGAGGGTCCACAGCGTGAACCAGGCCAGCGGAAAGGCGACGTCCGGCGGGATCCAGCTCGGCTTGGTGAGGTCCTCGAAGAAGGTCACGGGGCACCGGGGGCGATGGCCATGGGTCGATGATGGCAGATCGGCGGCTCCGCTCGAAAGGGGTGCTCGGGACCGGCCCCGACTAGGTTTTGGCTCGTCGGGGGCCGTCCGTTCGCACGGGTGCTCCGGGAGGTGGTCATGACCAACGTATCGATCGACCGAGCCCAGTGGCTGGCCAAGAAGCCGTTCCGCAATCCGGACGTCGAGCAGGCGATCTTCGCCGGTGACGTGCCGGCCGCCGATGAGTTGGCCATCGAGGAGATCAATCCGGTCAATCCCCATCTGTTCCGGGAGCACCGATGGCATGATCACTTCGCTCGGCTCCGGGCCGAGGATCCGGTGCACCTCAACGAGCTCGGTTCGGCCGGCCGCTACTGGTCGGTGACCCGGTGGGAGGACATCCGGGCCGTCGAGAGCGACTGGAAGTCGTTCTCCTCCGCAAACGGGATCGTGATCGGGCCGCCGCCGAGCCCGGAGCTGGCAGCGGTCACCCCGCCGAGCGCCTTCATCTCCATGGATCCGCCGGAGCAGACGGCGCAGCGCAAGACCGTCCGGGGGATATCGGCCCCCCGAAGCCTCCGGAACCTGGAGGGGTTGATCCGGGAGCGGACCGTTTCGGTGCTGGAGTCGCTCCCGGTCGGCGAGACGTTCGACTGGGTCGAACGGGTGTCGATCGAGCTGACCACGTTGCTCCTGGCCACCCTGTTCGACTTCCCACTCGAGCATCGGCGGAAGCTGACCCGGTGGTCGGACGTGGCGACGTCGCTGGCCGAGCCCGGCGGGGTGGTCGAGTCCTCGGCTCAGCGTCAGCAGGAACTCGGCGAGTGCCTGGCCTACTTCGAGCAGTTGTGGGAGGAGCGGCGGCGGAATCCGGGCGAGGACCTGGTGTCGATGCTGGCCCATGGTGAGGCGACCAAGGACCTGTCGACTGCGGAGCACCTCGGCAACCTGCTGTTGTTGATCGTCGGCGGCAACGACACCACCCGCAACACAATGTCCGGCAGCGTCTACGGCCTGAACCGGTTCCCGGACCAGTACGACAAGCTCATCGCCGACCACGGGTTGATCCCAAAGCTGGTCCCCGAGGTGATCCGGTGGCAGACCCCGCTGGCCTACATGCGCCGGACCGCGACCGCTGACGTCGAGTTCGGGGGCAAGCAGATCCTGGAGGGTGACCAAGTGCTGATGTGGTACATCTCGGCCAACCGGGACGAGACCATCTTCGGCGACGATGCGGACGCCCTCGACATCGAGAGGCCGAACGCCGACCGCCACCTCTCGTTCGGCTACGGGGTCCACTACTGCATGGGCAGCCGGCTGGCCGAGCTCCAGCTCCGGGTCCTGTGGGAGGAGGTCCTCGACCGGTTCGAGCGGATCGAGGTCCAGGGCGAGCCGGAACGAACGATGTCGTCGTTCGTCAACGGCTACACCAGCCTGCCGGTCCGGATCCGCTGAGGTCGGTTTCGCCGGCCCGACCGCTCGGGCGGCCGCTCCGGCCCTCAGGCGTCGAGGATGATCTCGACCACCTCGGTCTGGTGACTGAACATCAGGAAGTGGGGGCCGTCCAGCTCGTGGTACCGCCACGCCGGGTCGTCCCGGCACAGCTCGGCGTAGTGGCCGAACCTGGTCGGGGCATAGCCGGAAGCGAACACGAAGGTCCGGCGCACCTCGGTCGGGAGGTCCTTGAGCCACGGGGCGGTGAAACAGGCGAAGGACTGGGGCATCAGCCGATCGGTGAACCACTGGACGCCCTCGGGTCCGCCGACGTGGGCCGAGTCCGGTCGGTACTCCTCGGGGAACGGCAGCATGTTGCCGTTTGCCGCGGCCGCTTCGACCCTGGCCGGGGTCTGACCGGGGTCGGGGGCGACGGGGGTGTGGGCATCCAGGTAGACCAGGGCCGTCACCCGCTCGGCGAGCTGGCCGACCGCCCCGGTGATCACCCGACCGCCGTAGCTGTGGCCGACCAGGGTGACGTCCCGCAGGTCGAACGTCTCCACCAGGTTGATCACGTCTGCCACGTGGTCGGCCAGGGTGACGTGGGGGCCCGACCGGTGGCGCATGGCCCCGTGGCCGGTCAGCGACACCGCATGGACCGCCCGACCGGAGGCCCGCAGCCCCGGCTCGACCGGTAGCCAACTCCACTCGCCGACCCAGGCCCCGTGGACAAGCACGATCGCCCCGGACCGAGGCGGCTCGGTCGGCGGGAGCACGGCCGCCGCTTGCGCAGCGGGCCCGGACCGGTCGGTCATCGTTCAGCGGGAAGGGTCACGTCACGCATCGTATGCCAACCACGGGGCTGCCTCCCGGCCGATGAACCACGGTTCTTCCACCGCTCCTTCACCCACGTCCGTGAACCGAGGCAGACCATGGAGGTGCCGGTGGCGTCCATCGGCGAACGGCAACCGATGGGAGCGACCGATGAACGAAGAACGACTGATGGCGACCGTCCAGGGCGCAGCCGGCCATCTGGTCGGGGCCGCCGTGGCCACCGGCGTGATGCTCGGCGATCGGCTCGGCGCCTACCGGGCCCTCTCCCGATCTGGACCGCAGACGGCAGCCGAGCTGGCCGAGATGCTGGGAGTCAACGGCCGGCTGCTCCGAGAGTGGCTTGACGGTCAGGCCGCCGCCGGCATCGTCGGGTACGACCCGGACGACGACACCTACGACCTGTCCGTCGAGGCGGCGATCGTCTACGCAGACGACACGTCGCCGATGTTCCTCGCCCGGGGGTATCAGGGGGTGACATCCATCGCCGTCGACATCGACAAGATCGAGGCCGCATTTCGGGGCGACGGCGGACTGCCGTGGGAAGCTCACCACCACTCGTTGTTCCACGGCATCGAGTGGTTCTTCCGGACCGGCTACCGAGCCCACCTGGCGACGGAGTGGATCCCGTCCCTGGACGGTGTCGAGCCGGTCCTCACCGCCGGGTGCGACGTCCTCGATGTCGGCTGTGGGCATGGGGCGTCGCTGGCCGTACTGGCCGAGGCCTATCCCGACTCCCGATTCCACGGCGTCGACTTCCACGAGCCATCGATCGAGATCGCTCGGGAGCGGGTGGCGGCCGCCGGGGTCGGCGATCGGGTGGCCTTGGCGGTCGGTGATGCCACGAGCTATGGCGGCGAATACGACCTGATCTGCTTCTTCGATTGCCTCCACGATCTCGGGGATCCGGTCGGCGCCGCCGCCCACGCTCGGGCCCACCTCACCGAGGGTGGATCGGTTCTCCTCGTCGAGCCGTTCGCCATGCCGGACCGGGTACAGAACATCGCCGAGAATCCCATGGCCGCAGCCTCATACCACCTGTCATCGATGGTCTGTACGCCGAACTCCCTGAGCCAGGACGTCGGCCTGGCACTCGGGAGTCAGGCCGGTGCAGGGCGGATGGCCGAGGTATTTGCCGACGCGGGGTTCGGGCGATTCGAGCAGCGCATGGAGACGCCGTTCAACCTCATCTTTCAAGCAAAAGCGGCGACCACGTGATTCCGCACTTTCAATCATGGCAGCATGGCCTGGTGAGGGGCTATCGATTCGGCGATATCGAGGCCGATGTCGACCGTCGGGAGATCCGGCAATCGGGTCAATCGGTGCCGGTCGATCGGCAGGTCTTCGATCTCATCGTCTACCTCGCGACCCATCACGACCGGGTGGTGACCCGGGCCGAACTCCTCGACGAGGTCTGGGGGGATCGCTTCGTCTCGTCCTCGGCCCTGTCGACCCAGATCAAGCATGCACGGCGCGCCCTCGGCGATGACGGGCAGCGCCAGGGCCGCATCGTCACCATCCGAGGTGTCGGGTATCGACTGAACCTGGACGGCGCTGAGCAGCACGGCACGGACCTCGATGTCGGCGATCGGGGCGGTCTCCCGGCTCCGTTCGAGGATCTGATCGGCCGATCCGAGGAGTTGGCAACGGTCGAACGCCTGATCGGGACCGGCCTGGCGGTCACCCTGATCGGGCCCGGCGGCGTCGGGAAGACCAGGGTGGCGCTCGAGGGGGCCCGCCGCCTCGCCGCTCACTTCGGTGACGGGGTCCGGCTGGTCGAGCTGGCACCGGTCACCGGCGACGAGGATGTGGCATCGGCCATCGCCGACGTGGTCGGGGTCCAGGCGGCGCCGGGCGAGCCACTGCCGAACGCGCTGTGTCGCGCTCTCGCCGGTCGCGAGCTGCTCCTGGTGCTCGACAACTGCGAGCACGTGTCGGACGGCGTCCTGTCGGTCGTGACCGCGCTCGGATCTCGCTGCCCGACCGTGACGATCCTGGCCACCAGCCGAGCGCCGTTGGGATTCGACGGCGAGCATCTCGTCCCGGTTCCGTCCCTCGCCACCAGGGAGGCCGGGGACGGGGAGTCGCCACCGACCGCAGCCGAAGCGCTCCTGATGCGCCGACTCGAGGCGACGGGGCCGGGCGACTGGGATCAGGCGCTTGTGGCCTCGATCTGTCGTCGGCTCGACGGGATCCCGCTGGCGATCGAACTGGCGGCCGGCCGGGCCCGGACCCTCGGTCTGGCCGAGCTCCACGGTCGGTTGGACCAGGCGGTCGACCTGTTGGCGGCCAACCGGCCGACCGAGCGACATCGGACCCTGCGCCACACCATCGGTTGGTCCTACGACCTCCTGCCGCCACGCCATCGGTTGCTGTTGCAGCGTGCCACCGTGTTCGCCGGGCCGTTCACCCTGACCGCAGCGGAGCAGGTCCTGGTCGGTGGCGATCTGGCGCCGTCCGATGTCACCACCGGCTTGGCCGCCCTGGCCGACGCCTCGCTCCTCCAGACCCTGACCGATCTGGCGGGAGGTCGTCGATTCCGGATGCTGGAGACGATCCGCCAGTTCGGGCGAGAGGTCGCAGAGCCGGAGGACCTGAGCCGGACCACCGCCCGCTTCGTTGACCACATGACCGACTGGGTCGCCCGATCGGCGGAACAGGTACACGGGTTCGAGCCGGGGCTGTGGTCACTGCTGGTCGGCATCGAGCTCGACAACATCCGGGAAGCGGCACGCCGAGCGATCGATCGTGGAGATCACGCCGCCGCGGTCTCGCTGGCATCCGACATGTATGTGTGGATCACCTTCGACCCGATCGACGATTCGACGCTGTGGGCCGAGGCCGTCCTCGGTCGGATCGAACGTGACGATCCCCTCTACCCCCGAGCATTGGCCATCGCCTCCACCCGGGCGTCGCAGATGGCCGGCGATCGGGACGAGATGATCGCTCGACTGGAGCGGGAGTGCGGTGCGGCCATCGAGATCGATCCGGTCGTGGCGACTCAGCTCGCCCTGCTGTACTGGTTCAACGGTGATGCGGCCAGAGCGATCGAGCTCAACGACGTGTCGGTCCGGATCTACCATGAGCGGGGCGATCTCGGCTCGAGCTTCAGCGCCCGCACCCTGACCTCGATGGCGGCCGATGCGATCGATCGGGACCGGGCTCGTCGTGAGGCCGAGGCGGTCCTGGTCGCCGCCGACCGTCTTGAGCGCCCGCTCCTGAGAGCGGGTGGGTTGCTGTGCCTCGCCGGCACCCAGGCCCACTCGGATCGGGAGGCGGCGCTCGCCACGGTCACCGAGCTCATCGAGGTGGCGCGAGAGATCGGGAGCCAGTTCCATCTGGGCTCGGGTCTGCGCATCCGGTCCCACCTGCTGTCCCGGCTCAAGCGGCTGGACGACGCCGACCGGTCCTATCGGGAGGCGCTGGAGGTCAACGGCATCGGTGACCGTGGTCCCTACCTCTGGTACACGGTGCTCAATCTGATCGAGCACTTCATCCGTTGCGATCGCCCGGAGACCGCTGCCGTTGCCATCGCGGCATACGACCGGAGCCCGGCGGCGATCCAGGACGACCTGGTCAAGCGGAACCTGGCTCGATCCCGATCGATGCTGGCAGACCGTCTGGGTCAGGAACAGCTGGAGGCCAGCGAACGACATGCGGTCGGGCTGACCCAGGCCCAGCTCCTGTCGGAGCTGATGGATGCCCTCGGCCAGACCGACAACCGTTCGATCGACTGATCGAGGGCAGGGGACTGCCGCGACCGGCCGAGCTCAGCGCTGGGCGCCATCGGTGGCGATGGTGCCGGTGTGGAGGACGTCGACCGCAGTGGCGACCAGGCGGCGGAGGTCTGGGTCGGCGTCCAGTCGGTCTGCGGTGCTGGTGTAGAGGTTCACGAAGCCGTTGAGGGTGGCCCAGATCGTGCTGGTCACCGCGTCGACCTGCTCCGGATCGAGGTGCGGGGCCAGCGCGGCGACCACGGCGCCCAGGCGTTGGAGTGGCTTGCCAGACCACTCCTGGAACGCCTCGTTCGAGCCGTCGACCAGATCGGGACGGAACATGACGGCGACGTGGCCGGGATGACGGAGACCGATATCGACAGAGGCGAACGCCAGGGCCCGGAGTCGATCGGCCGGCACCGTCACCGACTGCACCGCCTCCCCAACCGAGCGGTCCAGGTACTCGAACCCCTGGACCGCCACCGCGGTCAGCAGTCCTCGGGCATCGCCGAAGTGGTGCGACGGGGCGGCGGGGGAGACGCCGGCTCGTCGTGCCACCTCGCGGAGGCTGAACCCCGACGGGCCCTTCTCGGCCACCAGGTCGACGGTGGCGGCGATCAGCGTGGCCGCCAGATCACCGTGGTGGTAGTTGGCCCGTCGAGGGGCCTCAGGGCCGGTGACCATCGTCACCGGGCCCGGTCTTGACAGTGTCAAGATGTGCTCGTAGCGTCATCTGAACAATGTTAACTAAACAACGTTCAGATCACGCCTCGGAGGGCTCGGAGCGCTCGTTGTTCCGCCGCCTGCTCCCGATCCTCCTCATCGTCTTCGTCGATGGGATGGGGGCAACCATCCTCATCCCGATCCTGCCGTTCTATGCCATTGCGTTCGGGGCCGGTCCGGCAACCATCGGCCTGCTGCTCACCAGCTACGCCCTGGCCCAGATCGTGTTCGGGCCGATACTCGGCCGGCTGTCGGACCGGATCGGTCGCCGACCGGTGCTGCTCCTCGCGCAGCTTGGGACCTTCGCCAGCCTGCTCCTGCTCGGGTTCGCCGGCACCCTCCCCCTGATCTTCCTGTCCCGCATCCTCGACGGGGCGACCGGGGCCAACTCGTCGACCGTCCAATCGGCGGTCAGCGACGTGACCACCCCGGAGAACCGGGCCGCCGGGCTCGGTCTGGTCGGGGCGGCGACCGGATTGGGCTTCATCGCCGGGCCACTGCTGAGCGGTCTGGCCCTCGCCGTCGCCGACTCTGACTACCGGGCCCCGGCGTTCCTGGCCGCCGCCTTCTCATTGACCAGCATCATCCTCACCGCCACCCGATTCGACGAGACGCTTGCCCCGGCGGACCGCAGCGCCCGACCGGCTCGTCGCCAGAGCTGGACACGGAGCATGTGGGCCGGCGTCCGCTCCGGCGAGGTTGGCCACTTCTACCTGTTTGCCCTGGCGGTCCAGTTGATCTTCACCATGTTCACCGCAACGTTCACGCTGTTCACCCTCAACCGACTGGGCTTCGACAGCCTGAGCAACGCCATCTTCCTCGGCCTGTTCGGGGTGATGCTGGTTGCGATGCAGGGCGTGTTCGTCGGTCGGCTTGTTGCCCGGTTCGGTGAGTACCGGGTCCTGGCGGCCTCGTTGGTCATGACGGCCACCGGGTTCGGACTGGCCTCGCTCGCTCCCCAGCAGGCGGTGCCGTGGTACTCCCGGGCGGACCTGTCGGCCGAGCTCGGTCAGCTCGACGGCGCGGCCGAGCAGCTGGCCCTCCTCCCGCCGGAGACCGGGGCCGGACTGGGCGGCTTCCTGTTCATCATGTTCGCTCTGCTCCCCGGCCCACTGGGGTTCACGCTCCAGCTTCCGACGATCAACAGCCTGCTGACCAAGCGGGCCGGGCGATCGGACATCGGCGAGACCCTGGGGATCAGCGCCGCCTTCGTCGGCCTCGGCACGGTGATCGGCCCACTGGCCGGTGGCTACCTGTTCGCCCGGTTCGCACCGGGCGCGCCCTACCTGGCCGGCTCGGCCCTCAGCCTGCTGCTCCTGGTGACCCTGCTGTCGGTCGTTCCCAACCCGGCCAAGCAGGTCGAGCCGGCCGGCCAGGTCGACTAGCGACTCCGCAACCAGCCGGCCAACGACCCGACGATCGGGATGGCGGCCGCGAGGTGCATCAGGTTCAGCCACACCCCGGTCGCCGCATCGTCGGCCGCCCCGAAGGCGAAGATGCCGTACAGGACCAGGATGACCACGCAGATACCGGTGAACAGCTCGACCGATCTCGGCAGCCGGCTGAGGATCAAGGCCAGCACGGTGCCGAAGATGCCGCCGACCACGGTGCTGAAGGCCGCACCGAACAGCGGGACCTCCTCCGGCCCGTCGGTCCCCGGTGACTCTGCGAGCAACGGCCCGCTGACTGCGTCACCGATCAGGTAGACGATGATCACGGCGATGACCGCCGCCACAATCCCCGTCCCGGCGCTCCTGAGCAACGAATCGAATCTCATCTGGTTATCTCCTGTCTGGCTGACCGAGCGGTGTCGGTCCGGCGAACGGTTGCTGGTCGACGCCGACGGGCGAGCCATTCGGTGGCCGCCGGGACGATGCCCCGACGGAACCGGAGGAACAGTGCGATGATCACCACGCCGTAGAGCACCAGCCGGAGCTGGGCGTACTCGACCAGGACCTCGTCGATCCAGGTCAGGGCGGCGGCCCCGATGACCGGACCGAGCAGCGTCCCGATGCCCCCGAAGGCCAGCATGACCAGGACCCGAACGTCTGTGTCTCCGAAGGCGTAGGTCGACGGGCCGATGAAGCCCCGTCCGCTGTGGGCCAGCAGTGCGCCGGCGAAGCCGAGCATGGCGGAACCGAGGAAGCCGGCAAGGACCCGGTACCGGGTCACGTCGATCCCGGTCAGTTCAGCGGACAGCTCATCGTCGCGGAGGGCCCGAAACGCCCAGCCGGTTCGTGATCGTTGCAACAGGCGGAACACGAGCAGGTAGGCCACCACCAGGCCGAGCATCACGTAGTAGGTCGGGACACGGTCACGGAGCAGGGTGTCGGCGCCGGCGTCGACGAAGATCCCGGTCTCGCCCCCGGTCAGGTCCCGACGACCCAGGATGAAGTTGTCGAACGACAGCGAGAACGCCAGCGTGATGATCCCGATGAAGATCGTGTCGAGCGAGCGCTTGACCGAGACCCAGCTCAACAGCCCGCCGACCAGTCCGGCCCCGATCGCCGCAACCACCATGGCCGGGATCATCGGCAGCCCGACCCGGTCGGCAAGCAACGCAGACGAGAACCCGCCGACCCCGGCCAACGCCCCGACGCACAGGAACAGCTGCCCGGTGCTGCCGAAGATGATGTTGAACGCCACCGCGTAGGCGGCGAAGACCAGCCCCTCGGTGATCACGCTCATCATCGACCCCGACTCGCTGTAGCGGAGGGGGAGCAGGGCCAGCAGCCCGGCCGCAATGGCGATCGGACCGTAGACCCGAACCGGTTCCGGGAGTCGGTCCAGCGGGGACGATGGGCCGGTCACGCCGGCCTCCGGGACAGCAGCCCGTGGGGTCTGGCCACGATGGTCAGCGCCGCGGCGGCCAGCAGGATGATCGTGGTGATGTAGGTGCCGATGTAGAACGAGCTGAGCCGGTCAACCAGCCCGAGCAGCACGCCGGCCGCCAGTGCGCCAGACACTCGGCCGAGGCCACCGACTACGGCCACGATCAGGGCCAGTACGGTGAAGCTGATCGTGTTGCTCGCCCCGATTGGCGACGTCATGGCTCTGGTCACCGCGACCAGGCAAGCCAGCGCCCCGCTGAGGCCGAACACGAAGGTCCGGACCGAGGACGGGTTGATGCCGCACAGTTGTGCGCCCTGTTCGTCCTGAATGACCGAGCGGACGGCCCGGCCCAGGCTGGTGTAGCGGAAGAACGCGATCAGTAGGGCCCCGGCAACGATGGCGACCGCCGAGGCCAGCAGGCTCCCGGTCGACATCGACACACCGAGGATCGGGATCGGGTCGCCGCCGATGCTGAGCCGGAGCTGCTCGATCGGGTACCGCCACTCCAGCAACCCATCGATCACGAATGCCACGCCGAGCATCAACAGCAGGCCGAGCAGGATCCGGGGCTCGCCATCCAGCCGGTACACGGCTCGCATCATCGTCAGGTCGACGACGAGCAACAGGAGACCGGCGAACAGCAGGCCGACCAGGACCGCGGGGATCGCCGGCACGCCACCGGCCATGGTCAACGACACCACGACCGCACTGAGTACGGCGATCTGGCCATGGGCCAGGTTGAGCACACCGGTCAGCCCGTAGATCAATGTCAGCCCGACCCCGAGCAGCCCATACTGCAGCCCGAGGACCAGGCCGTCGAGGATGGCGGCGATCATCGCGTCACCGCCGCCGCAGACCGCTGGACCACTACGCCACCCCCAGGTAGGCCCGCTGGACCTCGGGGTTGCCTGCCAACTCCTCGGAGGTCCCGGCCAGCTCGATGCGGCCATCCTCAAGCACGTAGCCCCGACTGGCCAGTTCGAGGGCCAGCGGCACCTGCTGCTCGGCGACAAGCAGGGTCAGGCCGTCGTCGCGGAGTTGGGCCAGCGCCCGGTAGGCCTCCTTGGCCAGGACCGGTGCCAGCCCGGTGGTCGGCTCGTCGAGCATCAACATCCTCGGTCCGGACATCAGCGCCCGCCCAACGGCCAGCATCTGCTGCTCGCCCCCGCTCATCGTCGCCGCCAGCTGAGATCGGCGCTCGGCCAGCCGGGGGAACAGGTCGAACACCATGGCCTGCTTGGCCGGATCCGGACGGCCGGGGAAGGCACCGAGGAGGAGGTTCTCGGTCACCGTCATCTCCGGGAACAGGTGACGCTCGGCCGGGACGTAGGCCAGGCCGAGACGGGCGATCCGGTGGGCCGGGAGGGAGGTCAGGTCCTCCCCGTCGAAGCCGACCGTGCCACCCGAAGGCCTCAGCAGCCCGACCGCAGCCCGGAACAGCGTGGTCTTGCCGGCGCCGTTGGAGCCGATGATGGTGACCGCTTCGCCCTCGTCGACGGCGAGTGCGGCCTCGTGGACGACGTCCTCGCCGGCGTACCCGGCGGACAGTCCGGTGATCTGGAGCAGCGGGGCCACTAGGCGGCCTCGGTCGGGGTACCGAGATAGGCGGTGACCACGTCGTCCTGGCGCATGACGGTCTGCGGGTCGCCGTCTGCGATCAGCTGCCCGAAGTTGAGGACCAGGATCCGTTCGGCCAGGCTCATCACCGCCTTCATCACGTGCTCGACCCAGATCACGGTCACGCCGTAGTCTGCTCGGGCCCGCCGGACCAGTTCGACCGAGTGCTCGAGCTCGGTGTCGTTGAGGCCGGCCATCACCTCGTCGAGGAGGATCAGCCGAGGCCGGCCGGCCAGCTGTCTCGCGATCTCGAGGAACCGCTGCTCGTGGAGGTTGAGACTGCCGACCGCCTCGTGGCGACGGTCGGCCAGGTCGACGAAGGCCAGGAGCTCATCGGCCCGCTGCAGCGCGTCCCGCTCGGACAGTCCGTCCGGCCCGAACAGCGCCCCGAGGGCGGCGTTCTCCCGAACGGTCATGGTTTCGAACGGTCTGGGCGTCTGCAGGACGACCGCAACCCCGGCATGGCGAGCCTGATGGGGCGACAGCCCGGCGATGTCCCGCCCGTCGAACCGGACCGTGCCGGCGGTCGGCCCGTACATCCCGCCGATCACCTTCAGCAGGGTGCTCTTGCCGGCACCGTTCGGACCGACGAGGGCGACGATCTCGCCCTCGTCGACCTCGAACGAGACATCGTCGACGGCGCTGAGACCGCCGAAGCGTTTGACGACCGAATCGACCTCGAGGATCGCCACCGACCGGCCCGATCAGGACGGCTCGTAGGGGGTCAGCGGCTCGGGCCGGATCAGGGTCTCGGGGTACCAGTCACCGGCCTCGTTGACCCCTTCCGGGGCGGGGCCCGGGCCGAGCACCGAGAAGATCGGCGCCGCCTCTGCCAGCTCGCCCCACTCGGTCCAGCTCATCGGGAAGGCGTAGCCCGGGAGGTCGAACGACTGGGTGTGCAGCCACTCGGCCATCGCGACCGGGTCGTCACCGACCGCTTCGATCGCCGCAGCGATCATCGTCACGATGCCGTAGCCGGCGATTGCGTCATCCTCCATGAAGGTGTTGTCGCTGATCTCCAGATAGCGAGGGGCGAGCTCCTGATAGCTGTCGCTCTCGAAGTCGGCACACTTGAAGTCGGCGTAGCGGCCGACCGCGGCGTCGCCGGCGCCGCCGGCGACCAGGGCCCACGGGGTGTAGGCCCCGGTGACCTCGGCGTCGAGCCCGAGGTCTGCGGACTGGACCGTGATGGCGCCCGAGCCCGGCGGGTGGCCGGTGGCAACGATCAGCTCCGGTCCGAAGCTCTCCAGGCTCCGGAGGTAGGTGGTGAAATCCTGCTCGGGGACCGGGGCCACCTCGATCTGGTACTCCAGGCCGTCGACCGCATCGAACGAGTCCTGCATGGCGGCCTCGATCGACCGGCCCCAGCCGTAGTCGGCGATGATGGCGCCGATCCTGGTCAGGCCCTCGGCCTGGGCGTACTGGGCGATCGGCTCGGCGACCATGGGCGCAGACGGGATGCAGGTCCGGAAGGTGTAGCGGCTGTCCCTGGTGAGGATGGCGTCTGAGCCGGCCTTGACCAGGAACAGCGGGATCTGGGCCTGCTCGGCGAACTGGGCGGTGTTGAGCCCCACGTCCGAGGAGATGGCGCCGCCGACGGCGACGACCCCGTCCTCGATCATCCGCTCCAGACCGATGACCGCCTCCTCGGCGTTCGACTGGTCGTCGAAGACCACCAGCTCCACCGGGCGGCCGTCGATGCCACCGGCATCGTTGAGGTCGTTGACCGCCAGCTGCATGCCGTCCCGGGCCTGGATGCCCCACGGCGTGAAGTTGCCGGTCAGCGAGGTCAGGGCGCCGATCTTGATCGGCTCGCCGCTGCTCTCTGCGGTGTCTTCGCCGCCCGCGTCCTCGGTCTCGGCGTCCGCCTCGTCTTCCATGGCATCGTCGTCACTGGCCGCGTCCTCGCCGCCGGTGTCCTCGGCGGTCTCGGTCGCATCGTCCTCGGCCGTGGCGTCGTCGTCGTCGCTGCCACAGGCCGCCGCCACCAGGGCCAGCGCAGCCAGTATGGCCAGCAACCGGTACCAGGTCCGTCGCTTCATTGTGCTCTCCCACTGTTCCGGGCCGGACCATGGGGCCCCGCACCATCGAGTCGGAGCAAGCCTAGGTGCTCTGCCAGACACGTCAAGATGATTGGACCGCCCGCTTCACGAAGGCTTCATGGTCGGTTCCGTACCGTGCCCCTCGTGAGCACCACGCTGGTCGATGTCCGAACCGACACCACCGGGGCCCGGTCCGACCGCCGACCCCGAGGGCGATGGTCCTATCCGGCCGGCCCGGGCCGGGACCGCCGCCTCGACCTGCTGCGGGGCTACGCCCTGGCCGCTATGTCGATCAACCACTTCGGGCTGAGCAACAGCTACCTCCACGAGTTCAGCGGTCGGTCCCAGTTCCTGCTGTCTGCGGCCGAGGCGTTCCTGTTCATCTCCGGCTTCACGCTGGGGTTCATCACCATCGGCCGGACACCGGAGGAGGCGACGGTCCGACTCGGACGGCGGACCTGGACGGTCTATCTGGCAACGGTCGGCATCTCGCTCGGACTCGGGGTGGTTGCCATGACCACCGACTTGTCGCTGTGGGGCGAGCTGCCGATCGAGGAGTCAGACGGGGTCTGGCCATGGATCGGCCGGGTCGCCGTGCTCGGCACTGCGTTCAACGGCGGCGACATCCTGATCGCCTACGTGCTGTACCTCACCGCCGCCATCGGGGCGTTGCGGTTGATGACCGCCGGCCGCAGCCGAGTGGTGGTGGCCGCCACCGCCGGTGCCTACCTGCTCAGCCAACTGGCCGGGCCAGACAACGTCTCGCTCGGGTTCGCATCGTTCCGGGTCCTGCTCCCGAACGCACCGCTGTTCTTCGGCGGGTTGCTCATCGGCTATCACCGGGAGCGGATCGCAACCGTCTGGCGGTCGGTGCCGTTCCGGCCGGCCCTCGACGCGGCGGTGCTGGCCCTTGCGGTCGGGTTGGCGTGGCTCCATCAGGGAGGTTGGCAGTCGTTCCGGTGGCTCGGCGAGCTGGTTGCCGGCCCGGATCTGGGCGAGCCACTGTGGCTCCGGGAGTCCGAGATGCCGCCGATCCCGTTGCTGGTGGTCCTGCTGTACCTCCGGGTTGCCTGGATCGTGGTCGATGCGTTGTGGGTCCCGCTCCGGACTGCCCTTGGCTGGCTGCTGTTGCCGCTCGGCGAGGCGTCGCTGTTCACCTTCGGCATGCACCTGGTCGCCATACCGATCGTGTTCAACCTGGCCTGGTTTCCAGACGACGACCTCGGCCGAGCGGGTGCCACCTTCTGGACCGTGGTCTTCCTCGGCATCATCTACGGCGCGGTGCTGATCCGGCGCCGAGCGCTGGCCTGGGTTCGAGTCGACCGGTCACCTCGGCCACTGATCCGCCGCCACGGGCCGGTGGTTGCGGTCGGGCTGTTGGTGGTCGCCACCGTCGTGGCCGGGGCGTCCTGACGGCTCGACCGGCTGCGGTCTCCGGTCGCCGACCGGCCAGCCACGACCTCGCCGACGCCTCTCCGACGACACCGCTCGGTTCGCGTTGGAGCGACAGTTCGCGTGGTAGCGACAACGGGTCGGCTAGCCGACCGGTTCGCGTTGGAGCGACAGTTCGCGTTGGAGCGACAGGTGTGGTCGGTTGGCCGTCGGTGTTCGCATTGGAGCGACAGTTCGCGTGGTAGCGACAACGTCGCCGGTATGTGGGGTCGTCGGCAGGTGTTGTCGCTGTGAGGCGAGCGGTGGCCGGTGGTGTTGTCGCTGTGAGGCGAGTGGCGGGTGGTGTTGTCGCTGTGAGGCGAGTGGCGGGTGGTGTTGTCGCTGTGAGGCGAGTGGCGG